>NZ_RFFJ01000001.1 GCF_003696235.1 Streptomyces triticirhizae
CCGCCGCCGCCGGGGACGCCAACGCCCCCGCCGCAGGCGGCCGCGCGTGGCGCCGGCCGCCGGCAAACCGTCGCTCGCGCGAAGCGCGGCCCGTCGCCGGACGCCCGCCAGGGCGTCGGGTGTGAGGCGGGACACAGCCCCGCGTGGTCCGGCGGATCGCGTGGCAGACTGGTGGGGTACCAGTGACGTAGCGCACTCCGGGGTCGGTGAAACTCCGAACCGGCGGTTATAGTCCGCGACCCGTCCGCAGCCAGCGGCCGGTTGACCAGGTGGAATTCCTGGACCGACGGTGAAAGTCCGGATGGGAGGCAGTGCGCGGCGGACGCGGTGTGTGTGCCGTTTCGCCCCGTCGTCGGGCCACTCTCGGGTGGCCGGCGCGTTCGGGCCGGCGGCGGGCCACCGTTCCCGTCGGTCCTGATGTGTGATGGACGCCCCGGAGTCGTGCCCGATGTAGGCAGGAGACCCGGTGGCCCTCTCGTTCGCGCCCCCTCGCTCCGGCGGTCGTGCTCGCTCCGGCGGCCACGCCGGAGCGCGTCCCGTGCCGTCCCCGAGCCGTCCGGGGACCGCCGTGGAATCAGCGCTCTCCCCCCGGTGTTGCTCCTGCCGGCGCCCGACCGTCCCCGCGTGGCGGTCGCTCCGTGCCCCGCAGCCCGTCGCCCTTCGCAGCACCGAGGAGTCCTGAATGTTCACCGGAATCGTCGAGGAGCTGGGCCGGGTCGTCGCCGTCGAACGGCTCGGCGACTCCGCCCGTCTGCGGCTGCGCGCCTCGACCGTGGTCGAGGACGCCGCGCACGGCTCCTCCATCGCCGTCAACGGCACCTGCCTGACCGTGGTGGAGTTCGACGGCGAGGGCTTCACCGCCGATGTGATGGCCGAGACGCTCCGCCGTTCCAACATCGCCACGCTGGCCCCGGGCGACGTCGTCAACCTGGAGCGCCCGATGGCGCTCGGCGGCCGGCTCGGGGGCCACCTCGTGCAGGGGCACGTGGACGGCACCGCCGAGGTGCTGGCCAGGGAGCCGGGCGAACGCTGGGAGACGGTCACCTTCACCCTGCCGCCCCAACTCGCGCGCTATGTCGTGGAGAAGGGCTCCATCGCCGTCGACGGCGTCAGCCTCACAGTGGTCGAGGCCGGCTCCGACCGGTTCTCGGTCGGCCTGATCCCCACCACGCTCGACCTGACCACGCTGGGTCGCCGGCAGCCGGGCGACCTGGTCAACCTGGAGGTCGACCTGCTGGCCAAGCACGTCGAGCGGCTGCTGGCGCACGGCGCCCAGGTTCCGTCCGGGCGGCCTGAGGGCGCGCTCTTCGAGGGAGTGAACGTCCGGTGAACCTCGACCAGTTGAACGCGACGGCGTTCGAGGCGTTCAACCAGCCGGTGATGTGGTCCGACATGGTCGGCAACCTCGCCGGGCTGGCCGCGCTGGCCCTGGGCTGGCGCCGTTCCCTCCTCACCTGGCCCGTGCAGCTGCTCTCCGGGCTGATCCTGGTGGCCGCCTACAGCGCCGCCGACCTCGGCGGCGGCGTCGGCAAGCAGCTGCTGGTGATGACCGCCGCGCTGTGGGGCTGGCGGCAGTGGACCGTCGGCCGGCAGAACAGCGGCGACGGGCAGAAGATCGCCGTCCGCTTCGCCAGCTGGCGGGAGCGCGGCGCGCTGGCCGCCGGCGCGGTCGTGGGAACGCTGCTGGTGGGCGGCCTCTTCACCGCCTACCCCGAGCTGTCCTGGAACCCCTGGCCCGACGCGTACATCTTCGTCGGCACCCTGGTCGCCATGGTGGCGCAGGCCAGGGGCCTGGTGGAGTTCTGGATCGCCTGGCTGCTGGTGGACCTGGTCGGGGTGCCGCTCGCGTTCAGCAGCGACCTGCCGTTCTCCGGGCTGGTCTACGTCATCTACCTCTTCCTCGTGCTGTGGGGGATGCGGGACTGGTGGCAGCGCTCCGCCGCGCGCCGCGCGCCCGACCCCGCGGCCGAGCGGCTGGAAGGAGCCCCGGCATGACCTTCACCGAACCCGCCGCGAGCGAGCCCCGGGGCCTCGGGGCGCTCGCCGACGCGGGGCCCCACGCGGCCGGGGCCCCCACCGACGCGGACACCGCGCTCGACCCGATCGAGCGCGCGATCGCCGACATCGCGCTGGGGCGCCCCGTGGTCGTCGTGGACGACGCCGACCGGGAGAACGAGGGCGACCTGGTGCTGGCCGCCGAGCTGGTGACGCCCGAGACGATCGCGTTCATGATGAGCGAGTGCCGGGGCCTGATCTGCGTGCCCATGGCCGCCGAGGAGCTGGACCGGCTGGAACTGCCGCAGATGGTGGAGAAGAACACCGAGTCGATGGCGACGGCGTTCACCGTCTCGGTCGACGCCGGCCCCGAGCACGGCGTCACCACCGGGATCTCCGCCGCCGACCGCGCCGCGACCATCCGGCTGCTGGCCGACCCCACGGCCCGGGCGGCCGACTTCTCCCGCCCCGGCCACGTCTTCCCGCTGCGCGCCCGCGCCGGCGGGGTGTTGATCCGCCCCGGGCACACCGAGGCCGGCGTCGATCTGGCCACCCTCGCCGGGCTGCGGCCCGCCGCCGTGGTGGTGGAGATCGCCGGCGAGGACGGCCGGATGCTGCGGCTGCCCGCGCTGCGTTCCTTCGCCCGGCGCCACGGCCTGACCCTGGTCTCCATCGCCGACCTGGTGGCCTACCGCGCCGCCCGCGAGGAGACCGAGGAGGCGCCGCCCGTGGCCGAGGTGGTCCGGGAGGCGGTCACCTCGCTGCCCACCGCGCACGGCACGTTCCGCGCGCACGGCTACCGCTCGGTGGCCGACGGCGTGGAGCATGTGGCGCTCGTCGCCGGCGACCTCGGGGACGGCGAGGACGTGCTGGTGCGGGTGCACTCCGAGTGCCTGACCGGGGACGTCTTCGGCTCCCAGCGCTGCGACTGCGGCCCCCAGCTGACCGCGTCCCTGGAGCGCGTCGCCGAGGAGGGCCGGGGCGTGGTGGTCTACCTGCGCGGCCACGAGGGGCGCGGCATCGGCCTGCTCTCCAAGCTGCGGGCCTACGAACTCCAGGAACGCGGCCGGGACACCCTCGACGCCAACCTGGACCTCGGCCTGCCGGCCGACGCCCGCGACTACGCCGTCGGCGCCGGCATCCTCGCCGACCTCGGCGTGCGCTCGGTGCGGTTGATCACCAACAACCCCGCCAAGGCCGAGGCGCTGGGCGGCCTCGGCATGAAGGTCAACGAGCGCCTGCCGCTGCCCGTTTCGCCGGGCGAGCACAACCTGCGCTATCTGCGCACCAAGCGCGACCGGATGGGCCACGACCTGCCCTGGCTGGACGCGGCGCCGGCGTCGGCCCACGCGGACCAGCAGCCGCGTTACCTTGGGTACGCAAAACCTGACGTTCTGTGACAGTTTCACCAGTGGCAGTCGCACCAGTTCGAACATGTGAGGAGTGAGTCGTGAGCGGAACGGGCGCCCCCGAGGTGACCATCTCCGACGCCACCGACCTGCGGGTCGCCGTCGTCGCCGCCCAGTGGCACCGCAGGGTGATGGACGGCCTGCTGGACGGGGCCCAGCGCGCCCTAGCGGAGTTCGGCGTCACCGGGCACACCGTGATCCGGGTCCCCGGCAGCTTCGAACTCCCGGTCGCCGCCGGGGTGTTGGCCCGGCAGGGCATGGACGCCGTGGTGGCGCTCGGGGTGGTCATCAGGGGCGGCACCCCGCACTTCGAGTATGTCTGCCAGGGGGTGACCGAGGGGCTGACCCGGGTGAGCGTGGACACCGGCGTGCCCGTCGGCTTCGGCGTGCTGACCTGCGACACCGAGGAGCAGGCCCTGGACCGCGCCGGTCTCGAGGGTTCCACGGAGGACAAGGGGCACGAGGCCGTCTCGGCCGCCGTCGCCACCGCCGCCGTGCTGCGGGCCGCCGTGGAACCCGGGCGCTGGCCGGTGCCGCCCACGCCGTAGGCTGAGGGTCACCATGGCCAACAAGACTTTCGACCAGCTCTTCGCCGAGCTACAGCAGAAGGCCGCCACTGGCGACCCCTCCACCTCGCGCACCGCCGAGCTGGTCGGGGCGGGGGTCCATACCATCGGCAAGAAGGTCGTCGAGGAGGCCGCCGAGGTGTGGATGGCCGCCGAGCACGAGAGCGCCGAGCGGACGGCCGAGGAGATCTCCCAGCTGCTCTACCACCTCCAGGTGATGATGGTGGCCCGGGGCATCTCCCTCTCGGACGTCTACGCCCACCTCTGACCGACCACTTCCGACCGCCCACCTTCGACCGACGACCGACCCTGCCCGTTCCCCCTGTTCAGCACTGTTCAGCCCCGTTCGGCCTGTTCCGACCGCCACACCGATCACCGAAGGAAAGCTCACTCATGCTGCGCATCGCCGTCCCCAACAAGGGTTCTCTCGCCGAGCCTGCGGCGGCCATGCTCCATGAGGCCGGGTACCGGCAGCGCAAGGACCGCAAGGAACTGGTGCTGATCGACGTCGAGAACCAGGTCGAGTTCTTCTATCTGCGCCCCCGCGACATCGCCGTCTACGTGGGGCTCGGGCGGCTCGACCTCGGGATCACCGGCCGGGACCTGCTGCTGGACTCCGGCGCCGAGGCCGAGGAGATCATGAAGCTCGGCTTCGCGGCCTCCACGCTCCGCTACGCCACCACGCCCGGAACGGTGAGCGACGTCCGGGAGTTCGACGGGCTGACGGTGGCCACCTCCTTCGCCGGGGTGGTCAGCGCGCACCTCGCCGAGCACGGCGTCGAGGCGTCCGTGGTGCACCTGGACGGCGCGGTGGAGACCGCCATCCAGCTGGGCGTGGCCGAGGTGATCGCCGACGTGGTGGAGACCGGCACCACCCTGCGGAACGCGGGCCTGTCGATCATCGGCGAGCCGATCCTGGAGTCCGAGTCGGTGGTCATCCGCCGCCGGGGCGACACCGAACAGGAGGCCAAGGTGCGGCAGTTCCTCCGCCGCCTCCAGGGCGTCCTGGTCGCCCGCCGCTACGTGATGATGGACTACGACATCAGGACCGAACTGGTCGAGAAGGCCGTCGCCCTCACCCCAGGGCTGGAGTCCCCGACGGTCTCCCCGCTGCACGACCAGGGCTGGGCCGCCGTCCGTTCCATGGTTCCGGTGCAGGACGCTCAGCGGGTGATGGACGAGCTGTACGAGCTGGGCGCCCGCGCGATCCTCACCACCGGCATCCACGCCGCGCGGCTGTGACCGTGACCGCCAACGAGCCGGCCGGCGCGCCGACCGACGAGCCGACCCTCCCGTTGACGCTCCGCCCCACCCTGACCCGGGTGGTGCTGCTCGTCGCCGGGGTGACCGTCGTCGGGGTGCTGACCCTGATCGCGGTGCTGCTGCCGGCCGGCGGCGCGGTCAGCTGGGGCCTCGGCGACCGGCTCGCGATCGTCGGCAGCGGGCTGCTGGTCCTGGCGGTGCTGGCGCTGCTGGCCCGCCCCCGGGTCAGCGCCGACGCCGACGGCGTCACGGTGGTGAACCTGACCACCGTGCGCCGGCTCGCGTGGCAGGAGATCGTGCGGGTCACCCTGCGCCCCGGCGACCCGTGGGTCACCCTCGACCTCGCTGACGGCACCGTGCTCCCGGTGATGGCCATCCAGCCGGGCGTCTCCCGCGAGCGTTCCCTGGCCGACGCGCGCACCCTGCGCTCCCTGGCCGAGTCGCTCGGCTCCGCCCGCGACGACCGCTGACGACCGACCGCCGACGACCGCTGACGAACGGGTCGACGAACCCGTCAAGGGGCCGGGCGGGGGCGGCCGTTCACCAGCGTTCCCAGTGCGGCACCTCGTCCCTGGGCACCCGGCGGGCCGGGCGGAAGTCGGTCCCGAGCGTGAACGCCAACGGGACGAACGCCGCCAGCATCACCTCCCGGTGCGGCACGCCCAGCACCTCGGCCACCTCGCGCTCCACGGCGCCCTGGGCCGTGGTCCACACCGTGCCCAGCCCACGGGCGCGGGCGGCCAGCATGAACGACCAGACCGCCGGCAGGATCGAGCCCCAGGTCATCGACTGCTCCAGCACCGAGGCGCGGTCCGTGCGGCCCTCCACGGCGGGGATGACGAACGCCGGCACCCGGTGGATGTTGTCGTACAGATGCCGCACGCCATCGGAGACCTTCTCCATGGAGCCGGGGTGGGCGTACATCCGGCGCAGGTCCCGTTCGGTCGGCCCGCGTCCGCCGCCGGTCAGCAGCGCGCGGCGGAGCAGGTCGCCGACGACCCGCCGTCGCGCGGCCTCGGTGACCACCAGGAAGTGCCAGCGCTGCCGGTTGCGCCCGGTCGGCGCCTGGGTGGCCAGGTCCACGCACTCCTCGATCAGACGGCGGGGCACCGGGCGGTCCAGGTCGAGGCGCCGGCGCACGGCGCGGGTGGTGGAGAGCAGTTCGTCGGGGGTGCGGGGCAGCGTCACCGAAGGTCTCCTCGCTCGGCACGCCGGCATACCGTCGGCCCGCCGATAGTTTGTAAGCAGATGATCGGCGAGCGCTCCGTGATGGTCGGCCTCTGCGACGGCCTGGAGGCCGCCGGCCTGGTCCGCCGCGAACGCGCCACGGGCGACCGTCGCGCCTACGCCGTCACCCTCACCGATGCGGGCGTCGAGCGGCTGGCCGCCGCCGAACGCGGCGTGCCCGCCCTGCTGGAGAACGTCCTGGCGCCGCTGACCGCCGAGGAGCGCGCCCAACTCGCCACGCTCCTCGGGCGGTTGCTGTGAGGTGGTGATCCCGGCGGGCCTTGACGGACCGTCAGCGCACGCCGCGCCGCCAACGCTCAGGTCAGCGGCGGCAGTTCGTCGTCCGTCGGCAGGGTGCGGCCCCGGCCGGCCAGCACCTCGCCATAGGCCAGCATCAGGTCCGACAATCGCAGTGTGGACAACTCCTGACGGGTCGGCGAGGTGCCCGACTCCGCCAGCCGCACATCGCGGAACGCGCAGCTGGACTCGTAGAGCGTGCGCAGGAAGCGCCCGTTGCCCAACTCGTCGATCCAGCCCTCGGCCACCACGTGCTCGCTGATGCTGCGCAGCTCCTCCAGCGCCTCCGGGTCCCAGGAGTCGCCGTGCTCGGCGGCCAACAGCTCGCCGATGGCGGTGAGTTCGTTCGGTCGGTAGCTGGGGAACTCGACCCGGGCGGCGAACCGGGAGCCCAGGCCGGGATTGGCCGCCAACAGCCGGTCCATTCCCTCCGGATAGCCGGCCAGGATCACCACCAGGTGCTCCCTGCTGTCCTCCGCCCGCTTGAGTAACACCTGGAGCGCCTCGTCGCCATAGGCGTCGCCCTTGCTGTAGCCGGAGTGCACCAGGCTGTACGCCTCGTCCACGAACAGCACCCCGCCCAGCGCCGAGTCGATCAGCCGGTTGGCCTTCACCGCCGTCTGCCCGAGGAACTCCCCGACCAGATCGGCCCGTTGCGCCTCCACCAGCCGGTCGTTGGCCAGCACCCCCAGCGCGTGGAAGACCCGCCCCAGGATGCGCGCCACCGTCGTCTTGCCGGTGCCCGAGGGACCGGAGAAGACGAAGTGCCGCTTCGGCGGCTGCACCGGAAGCCCCTGGCCCGAGCGCAGCCGGGCCATCCGCAGCTGCGCCGACATCGCGCGCACCTGCTCCTTCACCGGCTCCAGGCCCACCATCCGGTCCAGCTCGCCCAACGTCCGCGCCAGCAACGCCTGGTCGGGCACCGGCGGCGGCCCCGCGTCCTGGCCAGCCGACCCGGCGCCGAACAGCGACGTGCCCCGCTCGCCCGGGCGTTCGCCGCCGCCGCCGGCCGGGGGCGCGGGCGAGGGCACCCGCAGGTCGGGGAAGGGCGGCTCGCCGACCCCGCCGGCCGGCACCGCCGACGGCTCGTCGACCCGGTCCCCGAACCCGCCGAGCAGCAGCCCCTCCGACTCGTCCGTGGTCAACGCCGTCAGCCGCACCGACGTGTCCATGAAGTCCGGGTCCGCGTGCTGCACCGCCCGGTACAGCGGGATCGCGGCGGCCCCGCGCCCGCTGCCCTCCCTGGCCCGCGCCAGCCAGTAGCGCAGCTCCTTGCGCTGCGGATGCTCGCTGCGGCAGCGCATCAACGCCGCCGTCAGCAGCGGCTCCGCCTGGTCGAACATCTCCAGCCGCACCCGCGCTATCCCCGCGAACAGCCCCGCCTCCACGCCGAGTTGGGGGTCCTCGGTGAGGGTGGAGGTGTAACGGAACAGTCCCTCCCAGTCCTTGGAGAGATAGCAGCGGCAGGCGTGCAGGAAACGCGCGTAGGGATCGGACTCCGGGGCCGGGCACTCCGCCAGCGCCCGGTCCAGCTCGGTCATCCGCCGGCCGTCCAGCAACTGCGAGGCGTGCGCCAGTATCAGGTCACGTTCGCTCTCCAACACCGGCTGGACCCACCAGCCCAGCCAGTACCAGGAACTCAACGGCCGCCCGTGGCGCTCCCGTTGTTCGCCGAACCTGGCGCGGTTGCGGTACATCTGACGTAACGCCGTCGGCACGTCACAGCGCAGCGCGTGCAGCCCCAGCCAGGCGTCGGCCATCCCGGGGTCCTCCCGCACCGCCGCGCGGAACTCCTCCTCGGCCTCGGGGTAGGCGGCGGCCGTGTAGGCGTCGACGCCGCGCAGCCACGCCAGATCCGCCATCGGGGCCGGCACCGGGGAAGCGGGATCGCCAGCAGTCATGAACTCCTCACAACGCGGGTGCCCTCGCCCGCCCTTGGCATCCGGTGGACCTCATTCGCAGGCATGGTGACTGTCTCCCCCTGAAGTCATCAGGATATCCGCAAAGGGTCTTGACGGGTCATCGGCAAAATGGCGCAACTCGGCTCGTTCCCACGCGTCCCAGAACGAGGCGAGCGCCGGACCGTCCCGCAACCGCCCCCTGCGCCAGGCGACTTCGGGCGGCACCTCCAGCCAGATCAGCAGCGCGAGATGGGGGCGCACCGCGCGTCTGCCCGCGCCCACCCCCTCCACCAACACCACGGGCGCGGGCTCAAGCGGCGCGCTCGCGATGAACGCGCGCCGGGTCCAGTCGTAGACCGGGTGGTGCGCGACCTCCCCGCGCGCCAGCGGGGCCACCACTTGGGTCAGGAAGGTGTCCGTCCAGCCGAAGAACGCGTCATGGCTGGCCAGGTCGTCCAGGTGGAGCACCGGGGTGCCGGGCAGCGCGGCGGCCAGGCGGCGCGCCAGCGTCGACTTGCCCGAGCCCGCGTGCCCGTCCACGCCCACCAGCCGCACCGGGCCGACCGAGGGCGACAGCGACGGCAGCCGCGCCGCCAACGCCTCGACGGCGCCGCCCGTTCCGCCGCCGGTCGCGTCGCCCGTTCCGCCGCCGCCCGTTCCGCCGCCGGCCCCGCCGTCCACCCCGCCGTCGAAGATCATCGCGGCCAGGTTAGCGCCACGGCGGACCGCCCCGGACGGCCGCCGGGTGCCCCGCGCGGGGACGGGGCGCCGGGGATCGCCACAGGTCGACACCAATATTGGTGGCCGTCCATGGCCTGGCCTTACTGGTCGTCAGGGCCCCGAGTCGGGATAGTGGTACGCACTCGCGCCCGTGCCGTCTCGCCGCCGGGCGAGGCGTTTCGCTGACCACACCGGGAGACCATCACGTGACCAGCACCCCTCGACGCACCGTACTGGCCGCCGCCGTGGCGGCCGTGGGCACCGCGACCGCGCTCTCCGCCGCCCCCACCGCCCTGGCCACGGGTACCGGCCGTTCCGCCGGCCCGGGCCGGCCGCGCGCCGACTCCACCATCGAGTACCACGCCTGGACCTCGGCGGCGGACTGGCGGGCCGGCACCGCCGACGGCGTCGCCGTCGTCGCCGGCGCCCGGCCGGGCGTCCGTATCGACGCGCCGGCCGGCACCGTCGACTACACCGACCCCCACCTGGGCACGACCGCCACCTACGAGTACGCCACCTGGGTCTCGCCGAGCCACGCGCCCGCCACGCCCGGCGGCGAGCTGATCGCCTCCTGGAACGCGGACACCCCGGCCGGCACCTTCGTGAGGATCGAGGTGCGGGCCGACTACTCCGACGGCACCCAGACCCCCTGGTACACGCTCGGCGTCTGGGCCTCCGGCGACGAGGACATCCACCGCACCTCCGTGGACGGCCAGGAGGACGGCAGGTCCACCGTCTGGACCGACACGCTGGCCATCGACGACACCGAGACGGGGCCCCGCTTCGTCGCCTACCAGCTGCGGCTGACCCTGCACCGCGCCGCCGGCGGCGACGCCACCCCCACCGTGTGGCGGATCGGCGCGATGACCTCCGACGTTCCGGCCCGCTTCGAGGTCCCCGCCAGCAGCCCCGGGGTGGCCAGCGGGATCGAGCTGGACGTCCCGACGTACTCGCAGAACATCCACGTCGGCCGCTACCCCGAGTACGACAACGGCGGCGAGGCCTGGTGCAGCCCGACCTCCTCGCAGATGATCATCGAGTCCTGGGGGCGCGCCCCCACCCCCGAGGACCTGGCCTGGGTCAACCCCGACTACGACGACCCCCAGGTCTGCCACGCGGCCCGCTTCACCTTCGACTACCAGTACGACGGCTGCGGCAACTGGCCGTTCAACGCGGCCTACGCGGCGACCTACCCTGACCTGGAGGGGATCGTCACCCGGATCGCCTCGCTGGACGAGGCCGAGGAACTCATCGCCGCCGGCATCCCGTTGATCACGTCCCAGTCCTTCTACGAGGCCGAACTCGACGGCGCCGGCTACGGCACCTCCGGTCACCTGATGACCGTGGTCGGCTTCACCGAGGACGGCGACGTCATCGCCAACGACCCGGCCAGCAGCGACAACTCGACGGTCCGCCGCGTCTACCGCAGGCGCCAGTTCGAGAACATCTGGCTGCGGACCCAGCGTTACGACGAGAACGGCCAGGTCAGAAGCGGTACAGGTGGCGTCTGCTACCTGTACTTCCCGGCGAACCCAGCACCACGTCAGCACCGCGTCCTCAGGCGACTGGGGCTCCGCTGAGCGCGGGCCCCACGAAGGGGGCACAGAGGGCCTCCACCACCTCGCGGCACCGCTGGTGACCGTCCCGTGTCAGATGTCCGTAGCGGTCGACCGTGACCTTGATCGAGCGATGTCCCAACCAACGAGAAACCTCGTGGAGGGAGACATTCCTGGTCAGGGTCATGGTCGCCCACAGATGTCGCAGATCGTGTGGCGTGTAGTGGGGGAGGCCCAAGCGTTTGATGGCCCGGTTCCAGGACCGCCTCAGGAGATCCGGGTAGGGGATTGTTCCCTTTTCGGTGAGGATCGGAAAGCATTGAGCGAACGGCGCGATGGATTCCGGAAGAGGGACATCCCGCCATTCCCCCTCGCTACGGTGTTTGAGTGGCGCGTAGCGAACGACATAAATTCCGTCTCGGGCTTTGGTGCGTGTCACCTGACGCCTGAGGCGAACTGTGTTGCCGTGGAAATCTGTCTCGTGTAGTCCCAGCACCTCGCCTATGCGAAGTCCGCAACAGGCCATCAGCCATATCGCCGGTTCGAGTCGAGAGCCGATTGATTCGGCAATCGCTTGCACTTCCTCCATGGACGGCAGAGCGTGCTCGTCGATCGCCGTCACCGAGCGGCCCGGGAGTTCCGCGCCCCTCACGGGATTGAGTGGGACGAGTTTGTGGCGGACGGCGTAGGTGAAGGCCGACGAGACCGCGATCCGCCGCGACTCGATCGTGTTGCGTGGCGCCCCGCCGCTGCTCCATGTCGCGAAGAGCCTCTCCACGTCCGTCATGCTGACCTGGCCCAACGTCCTTCGGCCGAGATGGGGGAGCACGTGGAGTCGCCAGATGCGCTCATAGCTCTCCCACGTGCCATCGGTCACGTGGTGAAGCGCGTCCAACCATTCGTCGACAAAGACGTGGAGCGGCTTGTTGCCCGCATGGGGATCGGCATAAGTGAAGGAGCGCTTGTCGTGCTCCACCTTGGTCGCGAAATCGGCGGCGTCTTTCCGGCGGGCGAACGACTTCTCGCGCTGGCGCGCACTTCGCCCTCCTGGCTCGCGGTAACGCACGAGCCACCGCCTCCCCGGCGAGGAGGCGCCTTTGTCAATGATGGTTGCCATCCAGGATTCCGCCCACGTCTGACTACGTTCGTTCGACGGGTTTGTCGAGCGGGTCCTGTTGTAGCTCTGGTTCGCGGTGTGGCCAAGTCGCCGGAGATAGATGAGGGCACACGTTTTGCTCTCATGAGGTTGATTCACTGAGGTGCGGAAGGTCGACGGCAGGACGACACCGGAGGGGAAGTCCAGCCGTGACCTGGTGGGGGCCCATGTATGGGGGCGGCTGGTGCGGCAGCCGTGGAAGGCCTGGACTTGTACCGCGCAGCACCCGATGCCGATACGAGGGAGGTAGGCATCACCTGGGCCCTCTCCGGCGAGCCCGGCGTGGTGAATGTGTCCGAGGGGGACTTGAACCGAAACCCCAACCGCTCGTTCTGTGCCATGACCTGCGTCTTTGCAGAGAAGAGGCAGAGCGGTCGTCCCGGCGGGGTGGTTCTCGGTGATCTCTCAGGGAGTTGCTGCTCCGGGTGTGAAGCTCGCCTGTCCGAGGTGGCTCCACGCAAGGAGCTTCCGGCGGCGTCCTCAGTGCTCTCGCCGGTTCGTGCCCCCGGCGGGGCACCTCGCCGATGGTCGTACGGCCGACCAGCGGGTTCTCGCGGGCCGGCTGGTGATCGAAGGGCGATTCGAGCCTGCGGTTGTACTCGGGAGGCGATGATGGCGCCTCCCTCGTTGCCCAGCCAGGGGCCGGCAGCAGGCCATGTGGCGATCGAGCGTGCGGTCACCGGGATCATGGGCGCCGTGATCGGCCTGACGTTTCTGTTCGGCTTCGGGAACGTGCTGGCACTGGGGCTGCGGCTGGGGGTGCCGGCGCATGTCGCCCCGTTGGTCGCACCGGCCGTGGACCTGTCGGTCCTCGGACTGCTGCTCGGGGTGCGCTACTTGGCGATGAACGGCGCGCCGAAGGAGCAGATCCGCCCCGCGCGGCGCCTGTTGGTGCTGGCCAGCGTGATGACGTTGGCGCTGAACGTGGCGGAGCCGGTGCTGGCCGGCAACTACGGCAAGGCTGCCTTCGACGCCGTCGGTCAGCTGCTGCTGATGGGCTGGGCCGAGGTGGGACCTGGTCTGCTCCAGGCCATCGCCGCCACGGCAAGGGCGTCCGGGTCGGTGGCGTCCGTCGACCAGCCGAGCTTCGCCAGAAGCGAGAGAGAACCGGGTCCCTCGTCTGCAAGTAACCTGCCTCGGACGGCGAAGGCAACTGCGGTTCCCGAGAAGCGGCAGCTCCAGTCGATCGCGGCGCCTCGTGTTTCCGTGCGTGAGATGCCCCCAGCTGGAACAGGAAGTGCTGGAGCGGGCACGTGCGGAGGATGTTCAGCACAGGCGGGAGCAGCAACGGCCAATCTCGGCTGAGACCCTTCGTTCCCGACTCGGAGTTGGCGCACGGAGATCCCGGGCCCTGATGGCAGTGGTGCGTTCCGAGGCCCGTGAGCCCGAGAGTCTTCAGGCGTCATCGGTCGGGAGTCTCGGCGGGACTGTTCCCGGCGACCTCGATGCTCCGCTATGGCGAGAGGGGCTCGCGCGCGGTGCGGCCCCGGCGTCCGGCGCTGGGTCAGAAGGAGTGCGAGGTGCCGGGAAGAAGTGCGCTGAGGAGGGCGCGCAGGGCGTGTCGGGACAGGTCGGAAGGTGGCGTCCCGTCGGCGACCTCGGTGCGGTAGCGCGCCAGCGCGGGGAACTGGGCGGCGGTGATCTCGGCTGTGAGGCGGTCGCGTTGGGAAGGGTGGCGCACCGGGTGGAGCGGGTGTTCCGCGAGGAGTTCGCCGATGATCAGGTACCAGCAGGAGCGGAAAGCGGACATGGCCTCGTCGGAGGGAAGCCCGGCCTCCAGGAAGTCCTCGACGCACGCGTTGGCGAAGAAGAAGGCGTTGCGCGCCACGAGTTCGCCCCTGATGAGGATGTGGAGCACCCAGATGTGCCGCGCCATGTAGTCGTGGGCCTCGGTGAAACGGGTCAGGAGCCGGTCGCCAGGCCTCTCGCCGGGCACGGACACCGGCAGTCCCTTCGCCACCTGTTCGAGGATCGCCACCAGGAGGTCCTCGCGTCCGTCGACATGGCGGTAGAGCGAGGTCGCGGCCGTGCCCAGCTCGGCGGCGACGGAGCGCATGGACAACGCGTCCAGTCCATCCCGTTCGATGACCCGCCGGCCGGCCGTGACGACTGACGCGGTGGTCAGGCCCGGCCGTGGACGTCGCTGCTGTGCCATGCGGCTCATCGTCGCACGGTGCCCCGGGGGCCGGCGCCACTTGCCACCACGCTGAAGTTAGGCATACCTTACGCGAACACTGTACGCGTCGGCGGGGGAAGGTGGCATGGCGGAGTCGAGAACGGGGTCCGACACGGGACGGGGAGGACCGGTGGCGCGGCCGGGACGGGTGCTGGCCACGGTCTGCCTGTGCCAGCTGATGGTGGTTCTGGACATCAGCGTGGTCAACGTGGCCCTGCCCGAGATCGGCCGGGACCTGGGCTTCGCTCCCGGCGGGCTCTCGTGGGTGGTGAACGCCTACACGCTGGTCTTCGGCGGCCTGCTGCTTCTGGGCGGCCGCATCGCCGACCTCTTCGGTCACCGCAGGGCGACGATCGCCGGGCTCGCGCTCTTCGGCGTGGCCTCCCTGCTCGGGGGCCTGGCTCAGACGCCTGGGCAACTGGTCGCCGCTCGGGCCGGTCAGGGGCTCGCGGCGGCCGTGCTGGCTCCCATCAGCCTCACCGTGATCATGGTCACCTTCGAGGAGGGCGCCCCGCGACGCCGAGCACTGGGGAGCTGGACCATGGTCGCCATATCCGGCGGCGCTCTCGGGGTGCTGCTCGGCGGGGTGTTGACCGACCTGCTCGACTGGCGGTGGGTGATGTTCGTCAACGTCCCGCTGGTGGTGCTCGCTCTCCCGTTGGCTCTGTCCTCCGTGCGCACCGGCGGCGGCGGCAGCCGGCGGCTCGACATCGCTGGTGCGTCGCTGGGCACGGCGGCCATGACCGTGCTGGTCTTCGGGCTGCTGGAGACCGAGAAGCACCCGTGGGGTTCCCTTCGCACCCTCGCGACGCTGGGCGGCGCGGCCCTGCTGGCGGTGGCCTTCGTGCTGTGGGAGCGCCGCTCGGCCGCGCCCCTGGTCCGGTTGAGCGTGTTCGCGAGCCGCACCGTCTGGTTGGCCAACGTGCTGTCGCTCCTGGTCGGGGCGGCCACGGTGGCGGGGTTCTACTTCGCGTCGCTCTTCCTCCAGCATGTGCTGGACTACGACCCCCTGGCCGCGGGCGTGGCGTTCCTGCCCTTCTGCGGGGGTGCCGTTCTCGGCAGTTTCGCGGCCTCACGGCTCGTCGGACGCGTCGACGGGCGGCTGCTGATCGGCGGCGGCCTCGCCCTGGGCGGAGTCGGAATGCTGTGGTTCGGGACGCTGCGCCCTGACTCGACCTTCCTGGGCGGCTTTCTCGGTCCGTCGCTGGTTGCCAGCGTCGGCATCGGGCTGAGCGTGATGGCCAACACCGCCATGGGCACGTCCCGGGTCGCCAGCGACGAGGCGGGTCTGGTGAGCGGCCTGTTGAACGCCAGCAGGCAGTGCGGGGGCAGCGTCGGCCTGGCGGCACTCTCCACCGTGGCCGTGACCGTCACGGACAACGCCGCCACGGCTGACCCGGTCGCCGCCCTGGCCGACGGCTACGCGAGGGCCTTCTCCTGCGTCGGCGTCGGCGTTCTGGCCGCGTCCCTGCTGGCGGTGCTGCTCGTGCCTCGACTCCCCGCGCCGAGAAACCAGACCCAGAACGCCTGATCCTCCACCGGCCACTGGCGGGAAGCACCGGCCCGCCCTTCCAGAAAGGTCACTCCCCATGTCACCCCCCGACGCGACGGCCCGTCAGGAGCGCTCCGGCGCGATCCCACAGGGCAAGGTCGCACTGGGCGACCTGTTGGCGCCCGTGCGCTCCCGTCTGCTGGTCGCCTGCCTGTTGGAGGCGGTCGGTGCCCTGGCCAAGGTGGTGCCGCTGATCGCGCTCGTGGAGCTGGCGCGCGAGTTGCTGCGCGACCCGGTGCGTGAGGACCGGGTGTGGGCCACGGTGGCCGTCGCCGCCGGGGCGCTGGTGCTGCGCCTGCTCGCCAGCGGCGCCGCGCTGACCATCACGCACCTGGCGGACACCACCTTCCAGCTCGACGTCCGGCGCCGCGCCGCGCGGCGGTTGGGCCGGGTGCCTCTCGGCTGGTTCACCGACCGGTCGTCGGGGCGGGTCAGGAAGGCGCTGACCGACGATGTCGCCGATCTCCACCACCTGGTGGGCCACGCCTACCTCGAACTGACCACCGCCGTCGTGGCGCCCGCCGCCGCACTGGTCTACCTTCTCGTCTCCGACTGGAGGCTCACGCTGCTGACCCTGCTCCCCGTCCTGCTGGGAGCCGTCCAGTACGCGTTCCTGATGCGCGGCCAGGGAGAGCCGATGGAGCGCTACCAGCGCTCCATCGCCGATGTGAGCGCCGCCGCCGTCGAGTTCGTGGACGGCATCGCCGTCGTCAAGACCTTCGGGCAGACCGGGCAGGCGCACACGCGCTTCGTGCGGGCGACCGAGGCGTTCGTGGACGACTTCTGGGCCTGGGTGCGGGGGATGCTGCGCGGCTCGACCCTGGCCGAGATGGCGCTGGCACCGTTCACCACCCTGTTGGCCGCCCTGGTCGCGGGCGCCGCCTTCGTGCAGGCGGGCTGGGCGGAGCCGGCGGACACGCTGCCGTTCCTCGTGGTGGGGGTGGCCGTGGCCGGTCCCTTCCTCGAGCTGAACTACGCCTATCAGCACCTGATCACCGCCCGGCACGCGGCGGGCGCCATCCAGCGGCTGCTCGGCACCGACACGCTCCCGCCGCCCTCCGACACACCCGCGGTACCCGTCGATGCCCGGGTGCGCTTCTCCGGTGTGCGCTTCGGCTACTCCGACGGCGTCGAGGTGATTCGCGGGGTGGACCTGGAACTGCCGCCCGGCACGGTCACCGCGCTGGTGGGGCCCTCCGGCGCCGGAAAGAGCACGCTGGCCTCGCTGTTGGCGCGCTTCTGGGACCCCACCGAAGGGCGCATCACCCTCGGCGGCGCCGACGTGCGGGAGATGGAGCAGCACACCCTGTACCGGCAGGTGGGGATGGTGCTCCAGGACATCCGGCTGGTGCGCGACTCGATCCGGGAGAACATCCGCATGGCCCGCCCTGACGCCTCGGAGGACGAGATCGTCGCGGCGGCCAAGGCGGCCAACATCCATGCGCGCGTCCTGGCCCTGCCGCGCGGCTATGACAGCGTCCACGGCGAGGACGCACACCTCTCGGGAGGCGAGGCCCAGCGCGTCGCCATCGCGAGGGCACTGCTCGCCGACACCCCGGTGGTCGTCCTGGACGAGGCCACGGCCTACGCCGACCCGGACTCCGAGACCGCCATCCAGGACGCGCTGTCCCGACTGGCCGTCGGCCGCACCCTGCTGGTCGTCGCCCACCGACTGCGCACGGTCGTCGGAGTGGACCAGATCTGCGTGGTGAACGAGGGACGGATCGTGGAGCGCGGCGACCACCAGTCGCTGCTGGCCCGAGGGGGCCTCTACGCGGAGCTGTGGGGCGCCCAGGAGGCGCTCGCCGAAGGGCGGACATCGTGATCGGAACACTGCTGAGCCTCGGGGACCGGCCGGGGGCCCGCCCCCTTCGCACGAACGTGGTCAGCCTGGCATTCGAGTCGGCGCTGGCCGGCATCGGTTACGCCTGCATGGTCCCCGCCTGCGAGCACGTTCTCTCCGGCCGGCCACGGGAGGCGTGGCCGTGGATCGTCGCCGTCGCCGCGCTCTTCGCGTCCTACGCCGTCGTCCGCTACCGCGCCCAGATCGCCGCCTATCGCGGCTCCGTGGCCCTGGCCAGGCAGCTCTTCCGCCGACTTGGCGACAAGGTCGCCGCGCTCCCGCTGGGCTGGTTCTCCGATCCGCGTCGGGTCGGCGAGCTGAGCCAGCTCTCCAGCCGGGGCATTGTCGACATCATGGGCGTGCCGGCGCACCTGCTGCGCCCGGTGGTGGCCTCGGTGGTCACGCCGGTGGTCCTCGTCCTCGCGATGTTCGTCCTTGAGTGGCGGCTCGGGCTGGTCGCCCTGGTGGGGCTTCCTCTGGTCGCCGTCGTGGGTCGTTGGGCCGGCCGGCTGGTGGCCCGACTTGACGACGTGCAGAAGACGACCGCCACCGAAGCGGCCAACCGCGTCGTGGAGTTCGCCCAGGCCCAGGCCACCCTGCGGGCCGCCGGCCAGACCGCCGCAGGGCACCGCCGGCTGGAGGAGGCCCTGGCCGAACAGAGCGCGGCCCAGCGCTCCACCACCGTGGTCGCGGCGCCCGCGCTGCTGTCCACCAACCTCGTCATCCAACTGCTCCTCGTCGCCCTGCTGGCGACGGGCGCCCAACTCGCCCTGGGCGGTGAGCTGGCCACGGCCGAGCTGGTGGCCCTGCTGGTGCTCGGAGTCCGGCTGGTCGAGCCCCTGATGACGGCCGTGGAGAACGCGGCCATGGTGCGCATGGCGGGCAACGCCGTGGCGCGGTACCAGGAGATCCTCGACGCCCCGGAGCTGCCCGGCCCGACCAGCGGTTCCTCCACGGGGGAGGGGCCGGCCGAGCCGTCCGTCGAACTCAGGGGAGTCACCTTCGGCTACGGCGGAGAGCCGGTACTGCGCGACGTCTCCCTCGTGGCGCGGCCCGGCACGATGACGGCACTGGTGGGGCCCTCCGGCTCCGGCAAGACCACGGTGCTGCGGCTGATCGCCCGGTTCTGGGACGTGGAGGCGGGCACGGTGTCGATCGGGGGCAGGGACGTGCGGCAGCTGACCACCGAGGAGTTGATGCGCCACATCGCGCTGGTCTTCCAGGACGTCTATCTCTTCGACGGCACCATCGAGGAGAACATCCGGATGAGCAGGCCGGAGGCGAGTGACGAGGAACTGCGCGGGGCGGCCGAACTCGCGCGCGTCACCGAGGTGGTGGACCGGCTCCCCGACGGCTGGGGGACGCGGGTCGGCGAGGGCGGCACGGCCCTCTCCGGCGGCGAACGCCAGCGGATCTCGATTGCCCGCGCGCTGCTGAAGGACGCGCCGATCGTGCTGCTCGACGAGGCGACCGCGGCCCTGGACGCTGCCAACGACGCCGCCGTGGTGGCCGCGCTCGCCTCGCTGCGCGCTGACCGCACTCTGGTCGTGGTCGCGCACCGGTTGCCCACGGTGCGCTCGGCCGACCGGATCGTGGTGTTGGACGGCGGTCGCGTGGTGGAGGAGGGGAGCCACGAACAGCTTCTCCAACGGGGCGGCCGGTACCGGGCGTTCTGGGAGGAACGCACCCGCTCGGTGGGGTGGCGGCTTACCGCGCCCGCCGCGAGGGAGTGACCTTCGGCGGGAGGCCGGACTGTCACCTGCTCTTGAAAACCGTTACCATTAAGCGTGCTCAGTCGCGCGCGCCACGAGAGAAGTGGCGTGCTGCCGAGCTGGGCCCTGCGGCCCGGGACGCGTGACCCTCTGGAGGCGGCCAGCGCGCCCCGGGCCGTGGCCTGCCTCTCCCCCGTGGCGTCGTCCGGGGCCGGGGGCCGGTGGTGGGGCCGAGGGCTCCGCCCGGCTCGGGTTCGGCGCACCGGCTGTGACACGCACTCGCAGCGGCACCAGGAGAGTAGGGGCGAACCTGCCATGAGGGAAATGACGACGGATACCGTCACGACATATCTGCTGACCAACCGGGCCTTCGTCGCTCCGACCGTCGAGGAGGCGGTGAGCACGCTCGACCTCGGTGGCCGACGGCGGCTCCTCGACGCGGGCACGGGCGCGGGCGGTGGGCTGGTCGCCCTGGCGCGCGCGGCAGACCCGGAGGCCCGCGTCGTCGGCGTGGACCAGAACGCGGACGCCCTCGAACTCGCCGCCGCCTACGCCGAGAAGGAGGGCGTCGCCGAGCGGGTCAGGCTGGAACAGGCCGACCTGCTGGACGTGTTGGGCGAGGCGGCGCGGTCGGGGGCGGGTTACGACGCGATCTGGGCGAGCGACGTGATCTGGCCCGGCAACTTCTCCGACCCCGAGGCCGCGGTGGCCGCCCTGGCGGGAGCGCTCAACCCGGGGGGGATACTGGCGCTCTTCAGCAGCGGTTACTACCAGGCGACCTTCCTGCCGGGGCACTCCTGGGTGCAGCAGAAACTCCGCGTCGCCTCCCAGCTGAACTGGGGCATCCCGGGGGACGGGCCCACACAGAACGAGCGGCTGACGCACTGGACGCTGGCGAGCGGGCTGCGCGAGACCCGGGTGCGGCTCATCCCCCGGGTCGTCTTCCCCCTGGCGGACGACCCGACGGCGCGTCCCTATCTGGAGCGGGTGGTCTGGCCCGAACTCCTCGACGCCGCCCGGGAACGGGGCGGGGAGGCCGGGATGAGCGAGGAGGAACTCTCGCGGGCCGCCGCGCTGATGACGCCGAGCGACGACGACTACATCCTCGACGAGCCCGGATACCACCTGCTCCATCCCATGCTGCTGGTGACGGCGAGGCGGGCGAACGAGGCGGCGACGCCGTCCAGTTGAGCGTGGGCGCGCTGTCGTCCAGCGCGGACGGCCGGGGTGGTGTACGGAGACGCCACGCACGGTGCCCCACCGCAGCCCAGAGCCTCGCTCGACCGGGGGTTCCTCGTTCTCGACCGGAGTCGCGGTGCCGGCTGGGCCGTGCCGCCGGTGCCAGGCGCCGAGGACGGCGTCGACGGCCAGGAACGCGAGCAGCGGAACGTACCAGCCGATCACGGCGGCCACCGCGAGCAGCGGGAGCGGCACGGCCCACGGCGTCCGGCGCCAGGCCCCGTGTCGCGGTGAGCGTCCCCAGGCCAGGCCGCCGCCCCGGGTGGGGCGGCGCAGCCACCACATGCGGTAGCCCAACACGATCAGGCTCATCAGGGAGAGCACGACGGCGATCAGCAGCAGTTGCCCGGGAAGGCCGAACAGGAGGCCCACGGGGAACACGGAGAACACGGAGAACACGGCCGGGACGAGGCGGTCGCCCCCGAGATCAGCACCACAGCCCGATGGTGCCGTGCCAGGTGAGGGCCCGCCGCCGGCTCCGAGACCGCGAAGGAGGGCGACTTCGCATCTCGTCCCGCCCGCGCGCGGACGCCGAGGGACGGTCCGGAGGGCGGGCGGGGTGGGGCAGGTCACGCCGGCGCACCTTGCTCAGTAGATGAAAATCATTATCATTAAGGGGTGTTCCGGGGGCGCGCGGTCCCGGCGGCGGCCACCGCGCGCTCCCGGGTCACGCCAGGCCGGTGCCGCGTTCCGCGACCGAGGCCGGCGCGCCGCCCCCGGGGCTCGACCCGGCACCCCGAGGGGTCGGCGCCTGGTCGGGACGCGCACCCCGGCGTCGCCTCCGCGCGAACGGAGCGCGACGCCAGGAGCCCGCCACACCGCACCCCGGTGTGGCGGGCTCAAACCGTCTACGCGCCCCGCCGCCGCGCGGACCGCGCCCTTCTACCGCTTGGCCACGACGGACGATGGCGAGGTGGGGGCGGTCGGCAGCTGGCGCGCCATGTGGTCGTGGTGCTGGTGGTGCTCGTGGTGCGCGGGCGGCGCGTCCCAAGCGGGGAACGGGTCCGCCAGCCGGGTCCAGGACTCGGGGCCCGAGCGCCACTCGTCATCGTTCAGCAGGCAGCCGGTCAGTGCCGCGTGCAGCTTCTCGCGAGCCAACTCCGTTCCGATAAAGACGAGTTCCTGACCGTCGGAGAGGCCGCCGGCCGTCGGTGCCGCGCGGATGCCCGAGGGTTCGAACCGCGCGACTGAGCCGGCCTGGGACCACAGGCCGGTGATGTCCGGCCGGGTCGCCAGCCAGAAGAACCCCTTGGAGCGGAGGATCGCGCCGAACGTGCCGCTGTCCAACTCCTCCGTGACGAGCTGCCACAGCCGTCCGGGATGGAAGGGGCGTTCCGCGCGGAAGAGGAGGCTGGAGATCCCGTACTCCTCCGTCTCCGGCACGTGGTCGCCGTTCAACTCGGCGAGCCAGCCCGGCGCCTCCTGTGCTCGCGCGAGATCGAACGCGCCGGTGCCGAGGATCTCGCCGATCGGGACGCGGCCGTGCGAGGCCCGAACGACCCGCGCCGACGGGTTGAGTCGGCGCAGGGTCGCGGCAAGGCGGTCGGCTGTCGCCGCCGGGACGAGGTCGATCTTGTTCAGGAGGAGGACGTCGGCGAACTCGATCTGGTCCGCGAGCAGGTCGCTGACGGTCCGTTCGTCCTCCTCGTACTGGTCCAGGCCGCGTTCGAGCAGGGCGTCGCCACGCTCCAGCTCCGTCAGGAAGTTGGCGGCGTCCACCACGGTGACCATGGTGTCCAGTCGGGCCAGGTCGCCGAGCGTCGCCCCGTCGTCGCGGGGGAAGGAGAAGGTGGCCGCGACGGGCATCGGCTCGGAGATCCCGCTGGACTCGATCAGCAGGTAGTCGAAGCGGCCGGCCCGCGCCAGCCGTTCCACCTCCTCCAGCAGATCGTCCCTGAGCGTGCAGCAGATGCAGCCGTTGGTCATCTCCACCAGACGTTCCTCGGTGCGGGAGAGCGCTCCTCCGTCGCGGACCAGGGCGGCGTCGATGTTGATTTCGCTCATGTCGTTGACGATCACCGCCACGCGCCGTCCCTCGCGATTGCCGAGGACGTGGTTGAGCAGGGTGGTCTTGCCGGCGCCCAGAAAACCGGAGAGTACGGTCACCGGAAGTCGAACGTCGGTGTCTCTCTTGGTGGTTGCCGCAGCGGCGGCGCTGGGGCTGGTGGCCGTTCCGGCCTCGCGCATCGTGATCCTCGCCTTATTGGAAATGATTGCCGTTTGCGTATAGTACCCGTCATGACCTCCGACGCCACGCGCCCCGCGCGCGCCCGCCTCCCGGTCGCGGAGGCGGGCATCCCCGCTCCGCGCTATGTCGAGCGCGAGATTGTTCTGCGCGCCGACCCGTTGACGACGGCCGTGGCGCTGACCGCCGCGTCGCGTGAGGCGCACCTCCTCTACGAGGATCGCGGGCGGGTGACCTGGGTCGAAGGGGAGGCCGGTGTCGCCGAGATCGGCCCCGCCGGCCCCTCGTTCACGGTGGCCGGCGAACGCGTCGAGCTTCCGGACGGTCCGTCCCCGCTGGCCGCCGTCGGGCGGCTGCTCGACGCGACAGGTCTGCCCGCGTACGGCTGGGCCACCTATGAGTTGAGCCGGTCCCTCCACGGCGCGCCTCCCGTCGCCGAGTCCGTCCTCCGGCTGGTGCTGCCGCGTCGGGAGGTCAGGTTCCTGGCCGGCAACGTCGTGCGACTCCGGGCCGAGTCCCGCCGTGCTCTGGACACGCTGGAGGCCGGGCTGTCGGCGGCCTCGACCGCCGCGCCCACGCCCCGGGACGACCGGGTTTCGACGGACCTGGACCAGCACGGGGCGGACGACTATCGGCGGGCGGTCGCCGCCGCGATCGGAGACATCCGGGCCGGGCTCCTGGAGAAGGTCATCGTCTCCCGGCGGGTGCCCGTGCCGGAGGCCGTGGACCTGCCCGCCACCTACCTGGTCGGTCGCCGGGCCAACGACCCGGCGCGCTCCTTCCTGTTGCGCTCCGGGGGATGGGAGGCGGCCGGCTTCAGCCCCGAGATCGTCACCCAGGTCACGGCAGAGAGGGTGGTGCACGCCCAACCCCTCGCCGGGACACGGGCGTTGCACGGGGACCGCGCCGGCGACCTGGCCCGCCGCGCCGAGCTGTACCGGGACGCCAAGGAGGTGTACGAGCACGCCGTCTCGGTGCGGTTGGCCGCCGACGAACTCGCGGGCGTCTGTGCTCCCGGGTCGGTTCGTATCGACGACTTCATGTCCGTCAGCGAGCGGGGCAGCGTGCAGCACCTCGCCTCCCACCTGACCGGCGATCTCGCCGAGGGGCGCACCCGGTGGGACGTCCTGGCGGCGCTCTTCCCCGCCGTCACCGCCTCGGGCATCCCCAAGCGGCGGGCCTGCGCGTGGATAGACGAGAGGGAGGGGACCGAACGGGGCCTGTACAGCGGGGCGGTGATCGTCGCGGGCGGCGACGGCTCGCTCGACGCGGCGCTCGTGCTGCGCAGCGTCTACCGGCGCGACGGCCAGACCTGGCTCCGCGCGGGAGCGGGCGTGGTGGCCCAGTCCGACCCGGAGCGCGAACTGGAGGAGACCCGCGAGAAGTTGCGCGGCGTGGGCCGCCACCTGGTCCCCGCGCCCCGCCGGACGGGTGCGGGCTGAGGAGCGGACCCGGCCGGTCCGCGCCGGGGTCGGACCGGCCCGCTCAACGGCTGGCGCCGTCCTCCGCCGCCTCCCGCTCCGCGTCGACCATCCGGCCGTCCACGAGCGTCACCACCTGGTCGGCGGTGGCGCGGACCTCCCAGTCGTGAGTGATCAACAAGACCCCCAATCCCTGCGCGTGCCGCAGTTCCCTCAGCAGCTCCAGCACGGCGTCGCGGGTCTCCCCGTCCAGGGCCGAGGTCACCTCGTCGCACAGCAGCACGCGGGGTCGGGCGGCCAGGGCGCGCGCCAGGTTGACGCGTTGCCGCTCCCCGCCGGACAGATCGTGGGGCAGCCGCCCGAGCAACGCCGGCGACAACCCGACCCGTTCCAGCAACCGTGCGGCCTCCTCCTCGCTGCCGTTCCCGCTCGCGGCCAACGGCCGCAGCAGCGCCCCGCGCACCGACTCGCGCGGGTTGAGCGCCCCCACCGAGTCCTGGGCGACGAGTTGGAGGGCACGGCGCTGTTCCCCGGTGCGACGGCGGAAGTCGGTCGGCAGCGCCGAACCCGCCAGGCGCAGCTCGCCCGACCAGCTCCCGTGCAGCCCGAGCAGGCAGCGGGCGACCGTGCTCTTGCCCGCGCCGGAGGGACCGACCAGCGCCGTGCAGCCGCCGGCCGCGACGGTGAGCGAGACCCCCTCGACGGCGACGTGCCGGCCGTGGGTGGCCCGCAGGTGCGCGAGTTCCAGCAGGGGAGCCCCGGACGAGGCGGGCTCGGCTCGCCTCCGGGGCGGGGGGCGGCGCGATGGGGCGGGGCGACGTGGCGGCCCCAGGCGGCCGCCCTCGATGCCGAGGGTCCGGTCCGCGAGCGTCTCGGTCAGCAGCCGGTCGTGGCTGACCAGCAGCATCGCCCCGCCCGCGCGGCGATGACGGGCGCTCAGGCGTGCTGCCAGGTCCTCGGCGAGGCTCGGGTCAAGTCCGCTGGTCGGCTCGTCGAGGACGAGCAGCCGTGGTTCGCCGATGGTGGCGACGGCCAGCGCCACGCGCTGCGCCTGGCCGCCCGAGACCTGGTGCGGGTAGCGCCGCAGGAACCCGGGGTCCGTGGGAAGGTCCATCTCGGTCAGGGCGGCCCGGACCCGCCGCTCCCGCTCCGCGCGGCCCGCCGCACCCCGCCCCCGGGGCGCGGTCAGGGCGGCGGCCTCGTGCAGCGTGCTGCCCAGCCGTCGCGCCGGGTTGAGCGCGGACGCGGGGTCTTGGCCGAGGAATCCGACCAGTCGGCGGCGCACGCGTGACCGTCCTTCGGAGGTGAACGGGTCGAGCCCGGCGACACGCACCGTGCCGGAGCGCGGGGTGAGCCCCTCCCGGACCCGGCCCAGCAGGCTCAGCGCGAGCGTCGTCTTGCCGGAGCCGGAACGCCCCACCATGGCCAGCACCTCGCCGGCGCGCAGGGTCAGGCTGACTCCGTCCAGGACGGGCTCGCCGTCGGTGCGGCGGGTCACGACGAGGTCGTCGACCTCGGCCAGTGCCGTCGCCGTGGTGGGCACGCTCACGCGCCGCTCCTCGTGATGTCGGGGTCCGCGAGGTGCTCCGCCAGGCGGTCGGCGAGAAGGTTGACCGCGACCGCGAACGCGGCCAGCAGCGCCGCGGGCACCAGAACGGGCAGGGGGTTCAGGGGCGCACCGGGGAGGTTCTCGCGGATCATGCGCCCCCAGTTCGCGCTGGGCGCTCCCCGGCCCAGGCCGAGGAACCCGGCCGTGGCGGTGAGGTGCACGGCGGCGACGAACCGGATGCCGGCGTCGGCCAGCACGGTGCCGGCGACGTTGGGCAGCACGTCGTGTCGGACCACGGCCGGCCAGCCGTCGCCCCTCGCCCGGGCGGTCACCACATAGCCGGTGGCGGCCACCCGGCGCGTCGCGGCCCTGACCACGCGCAGGGAGAACGGCGTGGCCGCGAGCCCCACCGCCACCAGCACGGCCGCGTCGCTGTCCGGCGCACCCGTGGCCAGCAGCAACATGAGGAGCAACGGGGGGAACACCGCCAGCACGTCCACCGCGCGCATCACCCACTCCCCGCCGTGCTCCGCCGCCAGCCCGAGCCACAGGCCGCCTCCCGCGCCCAGGAGCGTGGCCAGCGTGGTGGCGCCGACGGCCAGCACCAGCACCACCCAGCCGCCGTGCAGGACGCGGGCGGCGACATCGCGGCCGAGGACGTCGGTGCCCAGCGGGTGTCCGGCGCCTGGCGCGGCCAGCGGCGGCCCGACCTGCTCGGTGGGCGAACCGGAGGCCAGCAGGGGACCGAGGAGCGCGACGGACAGCACCAGCAGACAGACGGCGGCGCAGCACCAGGTGAGAACGCCGGGCCCGCCGGACCCACGCGGGTCGGGGGAAGGCCGCCTCACCTCGGGCTCCCTCGACGCGGGTCCAGGGCCC
Source organism: Streptomyces triticirhizae (assembly GCF_003696235.1). Classification (GTDB taxonomy): domain Bacteria; phylum Actinomycetota; class Actinomycetes; order Streptomycetales; family Streptomycetaceae; genus Streptomyces; species Streptomyces triticirhizae. The sequence continues at coordinate 26,647 of NZ_RFFJ01000001.1, forward strand.
TGGCGGCGACGTCGGCCAGCAGCACGGTGGCGAGCGTGACGGCGCACAGGACGAGAGCGATGCCCTGGACGAGCGGGATGTCCCGGTGGGCCACGGCCTGTTGGAGTTCCAGTCCGATGCCCGGGTAGCCGAAGACGGTCTCCACCACGACCGCTCCGCCGACCAGGGCCCCGGTCATCAGGCCGAGGGCCTGGGCGGCGGGCGCCAGCGCGCCTGGCAGCACGTGACGTGCCGCCAGGCGGGGGCCGGTGATTCCGCGCAGCCGGGCGGCCTCGACCCAGGGAGAGGCGGCCACCTCCGCGCTGGCGGAACGGACCAGCCGGGTGCCCACGGCGACGCCGGAGACGGCCAGTGTCAGCACGGGCAGAACGAGGATCTCCGGCGCGTCAAGGGGAGTGCCCCCCAGCGGCACCAGGGACACCTGGGGCAGGAGACCGGTCCGGGCGGCCAGCAGCCACAGCAGGAGGGCGGCCAGCACGAACTCCGGCAGCCCCGCGACCAGGAGGACCCCCGTCGACACCGCGCGGTCGGCGCGCCGCCCGGCCCGGGCGCCCGCCAGCAGGCCCAGGGCGACGGACGCCGGGAGGGCCACCGCGAGGGCGAGCCCGGCCAACAGCAGGCTGTTGGGCAGCCGGTCGGCGATCAGCTCGGTCACCGACCGTCCGCCGGTGTAGCCCGTTCCCAGGTCTCCGCGCAGCGCGCCGCCGGCCCACTCCAGGTAGCGCGTCACGGGGTCGCGGTCGAGCCCCAACCGCTCGCGCACGGCGGCGCGTTCGGCCTCGGTGGCGCTCGGGCCGGCGACGGCGCTGACCGCATCGCCGGGAAGCAGCTCCGTCGCGCCGAAGACCAGCACCGACAGAGCCGCCAGCGAGGGGACGAACGCGACCACGCGCCGTAGGAGGAACGGGCCCCAGGTCACGACAGGGTGGCCCGGCTGAATCCGGGGAACTGCTCGAAGAGGTCCTCGGCCACGCCGGAGATCCCGGGCACGTGCGCGGTGGTGAAGGGCTTGAAGACCGGGGCGATGGTGTTGCCCTCCTCCCACAGGGCACGCTGGGCGGCGAGCCCCGCCCGCGCCGACTCCTCGCCCGAGGTGCCGCGCGCGGTGGCGACCAACTCGTCCACGTCCGGCCGGTCCCAGCCCAGTGCCGCCGGGTTCTGTCCCCCGTAGGACATCTGGTAGAGGGGCAGGGCCGGGGTGGGGACGGAGAAGCTGGCCGCCAACGGCAGCCTGGTGTAGGCGGGGTAGTCCGCGAAGAGCTGTCCCGCCGGCAGCTCCTCCAACGTCGCGTCCACGCCGACCGCGACCAGGTTCTCCACGTACAGCGTGGCCACTTCCACCATCCCCGGGGTCTCCGGGCCCGTGGTCAGGGTGACGCGCATCCCCTCGGCCCCCGCCTCGCGCAGCAGGCGCCTGGCCCGGTCCGGATCGAAGGGGCGCTGTTCGATCTCGTCCGCGTAGTCGGGGAAGCCGGGGGAGAGCAGGTCGTTGCCGACGGTGGCATCGCCGAAGAAGACCGACTCCACCATGGCCTCCCGGTCGGCCGCCAACTTGAAGGCGGTGCGCACCCGGTTGTCCCGGAACGGCTCGTGGGCGAGGTTCATCCGGAAGAAGAGGCCGGAGACGTAGGGCGGGCTGGTGCTGGTCAGCGTGAAGCGCTCGTCCTCGCCCAGGGTTCTGGCGGTGACCGGGGACAGGTCGTGGGCGAAGTCCACCTGGCCGCCCGTGAGGGCCGCCGCGCGGGCCTCGCTGTCGGGCAGGGAACGCAGTTCCAGGCCGTCCAGGTAGGGCGCGTCGCTCAGCTCGGGGTGGGTGAACTCCTCGTTGCGCACCAGGGCACAGCCCTCGCCCGGCACGAACTCCTCCAGTCGGAACGGGCCGGAGGTCGCGACCTCGGGGGAGAAGTCGCTGTTCTCCTTCACCACCAGGTAGTTGCCCTGGCACAGCAGCAGCCGGCCGTCGGCGACCGGCGCCAGGGTCGGCAGCACCAGGGTGTGGTCGTTCTCCACCCGGGCGCCGGCGAAGTCGAAGGTGGCCGCCGGGTTCTTGTAGACCGGCAGCGACGCCGGGTCCTCGGCGGGGGAACGCAGCGACCACAGCACGTCGCGCGCGGTCAGCGCCGAGCCGTCACTGAAGGTCAGGCCACGGCGCAGGCGCAGCGTGTAGGCGCTCAGCTCCCCGTTCACCTCGATGGTCTCCAGCACCCCGTACCGCACGCCGTCCGGCGCCGACGGGTCGAGGTCGCCCAGGGTCGCGTGCAGTGCCCGCGCCCTGACCATGTCCAAGGCCGTTCCGCCGACGAAGTGGTTCAGCGTCTCGCCCGCACCGGCGCCGGTGAACGCGGCGCGCAGGGTGCCGCCGCGTCGGGGCTTTCCGTCCGAGCGCGCCGGGCTCTCCTCTCCCGAGCCGCATCCGGTGAGCAGGGCGGGGCCGGCGACGGCTGTCGCGGCCACCAACAGGCCGGAACGCAGCAGCGTGCGTCTCGCCAGAGGCTCCATGGGTGTTTCTCCTTCAATCGCGCCGCGCCCACGCGGGGCCTCGGCGAAGAGCGCGGCACGGTGCGCGCGCTCAGCTGTCGTGCAGGGTGATCGCGCCGGCCGGGCAGCCGTCCACGGCGCGGAGAACCTCCGCCATCTCGTGCCCGCCCGGCTCGGCGCGGCGCAGGACGACGAGTCCGTCGTCCTCGCCCTGGTCGAAGAAGCGCTCCGCGGTGAGCACGCACTGCCCGGCTCCCACGCAGATGTCCGGTCGCACCTCGATGCGCACGGACTCCTCACCTCCGCTCCGGTGTGTGTTCCGCCGGCCCGGCCGGCGGGGTGGTCGGGGGCGTCAGAGCAGCGCCCGCAACGCCCGCTTGTCGATCTTGCCGACGGCGGTGAACGGCATCTCCGGGACGACGCGCACCCGGTCGGGAGCCTTGTAGGCGGCCACGCCCCGCTCGCGCAGGAAGACGGCGACCTGTCGTGCGTCGGGCGGGGAGCCCGCGCAGACCAGGAACGCGACCGAACGCTCGCCGAGTTCGGGGTCGGGGGCCGCCACCACGGCGGCGGAGACCACCTCGGGGTGGGCCAGCAGGTGCTCCTCGACCTCGGTGGCGTCGATCTTCTCCCCGCCTCGGTTGATCTGGTCCTTCACCCGGCCCACCACCCGCAGGTTGCCGCCGGGTTGGCGGCGCACGAGGTCCCCGGTGCGGTAGTAGCCGTCCTCGGTGAAGTGGGTCCGCGCGTGCTGCGGCGATCGGTAGTAGCCGGTCAGCGTGTAGGGCCCCCTGGTCAGCAGCTCGCCCGCCTCGCCCTCGGGGACGGGGCTGTCGTCGCGGTCGACGACGAGTACCTCGTCGTCGGGGGAGATCGGCCGGCCCTGGGTGGTACAGACGACCTCGTCCGGATCGTCGAGGCGCGTGAGGTTGAGCAGGCCCTCCGCCATGCCGAAGACCTGCTGGAGCCGGCAGCCCAACTCCGGGCCGATCCGCCGTGCCACCTCGTCCGGCAGCCGGGCCGCGCCCACCTGGAGGACTCGCAGGCTCGTCAGGTCCGGCCGGTTCTCCCGCGCCTCGGCAAGCAGGTGCGGCACCAGCGGCGGGGTGACGGCGGTGATGGTCACCCGCTCGCGTGCGACGAGTTCGAAGACGGTGACGGGGCTGGGGTTCGGGGCCAGCACGACGGTGCCCCCGGCGTGCAGGGTTCCCAGGAAACCGGGACAGGCGACCGCGAAGTTGAAGGCGATCGGCAGCACGGCGAGGTAGACGCTGTCGGGGCCGAGCGCGCAGATCTCGGCGGCGGCCCGCGCGTTGTACGCGTAGTCCTGGTGGGTACGCGGGATCAGCTTGGGGGTGCCGGTGGTGCCTCCGGACATCAGGAGCAGCGCCAGGTCGCCTGGTGCGGGCCGGTCTTCTTCCTCGCGACCGGCCGCGTCACCGCGACGGAGCGCGTCGAAGGGGATGAAGTCGTCGTGGTCGCCGACGTCACCCACGACGATCACCCGGCGGACCGCGTTCTCGGAGGCGCGGATCCCGGCGGCCAACACCCGGTGGTCGAACCGGGCGTGACGGTCCGGGACGACGTGGGCGACCGCGTCGGTCAGCCGCGCGAGGTGGCCGATCTCCGTTCGGCGGTGCCCCGGCATGGCATGGACGGGGACGACGCCCAGGCGTTGCAGCGCGAACCAGAGCAACACGAACTCGGCGACGTTGGGGAGTTGGACGATGACCCGGTCACCGCGTCGGAGTCCGACGCCGTAGAGCGCGCGAGCGACGGTCGTGACCTCGTCCTCCAACGCGGCGTAGGTCCACCGACGTTCACCGTCCACCAGGGCCGTCGCCTCGGGGCGCAGCGCGGCCTGTCTCCGGGGGATGTCGCCCAGCGGCTCGTCTCCCCAGTAGCCCGCCGAGCGGTAGCGCAGCGCGGCCTTCGAGGGCCAGCCAGGCCAGTCCGGCGTCCCGTCCATCCTCATGCTCCTTCCACCCGCGCCGGGGAGACTCCCTCGCGTGTCGGGGATCTCCCGTGTGCGGCCTTGAACATGATTATCATCTTTACATAGGCTCCGGGAAGCGCGGAGCCATCGCTCCGTGAGCACCACGACCCATCCAGCGGGACAGGCCTCGACTCGCCGCCCGCGAAGGAGGCGCTCCGCACCCGTGACCGACGCAACTGGAACCCGACGTGCGACAACGGACGGACCCGAGGTCCTCGCGACGGTCGCCGCACTGCTTGAGGTGTCGGTGGACGACATCGGCCCCGGGGACGACCTGTTCGAACTGGGGCTGGACTCCCTCGGCCTCATCCGGCTGACCGCCGAGTGGCGTCGACGCGGATTCGCCGTCAACTTCGAGCAGTTGGCGGAGGCGCCCACGGTCAGCGACTGGACGGGTCTCCTCAACGCGGCCATCGGGCCTCAGCCTCCGGACGCACCCCGCGCGGAGCAGGAGGACGGTCGGGCCCGGCCCGCGACGGGCGACGTCGAGTCCCAACCGTCGTTCCCACTGGGGCTCATGCAGCACGCCTACTGGATCGGGCGCAGGGACGAGCAGCCGCTCGGCGGTGTCGGCGCCCACTTCTACGCCGAACTGGACGGGAGCGGCGTGGAGCCGGAGCGTCTCGCCGACGCGGTCACTCAGCTGCGCCGGCGCCACGAGATGCTGCGCGTGACCGTGCTGGACGACGGTCACCAGCGCGTTCTGGACCGCCGGATCGAGCCGGCCGTCACCGTGCACGACCTCCGCCGCCGCCCGGCCGAGGAGGTGGAGACGTTCCTGGCCGAGACGCGCGACCGTCTCACCCACCGCCGCATGGACGTGGAGAACGGGGAGGTCTTCGACGTCGCTCTCTCGCTACTCCCGGGCGGTGCCACCCGGTTGCACCTCGACCTGGACATGGTCGCCGCGGACGCCGCCAGCATGAGGATCCTGCTGGCGGACCTCCAGCGGCTCTACGTCGACCCGGCGGCCGAACTGCCCACCCTCACCACCGGCTACGGCGCCTACCTGCGGCGCGCCCAGGAGGAGCGGGCGAAGGAACGGGAGGAGGCCCGCGCCTGGTGGGCGGCGCGGCTGTCCGACATCAGCGCGCCGCCGGCACTGCCCGCCGTGGTGGACCCGCTGAGCCCGGAGTCCGCCGCTGAGCGCTTCCGCCACACCATGCGCCTGCACCATCGGCTCGACGCGGACCACACGGCGCGCCTGTACGCGGCGGCTCGCCGGCATGGGCTGACCCCCACCGCCGTGCTCGCCACGGCCTTCGCCGAGGTGATGGCCGCCTGGAGCGCCGAACCACGGTTCTTTCTCAACCTCCCGCTCTTCCACCGCGATTCGGCGACCCCGGACGCCGAACTGCTGGTGGGCGACTTCAGCAGCTCGATCCTGCTGGAGGTCGACCTGAGCGCCGCGCGCCCGTTCGCCGCGCAGGCGAAGGACGTCCAGTCCCGGCTGCGCGCCGCCATCGCGCACGGGGCCTACTCCGGCGTCGAGGTGCTGCGGGACATGGCACGAGCGGGCGGTGGTGCCCCCGTTCTCGCGCCGGTCGTCTACACCAGCGCCCTCGGCCTCGGCGAGGTCTACGACCGTCCGGTGCGGGAGACCTTCGGCGAGCCGTCCTGGATCATCTCCCAGGGGCCGCAGGTCTGGCTGGACGCCCAGGTCACCGAACTGGCCGGGGGACTCCTGCTCAACTGGGACGTGCGCGAACAGGTCTTCGCGCCCGGCACGGTCCAGGCCGCCTTCGACGCCTGTGTGGCGCTGCTCGACGGCCTGTTGAACGACGAGGAGAGCTGGGGTCGGCCCGTGGGCCCGCAACTCCCCGCCGCCCAGCGGCGGGTGCGGGAACGGGTCAACGACACGGCTGCCCCGATCGCCGACACGCGCCTCCACGAGGGCTTCCACCGCACCGCCGCCGAACACCCGGAACGGGTGGCCCTGATCGACGAGTCGGGCCGGCCCCGCACCTACCACTGCCTGGCCCGTTGGGCCGGCCAGATCTCGGCCCTGCTGCTGGCCCAGGGGGTGCGCCCCGGCGACCCGGTGGTTGTCAGTCTCCCCAGGGGCGCGGCGCAGGTCGCCGCCGTCCTGGGGGTCCTCGGGGCCGGCGCCACCTATGTCCCCGTCGGTGTCGGACAGCCCGAGCACCGGGCCGCGCTGGTCCTGGGGGCCGCAGAGGCGACCGCCGTCCTCACGGACGAGCGGCACCGGGAACGGTGGCGCCGCGTCGCCGGCGAGGCGCTCGCCGTGCTGCCGGTCGAACAGGCTGGGCGGTTGGTCCCCGCCGAGCCGGCTCTCGACCAGCCGGCGGACTCCCTCGCCTACGTGCTGTTCACCTCGGGCTCCACCGGGGTGCCCAAGGGCGTGGAGGTCTCCCACCGGGCCGCCATGAACACGCTGGGAGCGATCAACGCACGGTTCAGGGTCGGTCCCGACGACCGTGGACTGGCGCTGGCCGAGTTGGACTTCGACATGTCCGTCTACGACATCTTCGGCCCGCTGTCCGCAGGAGGTTCCGTCGTCCTGGTCGGCGAGGAGGCCCAACGCGACGCCCCGCACTGGGCCACGCTGGTGCGCGAGGCGGGCGTCACCGTCGTCAACTGCGTGCCCGCGCTGCTGGAGATGCTCCTGACGGCGGCGGAGGCCGGCACTGAGCTGGGCAACTCGCTGCGGCTGGTGCTCCTGGGCGGGGACTGGGTGGGCCTGGACCAGCCGGGGCGGCTGCGCGCACTGGTGCCGGGGGCACGGACGGTCGCGCTCGGCGGCATGACCGAGGCGGCCGTGCACTCCACGGTCTTCGAGGTGGACGAGGTGGACCCCGGCTGGTCCTCCGTCCCGTGGGGCGTTCCCCTGCCGAACATGCGCGCTCGCGTGGTGGACGCTCGTGGACGGGACTGCCCGGACTGGGTGCCGGGAGAGCTGTGGATCTCCGGCACCGGCCTGGCGGCCGGCTACCGGGGCGACCCCCGTCGTACCGCCGAGCGATTCGTTCACCACGCCGGGCACCGTTGGTACCGGACCGGGGATCGGGCGCGCTATCGCGCCGACGGGGTCCTGGAGTTCCTCGGTCGGGCCGACCACCAGGTCAAGCTACGCGGCTATCGCATCGAACTCGGCGAGGTGGAGGCCGCCGCCGTCGGTCACCCCGATGTCCACGCGGCGGTGGCGCTGGTCACCGGTGACCCAGCGCGGCTGGTGCTCGTCGTCGCCGGACGTGCCGCCCGCGAGGACGTGCTGTGCCACCTGCGTGCCCACCTTCCCGCGTACATGGTGCCCAGCCAGGTGACCGTCGTGGAGACGCTGCCGCTGACCCGCAACGGCAAGCCCGACCGGGCCCGAGCGGCGGAACTCGCCGACGGAGAACGGGCCGTGAGGGCCGGCGCCGCCCCCTCCGGATGGGCCGAGACCGTCGTCGCACGCGTGTGGTCGCACGTACTGGGCGTCGCGGACATCGCGCGCGAGGACTCGTTCTTCGCCCTGGGCGGCGACTCGCTCCTCGCCACCCGGGTGATCGTCGCGCTGCGCCGGGCCGGGGTGGGCGGGGCCGGCGTCGCCCGGCTGTTCTCCCGGCCGCGCCTGGCGGAGTTCGCCGCCGGCCTCACCCGCCAGACGGCTCCGGAGGAGGTGCTGGCCCAGGGCGACCCGGAGCGGCGGCACGAGCCGTTCCCGCCCACGGACGTCCAGCGCGCCTTCTGGATCGGACGCGACGACCGCCTGCCGCTGGGCGGCGTGGGGACCTACCACTACAGCGAGTTCGACGGCGTGGACGTCGATCCGCACCGGATGGAACGGGCCTGGCGCAGGCTCGTCCAGCGCCACGAGATGCTGCGTGCCGTCTTCGACGAGGACGGTCGGCAGCGCATCCTGCCGACCGTGCCCGACCATCCGATCGCGGTCACCAGCGTCACCTCGGAGGAGGCAGCCGAGGCCGAACTCGCGCGCCTGCGCGAGGAGTCGTCGCACCGTCGTCTGGACCCCACCCGATGGCCCCTGTTCGACCTCAGGGCGGTGCGCTACCCGCGTGAGGGACGAATCCGCACGCGCCTGGCGATCGGTCTGGACTACATCGCCCTCGACGGCGCGTCGATCATCCTGCTCTACGGCGAACTCGACGCCCTCTACCGCGACCCAAACGCGCCCCTGCCGCCCATCGACGTCTCCTTCCGGGACTACGTCCTTCAGGTGGTCCCCGACGCCGAAGCGGTGCGACGCGCCCGCGCCTACTGGCTCGACCGGCTGGAGCACCTTCCCCCGGCGCCCGCGCTGCCGTTGGCCAAGGATCCCTCGACGCTCGCCCACCCGCGCTTCACCCGCCGCGCCCGCCCGCTCGCCGCCGACCGCTGGGAGCGGCTGCGCGAGCGCGCGGCCCGGCACCAACTGACACCGTCGGTGGTGCTGTTGCTCTGCTACGTCGAGGTGCTGGCCGTGTGGAGCGACCGGACCGGGGTGACGGTCAACCTGACGCTCTTCAACAGGCTGCCGGTCCACCCCCACATCCACCGCGTGGTCGGCGACTTCACCTCCGTCTCCCTCATCGGGCACCGCCCCGCCCCCGGCGAGGACTGGCTGACCGCCGCCCACCGCCTCCAGCGCACGATGGCCGAGGACCTCGACCACCGCGAGGAGTCGGCGATCTGGCTGATGCAGGAACTCGCGCGGCGCACGGGGACCGTCGAGGCCGCGATGCCGGTGGTCTTCAGCAGTTCGGTCGGGGTAGGCGAGCGGGAGGCGAAGGATCTCTCCGAGTCCTTCCCCGCCAAGGTGTACGGCATCTCCCAGACCCCGCAGGTGATGCTGGACAACCAGGTCACCGAGGCGGCCGGCGGCATCGTCGTCAGCTGGGACGCCGTTGAGGAACTCTTCCTCCCCGGAACCCTCGACGCCATGTTCGACACCTACTGTCGGCTCCTCGATCGACTGGTGGACGACGGGGAGTGGGCCGGCCCACTCCCCGTCGTGCTGCCCGAGCGACAGCGCCCGCGCCGCCGGGAACTCACCGCGTTCACGGCCTCCGGGCCCGGCGAGACGTTGCACGCCGCCTTCTTCCGGCAGGCCGTGGCTGACCCGGCCCGCACGGCGCTGGTCCTTCCCGGCGCATCACTGACCCACGGGGCGGTGGCCGGCCGGGCCCTGCGCGTCGCGGCGGCCCTCGCCGCCCGGGGCATCGGCCCAGGAGACACCGTGGCGCTGGCACTGGCCGCCGGCCAGGAGCAGGTGACGGCTGCGCTCGGGGTGCTGCGGGCCGGAGCGGCCTTCGCCGCCTGCGCCCCGGACACGCCCCCCGACGTCCGGCGGGCCCGCTTGCTGGCCGCCGGCGTCGCGCTGGCGATCGCCGACTCCCCTCAACAGGAGGGCGCGTGGCCGACCGTCACGCTGGCGGAGCTGCTGGCCGGCAACGACACCCCGCCGCCCCGCGACGTGAAGGATCCCGACGCGCCCGCCCTGTGCGTCCTGTCCGGAGGCGAAGGGACCTCGCCCGCGCGGGCCGTGCGGCACAGCCACCGCGCCGCGCTGGCACCGCTCGCCGCACTGCGCGACCGCCTCGGCCTCGACCGGAACGACCGGGGGCTCGCCCTGCACGGACTCGACAGCCACCCGGCCCTGTTCGACGTCTTCGGCCTGCTGGGCACCGGGGCCACGCTGGTGTTGCCGGGCGCGGAGGAGCGCGCCGACCCCGGGGCCTGGCGGCGGCTGGTCGCACGGCACCAGGTCACCGTCTGGAACGGCACCCCCTGGCAGCTCGGCGCCCTGCTGGGCGGCAGCCCCGACGCCCCCGACACCGTCCTCGGCCGGCTCCGTCTGGCGCTGGTCTCCGGTGACCGCGTGCCGTCGGGTCTGCCCGCACTGCTCGGCGAACGGGTGGGCGCCCACTGCCGGTTGGTCCCCCTGGGCACCGTCCCCGGCGCCGCCGGATGGACCAGCCTGCTCGCCACCGACGGCGAACCCGGCCCGGACTCGGCGTTTCCGCGCGGGACCCCGCTGGCCGGCCACCTCCATCGCGTGGTGGACGCCCTGGGCGGCGACTGCCCGGAGTGGGTCGTGGGCGAGGTGCTCCTCGGCGGTGTCGGGGCTCCCGTCGAGGTGGACGAGGCCGGCCACGACCGGCCGCCGGCACCGCGGACCCACGAGGAGCAGCGCTGGTACCGCACCGGGGCACGCGGCCGGTTCCGTCCCGACGGGACGCTTGAGGTGCGAGGCGGCCCTAGGCGTCGGGTGACCGTCGCCGGGCGACCGGTCGAACTCGACGAGGTCGAGGCCGCGTTGGAGGCCCACCCCGCCGTCGGCCACGCCGTGGTGGTCCCCCTCGGGGAGCAGCGCGGGCGTCGCCCGCACGCCTGGGTCGTCCCCGCCGGTGACGCCCCCGTCGAGACCGGCGACCTGTCGCGCCACCTCGGCGACCTCCTGCCGCCCCACGCGGTGCCCACCCACGTCGACCTCCTGGACCGCCTGCCCCTGACGACGGACGGCCGGCCCGACCGCGTCGCGCTGGCTGCGGAGGCGACCGCCGCCGCGGGAGCGTCCGGCCCGCCGCGCACCGACGTCGAGAAGCGGATCGCGTCCCTGTGGTCCGAGACGCTCGGGCGCCAGGTCACCGACCGGTACGCCAACTTCTTCGCCGAGGGCGGCGACAGCCTCAGCGCGCTGCGGCTGGTCGCCGCCGTCAACACCTCCCTGGGCGTGGACGTTTCCGTTCGCGCCTTCCTCGCCGCCGCCACCCTCGCCGACCTGGCCGCCCGGGTCGAGAGCTGTCAGCCGACGCACATCCCGGAAGAGAGCGGAATCATATGAAGGCCCAGCAGATCGTCTCCGACCTGGAGAAGGACGGCATCCGGCTCTGGACGGAGGACGGCCAGCTCCGCTTCCGTGCCCCACGGGGGGCGCTGACCGAGGAGCGGCGGGACCTGCTCCGCGCCCACCGGGACGAGGTCCTGGCCCATCTGGCCGCCCGGGCCGGCGCGGCCCGCATCGTCCCCGACCGCGCCTCGGCCCACGCGCCCTTCCCGCTCACCGACATCCAGGCCGCCTACCTGGTGGGGCGCGGCGAGGCCTACGGCTACGGGGGAGTGGCCTGTCACGTCTACCTCGAAATGGCGTACCCGGCGCGGACGGACCCGGAGCGCCTGAACGAGGCGTGGTGGGCCGTCGTCCGCCGTCACGACATGCTTCGCGCCCTCGTGCGTCCCGACGGTTCCCAGGAGGTGCTGCCCGAACTCCCCGAGGTGCCCGTCGAGCGGCGCGACCTGCGCGGCGCACCGGCCGACGAGGTGGAACGGCGGATCGCCGAGGTGCGGGAGGAACTGGCCACCCGGGTGCCGCCCACCGACGAGCCGCCCCTGTTCGCCGTGCGCTTCACCCACTCCGACGAGGCTCTGCTCCTCCACCTCTCCATGGACCAGCTGATCGTCGACTACGCCAGCCTGCTGCTGGTGCTCGCCGAGTTGGAGGACGTCTACCACGGCAGGCCGCTGCGCCCGCTGGAGGTCGGCTTCCGCGACTACGTGCTCACGCGGCGGCAACAGAGCCTGACGTCGGAGTACGACCGCCACCGCGCCTACTGGCTGGACCGGCTGCCCGAGCTGCCCAACGCCCCCGAACTGCCCCTCGCGCAGGGCGCCGAACGGCCCGGCCCGTTCACCCGCTTCGAGGCGGTGCTCGACCCCGACCGGGCGCGGGCGTTCGCCGACCACGCCGCCGCCCACGGGCTGACCGTCTCCGCCGCTGTCCTCGCCGCCTACGCCGAGGTCGTCGGCCGCTGGAGCGGCGGCCCGCGCTTCACGCTGAACGTGCCCACCTTCACCCGCCTCCCGCTGCACGAGCAGGTCGACCAACTGGTGGGCGACTTCACCGCGGTCGAACTGCTCGCCGTGGACCTGAGCGAGGAGAGCGGCTTCGCCGAGCGCGCGCGTGCCCTGAGCGCGACCCTGCTGGAGGACCTCTCCCACGGCCTGTTCACCGGCAGCCAGGTGCTCAACGAACTGAGCCGGGCCAGCGGCGCATCGGGGCCGCTGCTGATGCCGGTCGTCTTCACCAGCACCCTCGGCTCGGCCACGACCAGGCGGCCGGAGGGCGAGGTCCGCTACGCCAGGACCCAGACGCCCCAGGTGTGGCTGGACTGCCAGGTGATGGAGCGCGGCGACCGGCTCGCCCTCAGCTGGGACGTGCGGCTGGGCGTCCTCGCCGGCAGCACGGCCGAGGACATGTTCGAGGCGTTCACCGCGCTGGTCACCGCCCTCGCCGACGACCCGGCCGCCTGGGAGGCCCCGGCCCGCGTCGAACTCCCCGAGACGACCCGGGCGGTGCGCGAGCGGGTCAACGACACGGCCGTCCCGGCGCACCGGGCCCGCCTTCAGGACGGCGTGCTGGAGACCGCGCGGCACAACCCGGATCGGGTCGCCGTGATCGCCCACGACCGCTCGCTGACCTACCGCGAACTGGTCGAGCACGCCCAGGGCGTTGCCAGGGCGCTCCGTGTCGCCGGGGTCGGCCCGGGCGACACCGTCGCCCTCTGCCTGGACAAGGGGTGGGAACAGCCGGTCGCGGTGCTCGGCGTCCTGCTGGCCGGCGGCGCCTACCTGCCGGTGGACACCAACCAGCCCAGGCTGCGCCGGGAGGCCGTCCTCACCGACGCGAAGGCCGCGGCCCAACTCACCCAGTCCTGGCTCGACGTCGGACACGACCGACCGGAGGGCCCACCGGTGATCCCGGTGGACTCCTGTCCGCCCTCCTCAACTCCCCCCGAGGACCCGGGGACCGCACCGGACGACCTGGCCTACGTGATCTACACGTCCGGCTCCACCGGCGCCCCCAAGGGCGTGATGATCAGCCACGCCGCCGCGCTGAACACGATCGCCGACATCAACCACCGCTTCGCGCTCACTCCCGACGACCGGGTCCTCGCGCTCGCCCAGCTCGGCTTCGACCTGTCCGTCTACGACCTCTTCGGCCCGTTCGCCGTGGGGGCCGCGACGGTCCTGCCCGCCCCCGAGCGCAGGGGCGACCCCTCCCACTGGGCCGAGATCGTGCGGGCCCGGGACGTCACCGTCTGGAACTCCGTTCCCGGCCAGTTCCAGATGCTCCACGACTACCTGCGGGCCGACGACCCGCCGCTGCCCTCACTGCGGCTGGCCCTCCTCTCCGGCGACTGGATACCGCCCAGGCTGCCGGCGGCCGCCGCCCGTTGGGCGCCGTCGGCGGAGATCCACAGCCTGGGCGGGGCGACGGAGGCATCCATCTGGTCCATCCACCACGCCATCGCCCCGGAGGACGCCGAACGACCCAGCATCCCCTATGGCAGGCCGCTGGCCAACCAGACCTTCCACGTGGTGGACCACCTGATGCGCCCCTGCCCCGACCTGGTGCCGGGAGAGCTGTACATCGGCGGCGTCGGGCTGGCCCTGGGCTACCTCGGGGACGCCCAGCGGACCGCCGAACGCTTCGTTCGCCACCCGGTGACCGGCGACCGGCTCTACCGCACCGGTGACCTGGGCCGCTACCACACCGACGGCACGATCGAGTTCCTGGGCCGGAACGACCAGCAGGTCAAGATCCGTGGGTACCGGATCGAGCTGGGGGAGATCCAGTCCGTCGTCGAGGACCTGCCCACGGTCGGCGCCGCCGCCGTGGTCGTCGCCGGCGGCCGGGGTGACGCCGCCAGCGCGGCCTCGCGCGCCCTGGCCGGCTTCGTCGAGCCGGCGCGCCTGGCCTTGGCCCGGCCCACGCCCCCGGAGTGGCGCCGGACCGTGGACCACGCCATGGCGGAGGCGCTGGCCGAGATCGACACCGACCGACTCGCCGTGTTCCGCGACGCGTTGGCGGAGGCCGCGCGCCACGCCATGGCCCGGGCCCTCGCGCGCGCCTTCGCCACGGCGGAAGGACCGCTCGACGCCGACCGGATCTGCGCGACGTTGGAGGTCCTGCCCGCGCACCGGCGCCTGGTGCGAAGGTGGCTGCGCGGGTTGGTCGCCGCCGGATGGCTCACCGAGGCCCCCGAGGGCGGCTACCTCGACCTGCGGGTGCCGGACGAGGCGGACACCACCGAGCGGTGGGAGCGGGCCGCCGCCCTGGAGCGGGAGACCGGTTGGAGCGCGGACCTGTTCGCCACCGTGCGCGACGCGGCGCGCGCGCTCCCCAGACTGCTGACCGGCCGTCACGAGGCCGACGAACTCCCGTTCTCGGGTGCGTCCTCCGACGCGCTGGCCGCCGCCTACCGCGCCAACGCCCCCGCCCGCGCCCTCCACCGGGTGTTGGCCACCGGGGTCGCCGACCTCGTCCGCCGCTCCGGCCCGGAGCCGGCGCGCGTCCTGGAGGTCGGGCTCAGGGGCGGCGGCGCCGTCGGCGACGTGCTGGCCGCCCTCGACGGAACGGGCCCCGCCGCCGTCGAGTACCTGGCCACCGACCCCTCCGCACGGGAACGCGCCGAGGTAGAGCGCCGATTCGCCGACGACCCGCGCGTGCGGACCGTCGCCTTCGACCCCGAGCTCGACCCGCGCGCCCAGGGCTTCACGCCCAACTCCGTCGACGTGCTGGTGTGCGTCGGCGTCCTGGACAATCTCAGCGACGTGCCGGCCGCCCTGCGCCGGCTCCGGACCCTGGTGGCCCCCGGGGGCTGGCTCGTCCTGGCACAGAACACGGACGACGACGACCCGGCGGTGCGCGTCTCCACCGAGTTCCTGCCCGAGCACGCGGGGCCGTTCGCCGACCTGCGCGAGGAAGAGGAACGGACGTTCCTGAGCGCCGAGCAGTGGACCGCGCTGCTGAGCGAGGACGCGGGCCAGGCCGTCGCCGCCTTCCCCGCCCCGGGACCGGTGGCCGAGGCGTTCGGGCAGCGGCTCTACTTCGCGCGGCCCAAGCCGGACCGCGCGCCGGTCACCCCGGCGTCGCTGATCGCCCACGCCCAGGAGAGGCTGCCGGAGTACGCCGTGCCCGGCCGGTGGCAGGTCCTCGACGAACTGCCCCGCACCGCCAACGGCAAGGTCGACCGCGCCCTGTTGGAACGCTGGGCCGAGACACCGGAACAGGGCACGAGTGCCCCGGGCGCCCAGCAGCCCCGCGACGACCTGGAACGCGCACTCGCCGCCCTGTGGTCGGAACTGCTGGGCCACGAGAGCGTCGGCCGTGACGACGACCTCTTCGCGCTCGGCGGCGACTCCCTACTGGTGGCCCGGATCGTCGGCCGGCTCAGGGACGGTCTGGCGGGCGTGGAGAACGGTGAGTGGGACCTTGAGTGGGAGGTTGTCCTGCGCCACCTGCTGCGTCGGCCGACCGTCGCCGGACTCGCCGCCTATCTGCGAGAGGTCGGCACGGGCGAGGACGGGGGTCGGCCTGTTGAGGCGACGCCCGTCGTCCCGCTGCGGGAGGCGCCGGGGCCCGCCACCGTGCTGGTGCACGCCGGAACGGGCACGCTGCTGCCCTACCGCCCACTGATCACCCGCCTCCGCGCCGCCCTGACCGGGGACAACGCCCTGGTGGGACTGGAGATCCCGGAGCTCGAGGCGTTCCTGAACGCCGATGCCACCGGGCTGATCGACCGGCTCGCCGCCCGCTACGCCAGGGCCCTGAGGGACGCCGGCCATGACCGGTTCGACATCGTCGGCTACTGCGTCGGCGGGGTGATCGCCACCGAGGTCGCCCGGGTGCTGGCGGAGTCCGGGGCCGAGGTGCGGACCCTCACGGTGATCAGCAGCCACAGCCCGACCTTCCGGATCGACGACGAACTGCTGTCGGAGTACTCCTTCGCCCTGATGATGGGCATGGACCTCGCCCACATCGGCTTCCCCGCCGACCAGGACCGGGTGGGCGCGGCCGTCGGCGCCGTCCTGGAACGTTCCCCCGACGCGGTCTCCGACGGGGCGGTCGCCTCGCTCGACGGCGCGTACGCCGACATCGGGGAGGCGTTCGCCGCCATGGAGTCCCTGCCCCGGATGGCCCGCGTGGCGAGGATGGTCGAGGCGCTGCCGCCCGAACTGGCCGACACCTACCAGCCCGAGGGGCTGCTCCGCGCACTGCGCACCTACCAGCAGTCCACGTTCGCGCTCAGCCGGCACCGCGCCGAGCCCTACGCCGGGGACATCACCTTCCTGCGGCACAACGGCGCCTACCCGTTCCCCGGCAGCGCCGACACCGTCACCGACCACTGGGCGAGGATCTGCCTGGGCGAGCTGCGCACCCGCGACATCCCCGGGGAGCACTTCACCTGCATGACCGGCGACAACGTGCCCACCGTCTTCAGCCACCTGAGTGAACTGATCGAGGGGATCGGGGAGATGACGTCATGATCGCCGTTCTGGGCGCGTCCGGTGAGGTCGGCCGGCACGCGGTCGAGACCCTGGCGCGCGGCGGGCCCTATCCGCTGCGTCTCGGGGCCCGGCACCCCGAGGCCGTCACCGTCGACGCCTCCTGGCGTGACGTGGAGACCGTCGCCGTGGACGCCACCGACCGGGCCTCGCTCGCGGCCTTCTGCCGGGGACAGCGCGTCGTCCTCAACTGCGCGGGCCCCAGCTACCTCCTGAAGGAGAAGGTGGCGCGGGCCGCGCTGGCCGCCGGCGCCGACTACGTGGACGTTCTCGGCGACGACCCGGTCGCCGAAGCCCTCGCGCGCGTCGGCGCGCCAGCCGACGGGCGCACGGTGGTCCTCTCGGCGGGCACCGTTCCCGGCCTCTCCGGCCTGGTGCCACGCCACCTCGCCCAGTCCCGCGCGCCCGGGACGAGCGGCCCCACCGCGCTGACGGTCCACGCCGGCGGCCTGGAACGGGCGACCCGCACCGTCGCCGCCGACATCCTGCTCTCCCTGCGGACCGGCGGCCCCGACGGTGAGCCCTACGGGCACCCGCTGGCGATGTGGCGCGGTGGCCGCAGGGAGGTCAGGGCGCTGCGGGCCGAGGAGGACGCCGAGGTCCCGTTCTTCCCCGGACGCGTGGCGACCCACCCGCTGTTGACCGCCGAGGTCCAACGGCTCGCCGCCGCCCTGGGGTTGACCGAGGCCCGCTGGTACAACGTCTTCCCGGGGGCCCGGGTCCGCGCCCTGTTCACCACGTTGCCCACCCTGCCGACCGACACCGACGAGCGGCGGCAGGAGGTCGTCGACCGGATCATCAGGGCCGGCGAGATCGACCTGGCCGGCCGTACCCCCTACTACCGGCTCGTCGTGGAGCTGTCCGGCCCCGGATGGACCCGTACCGCCGTGGTCCGCGCCGACGACAGCTATCGGCTCACCGGCGCCGTGGCCGCGGTCGCCGTCCGGGAGGTGCTGGCGGGCCGGGTCGCCCCCGGACTCCACTTCGCGGCGGAAGCGCTCGATCCCGCCCGGGTGGTGGCCGCCCTGGAACGGGTGGGCGCCGCCGAGTTCGCCGTCTTCGCGGCCAGCACCGGCCAGGACGTCCCGTCGGTGGGCGCCTTCGAGGACGGTGCCCTGTGACGACCGCCGCCGGCCCCGACAGGCCGCTGCGCACCATCGTGGCCGGCACCAACTTCGGCCGGTTCTATGTCGACGCGGTCCGCGCCCATCCGGCGTTCACACTCGTCGGCGTGCTCTCCCAGGGCGGGGCGGGGTCCCGGGAACTGGCCGAACGGCTGGGCGTGCCCTGCCACGTCGGGGTCGACGAGGTCCCCGACACCGTGGACGCCGCCTGCGTGGTGGTGCCCTCGGCCGTCATGGGCGGCGCCGGCACGGAGCTGGGCCAGGCACTGCTCCGGCGCGGGGTGCACGTCCTCCAGGAACACCCCCTGCATCCCGACGAGTTGGCTGACTCGCTGCGGCTGGCCCGCACCGTGGGCCGTCAGTTCCGCGTCAACACGCACTATCCCCACGTGGCCTCCGTCCAGCGGTTCCTGCGGGCCGCCGCCGGTCTGCGGGCGCGGCAGCGGGTGCTGTTCGTGGACGCGGCCTCGCCCGTGCACGTGCTGGCCCCACTGGTGGACGTCCTGGGCCGGGCGCTGGGTGGTCTGCGGCCCTGGCGGCTGGGCGACCCGGCGCCGGTGCCGGAGGAGGTCGCCGCGGCGGCCGACGGCCGGGCGCCGCTGAGGCTCCTGCACGGCACCGTCGCGGGCGCCCCGTTGACGCTCCGGGTGCACCACCAGATCCACCCGGGCGACCGCGACAACCACGCCCTCTTCTGGCACCGCGTCAGCATCGGCACGGAGGGCGGGGTGCTCACCCTGACCGACACGCACGGGCCGGTGCTGTGGCATCCACGACTCCACTCACCGAGGGAGGAGGGACACCGCCTGGTCCTTGAGGCGGGACCCGGCGCCGAGCAACTGGCCCTGCCCGTCAGCGAATCGCTCGACGGCGCCGCGCCGCCGCCCCGGTTCGACGAGGTCTTCTCCACCTGGTGGCCCGAGGCGTTCGGCATCGCGCTCACGGACTTCGCTGAGGCGATCGGGGCGGGCCGCGACCCGCTGCGCGCCGCCGGTCACGACCTCGCGGTCTTCGGACTCTGGCGCGACCTCATGGCACGGCTCGGGCCGCCGGACCTCATCCGCCCCGAGGCACCGACGCCGCTCGCCGCCGGGGACTTCGCGGGCAGCCCCGTCAACGGCCCGCCGGCCGGTTCCGGTTCGCCCCCGGGGGCCGGCTACGACCGTCCCGCCGAGTTCTTCGACCTGGGGGCAGCGGAACACACCTCCCGCACCGGGCCCGCCGTGGTGGCCGCGCTCGCCGGCCTCGACCCGGCGGCCGGGCCCCTGCTCGACATCGGGGCCGGCACCGGCCTGGTCACCCGCCAGGTCGCGGACGCCTATCCGGCGTGCGAGATCATCGCCACCGAGCCGGCCGCCGGAATGCGCGCCGTGCTCACCGCCCGGCTCGCGGAACGCGCCGACCTCACCCGACGCGTCACGGTGCTCCCCGACGCCGCGCACGAACTGGTGCTGCCCGAGCGCCTGAGCGGCGCGGTGCTCTGCGGCGTGCTGGGCCATCTGAACCCGGGCTCGCGGCGGGCGCTGTTGCGGGAACTGGCGCGACGTTTGCCCCCGGGGGCGCCGATGGTCGTGGAGGTGATGGGACTGACCACCCCGGTGTCGATGCCGCCGACGCGTCTGCGACGAGCCGGCCTCGGGCGGCTGCGGTACGAGTGGTGGATGGCCGGGGAGCCGTCGGGGGAGGAACGGATGCGGCTGGACACCACCTGGCGGGTCTTCGACGGTGAGCGACTGGTGCGGGAGGTGCGGGACCAGTACCACTGGTACACCGTCAGCCTGGAGCGGCTGGCTCACGAGAGCGGCCTCACGCTCCACCGCCTCCCGCCGCCGCACCGCACGCTCGTTCCACACCTCGGCGTGCTGCGAGGCGCGGAACGAGGCGCCGTCACCAGGTGACGGGCAGCTGCTCGGGGCCGAAGGCGATGCCGTCGTGCCGGAAGCGGATCTCCTCCAGGGAGACGGTCGATCGGAGGGTGGGAACGCGATCCAGCAGAGTCCCGACAGCCACGTTGAGTTCGATACGGGCGATGTTCTGTCCGACGCACTGGTGCACGCCGTGGCTGAAGGCGACATGCTGCTTTTCGGCGCGCCGGAAATCGATACGCTCGGGCTCCTTGAAAACATTCGGGTCATGATTTGCTGCCGCAAGGAGCGGAATGACACCGTCGCCGGCGGGAATGGTGTGCCCGCCGACGACGATGTCCTCGGTCGCGGTGCGCAGCGCGATCGAGTCCCCCACGGACAGCACCCGGAGCAACTCCTCGACGGCGGCGGGCAGCAGGGAGTAGTCCTCGCGCAACTCCCGCAGGAGCGCGGGCTGGTGCAGCAGCGCGAGCACGCTCAGCGCGATCTGGTTCGTCGTGGTCTCCCAGCCGGCGACGATCAGGATCGCGAGCGTGGTGACCAACTCCTCGCGGCTGACCCGTCCGGTGGCCAACTGCTCGACGACCAGCCGGCTCAGCAGGTCCTCGCCCGGCCCGGCCACCCGTGCGGCGATCACGTCGTCGACGACCGAGGACAGTTCCCCTATGCCCTCACTGGCGCCCTCGGCGGTGCTGGACCCGCCCCCGAACACCTGCGACCCCAGCGTGCCCGTGATCCGCCGGAACGCCGGGTCGGTCCGTCGCACGCCGACGAGCTCGCACATCACCGTGCTGGAGACGGCGTGCGCGAAGTTCCTGACCAGGTCGGTCGGCGGGCCGAAGGCCAGGAGTTCGTCCACCCGCTCGTCGACCACCCGCTGGATGTCCCGCCGCATCCGGCGCGCCTTGCGAACGGTCATCTCCGCCAGCAACATGCGGCGGAACTGGGTGTGTTCGGGCGGATCCATCCGGATGAAGGGCCGCGTCCTGGCGCCCACCTCCTGCTCACCCGCCACCAGGGCCGGAAAGTTGGGATGCCGGATGTCTGCGCTGACCCGGGGGTCGGCCAACACCGCGCGGACCTCGTGGTACCCGGTCACCACCCAGGCCGTCCTGCCCGTGGACAGGGTCACCCGGGTCACCGGCCCCCGCTCGCGCAACTTTCGGTAGGCCGCCGGCGCGGCGAAGGGGCAGTCCCGGGCCATCGGGAACGCCGGCGGGGTGGGGTTGTCTCCCTCGGGTGCGGTCATGTGTTCCGCCCTTCCGGCGGTGGCCTCGGACCGTGAGGCCACCGCACATAACGAACGTTCGCTTGAGTGAATTAGATGCCGTTGCTCGCGGTGATCTCGGCCGGATGTGTCGTCGAGTTCACGGCGTCTCGATGATTCTTCGATTGCCTGGAGATGGCAACGGCATTCATAATACTGGGAGTTCCCCGAACCGCTCGGGAAGGACGAGAAGACAAGAACGGACAGGAATACGCATGGCGCAGGAAATCGTTGACCCCGGGCCCTGGTTGCGGCGTCCCTTCGCCCGCCCCGGGGCGCGTCTGCACCTGGTATGTCTGCCGCACGCGGGCGGCGCGGCCTCCTCGCTGCGCCCGTGGCAGAGCCTTCTCCCGGAGGAGATCGACGTCCTGACGGTCCAGTACCCGGGCCGGGAGGACCGCTTCCCCGACGCGCTGGTGGACACCATGGACCACCTGGTGCGGGAGGTGGTCGCCGCCCTGGTCCCCGTCCTGGACCGGCCCTACGCCCTCTTCGGCCACAGCATGGGCAGCGCGGTGGCCTACGAGGTCGCCCTGGAACTCCCTCGCATCGGGCACCCGCCCCCTGTCCGCCTCCTGGCCTCGGGGCGGCCCGCGCCGCACCGCGTCCCGGAGGGGGACGTCCACCTCAGGAGTGACGAGGGGCTGGTCGATGACATGGTGCGCCTCGGAGGCACTCCGCGCGAGGTGCTGGCCGACCCCGACCTCCGCGCCGCGGTGCTGCGTTACGTGCGCAACGACTACCGGTTGATCGAGCGGTACCGCCCCACCCGACCCAGGACGCTGCCCTGCCCGGTGAGCGTGTTCGTCGGGGAGGACGATCCGGAGTGCGGCCCCGACGAGGCACGGACCTGGGCCGCCACGACACGGACGCCGCCCAGCGTGACCGTCTTCCCGGGGGGCCACTTCTTCCTCGCGCCCCAGCGCGAGCGCGTCGCCGCGACCGTCTGCCGAGACCTGGGGTTTCCGGCGCCCCGCCCGAACAGGACCTGGCCGAGCACCCCCTGAGACAAAGGAGAGCCCCACCGTGGTCGCCGACTACTACACCGCGTCCGCCGAGTTCTACGAGATGGTCGCCGCCCGCCATGTGGCCACCAGCGCCGGGCCGTTGACCACCGCGCTGGCCACGGTGGACACCGGGCACGGCCCCGTGGTGGAGATCGGCGCCGGCACCGGTCGCGTCACCGCCGCGATCGCCCGGGCCCTCCCGGACGCCTCGCTGATCGCCGTCGAACCCTCCACGCCCATGCGGGCCATGCTCACCAGCCGCGTCTTCGGCGACCCGGACCTGCGGAGACGCGTCACGATCCTGGCCGAGCCGGTCCAACGGGTCGAACTGCCGCCTCGCCTCAGCGCCGTGGTGATCTTCGGCGTGGTGGGTCACCTCAGCAGGAGCGAACGGACGGACCTCTGGGGCGAGTTGGGTGACCGCCTGCCGCCGGGCGCCCCCATCGTCGTGGAGTTGATGGGGGCCGGCAGCACCCGGAGCATTCCCCCGTTCAGGATGCTGCGCGAGACGATCGGGGAGCAGAGCTACGAGTGGTGGACGGAGGCGGAGCCCGTCGCCGGCGCTCTCATGAGGTGGCGCACGTCGTGGAAGGTCTTCCGCGACGGCCGCCTCGTTCGCAGCACCACCGACACCTACGCGTGGGAGAACCTCACGCTGGAGGCGCTGGCCGAGGAGGCCGGCATGAGCAGCCGTATGATCAGCGCGGGTGGTGTTCCGGGATCACCGGAGATCGGCATCCTGCACCGGTGAAGGGAGCGCGTAGCGGCCACTGCCCGATGTGATCAACTCGGTGGCCCGCGCTAGCTCAGCATCGCTCATCCCGACCTCCTGGCGGAGCTTCTGCTGGAGCCAGGAGTGCTCTGGATCGGCCGCTCGGGCCGGTGCGAGGAGTCCGCCGCCGCGCCGATGCCGGCATCCAACAGACGTCGCCGCCCCCGCAGTTCCAGGACCCCACAGCTCGCTCTACGGTCGGGGCCGCGAATGTCCGGTTGGTCAGTCAGGTGGTGATCGTGTCCGTGGTCATGTCCCTCATGGGGTGTTCCCCTCTGGGCGATCGCCCTGACCGCTCGGGGGCCGGCTCGCGCTCACTTCCTTGTCCCGAGGGGAGCTGATCGAGACGGCCTCGTCGAAGTCCCGGGCGACCAGGGCTGCGTTGACCGCCCCGCCGGTCATTGCGCCGGCCCCGACGGCCATCGGGACGTTGGCGCCCGGGTTGACGACGTTTCCCACGGCCCAGATCCGCTCGGCGCTGGTCCTGCCGGCGGGGTCGACGGCGAGGAAGCTCCCGAAGGGAGTGGTGGTGCGCTCCAGATCCAGGTGTGCCAGGAAACCGTCGTGGGGACGTGGGGTGCCGGCGGTGAAGAGCGCGTCGATCGGATGCTCGGCCTCGTCGTCGGTGCGCAGTACGAGGGAATCCGCATGGCCCGACGACACCTCGACCACCGCTGCGGGAACCAGGTCGATGCCACGGCATCGCAGGCGGTACTCCGCGTCGGGTTCCAGTTGCCCGAGCCCCGCGGTGAAGACGGTGACCCTGTCGCTCCACTGGCGAATAAGTTCGGCCTGGTGCATTCCGAGCGGTGAGGTGGTCAGCACACCGAGGTGCCGGTCCCGGACCTCCCAACCGTGGCAGTAGGGGCAATGCAGCACCGTTTTCCCCCAGCGGTCGGCGAGGCCAGGGAGGTTGGGCAGTTCGTCGGCGAGGCCGGTGGCGACGATCACCGCTCGGCTCACCGTTTCTTCTCCGCCCACCAGCGTGACTGAGACCGCGCTCTCCGTCTCGTCGAGCCGGTCCACCAGGCCGTCACGGAACTGGACACCGTAGCCGGCGGCTTCGGCTCGGCCCCGCGCGTTCAACTCGGCCGGGTCGACCCCCTCGTTGCCGAGAACACCGTGCATGTGCGTGGCGAAGCGGTTGCGCGGGCTGCCCGCGTCGATGACGAGCACGCGCCGTCGTGCTCGTCCGAGCAACAGGGCGGCGCTCAGCCCTGCCGCGCCGCCCCCGATCACCATCACGTCCCATGGCTGTTCGTCCATGTGTCCATTCCAACGATAGTTTGCGAGATCCTCAAATTATCTTGCTGAACCAGCAAGGCCGCCGCTTCTTCCGTGCCCGCGGTGGCCACACCGCTGAACCGTGTCGCCTCAGGGGGCTGTGCGCCGCACCAGCAGGACATGGTCGGTGACGACGGCGGTCTGCCCATCCGGGCCGTTCGCCTCGCGGCGGGGCCTGTCAGAACGTTCGATGGTCCAGGTGGATGCCGGCAAGGCGAGTTCGGCGTGGATCTCGTCCGGGGTCGGCCGTTGGACGTCGGGGTTCTGGTTCCAGGACCAGGGGGCGATGGAGCCGTGATCCACGATCAGCAGCCGCCCACCGGGGCGCAGGGCGTGTGCTCCGGTGCGCAGGACCGCCGATCGCGGTAGGGCGTAGGGGGTGTGCAGGTACTGTGCCGAGACCAGGTCGAACTCACCCTCGGGAAAGCTGTACGCGAGATCGTGGTGCTCGGCGGTCACAAGGCGGTCGAGGCCTTGGTCGCGTGCGCAATACCGGAGTTGCTCGATCGCCGTCGTGGAGATGTCCACGGCCGTGACCCGCCACCCCCGACGCGCGAGCCATACGGCGTCACCGCCCGCTCCGCAGCCGAGATCGAGCGCGTCGCCGGCTTTCAGCCCGGCGGCCACCTCGCTGAGGAGCGGATTGACCCGGGTGCCCCAGATGGCTGGACTGTCCCGGTGTGGCCGGTAGACCTCCTCCCAGAACGCCGCTGGCGGCTGGTCGAGATTCGGCTGCTGTGTCATGTCGCTCCTGGGAAGGTTCAGGGACGGGACGGCGGATCCGTCCGCGCGAGCGCGGTGCCCAAGCGGACCGGAACGGGCCGGACGTCAGGTGCGGCAGGCCGCGCCAGGCGGTCACGTCGGTTCGCCCCCCACGAGTGCGAGGTCCGTGGGCCGGCGGCGCTGCGCCAGCCGGGCGAGCAGGCCGTGGCGCGGCGCGAGCGTCCACGCGAGGAGGAAGAACGCGGTGGCGACCAGGACGATCGTGCCGCCCGTCGGCAGGTCGATGCTCCAGGACAGATAGAGCCCGATGAGGGCCGAGGCGCTGCCGAGGAGCGGGGCGAGCAACATCATGACGCCGAGTCGGTCTGTGAGGAGGCGGGCGGTGGCGGCGGGGGTGACCAGTAGGGCGAGGACGAGGATGTTGCCGATGGTCTGCACCGAGATGACCACCGCGATCGAGACCATCACATAGAGCGCCAGGTCCAGGGCGAAGACCGGGAGGCCCAGTGCCCGTGCCGATTCGCGGTCCAGGGTGACGGCGACGAACTCCTTGTGGAGGAGGAACGCGACCAGCAGCAGTGCGACGGTGGAGACGGCGACCACTACGAGGTCCTCGTCGGGGATGCCGGTGATCGAGCCGAAGAGGAACTGCTGGAGTGAGCCCGAGTAGCCGGGGGAGCGGCTGATGATGACGATGCCCAGGGCGAAGGCGGCGACGAAGAAGACGCCGATGACGCTGTCCTCGCGCAGCCGCCGGTTCTGGGCGAAGACCGCGACGGCCACCGCCGTCAGCACCCCGGCCACCGCGCCGCCCAGCACCAGGTTGCCCCCGACCACGAAGGCCACGGCGAGGCCGGGGAAGACGGCGTGGGCCACCGCGTCCCCGATGAACGCCATCCCGCGCAGTACCACATAGCAGCCGATGACGCCGCAGACGGCCGAGGAGAGCAGGGCGACGAAGAGGGCCTTGGGGAGGAAGGAGAGGGCCGGGTTGAAGAGGTCGGCCACGAACTCCTGTGGGGTGAGCATCAGTTGACCCCCAGTGCGGCGAGCAGCGGGCTGCCGGCCCGGATGCCGAAGGCGGTGCGCCACAGTTCCGCGTCGCGCAGCGCCTCGGGGGCGCCGGTGGCGATGACGGTCTGGTTGACCAGGCAGAGCTTGCCGCAGGTGTGCATGGCGGCGGCCAGGTCGTGGGTGGTCATCAGGACGGCCCTGCCCTCGCCACTCAACTCGGTGAAGAGGTCGGTGAGGAGTTCCTGGGTCGGCATGTCGAGGCCGGTGAACGGTTCGTCGAGCAGCAGCACGCTGGGGCGCAGTGCCAACGCCCGTGCGACCAGGACGCGTTGGCGTTGGCCGCCGGAGAGCTGGCCGACCGGGCGGTCGGCCAGCTCCGTCATCCCGACGCGGGCCAGCGCCGCGCCGGCCGCCCGGTAGTCGGCGACGCCGGCGCGTCGCAGCCACCCCATGCGGCGCACTCGTCCGGAGAGCACCGCGTCGGCGACGCTGATGGGGAAGTCCCAGGCGAACTCGTGGCGTTGGGGAACGTAGCCGACGCGCTGGCGGACGCGGGCGATCGGCGCCTCCTCGATCTCGACGGTGCCGGAGGCGGGGCGTACCAGGCCGAGCACCGCGCGGAGCAGGGTGGTCTTGCCGGCGCCGTTGGGGCCGATCAGCCCCATGAAGTCGCCGGCCTCGACCTTCAGATCGACGTCGCGCAGCACCCGCCGGCCGCCGAGGTCCACGTTCAGCCCGCGCACCGCCAGGGCGGCGGTCATGATCCGCTCCCGCCCGAGGCGTCCCCGGCGTTCGAGGCGTTCGAGGCGTTCGAGGTGTCGGCGGTGTCCGAGTCGTTCTGTCCGTGCGAGGCGGCGGCGATGCGGCGTGCCCGTCGGCCGCGTGCGGCGACTGTCGCCCCGGCGGCGGCCAGCGCGATGGCCGCCGCGCCGACGACGAGCAGTACCGCCGGGAGTGAGGAGCCCTGGTCGTCTTCGTCCGAGGCGGCCCCGGTGTCGGCCGGCTCCTCGGCGGCCGGCGGCGTCCCCGTAGCCTCGGGTGTGGGCGCGGCGAACGCGTCCGCCACCTCCGTCCCCTCGCCGACGGCGAAGCGTAGCGGTGCGCGGTCGGTGACGGTCTCTCCGGTGATGAGGTCGGCGGTGATTTCGAAGTCCACGACGTAGATGCCGGGTTCGGTGAAGACCCAGTTGGCGTGGGTGTGGGTGTTGAGGTCCACCCACAGCTCCTGGGGGCCGGCCTCGTCGCCGTCCCACAGCACCTCGGGCGCGCCGAGGTCGCCGTTCTGGAGGAAGACCGCCAGGTGGCCTGGGCCCTCGACGCCGTGCAGGGTCAGCGTCACGCCCCGGTTGACCTGCTCCATGACCTCGGGGTCCTGGGTGTTCCAGCCCAGCCAGACGACTTCGGGGTGTTGGGTCTGTGGGATGACATACAGCTCGCTGCCGGGTTCGGCGTCCAGGAAGGCGAAGTCCTGGCTGTCCGGGGCCTGTTGGACGGCGGCGTCCACGACCTGGACCGCGACGTCGGTCAACGCGCGCCAGACCGGCGGGGTCTGGGAGTCGTCCCGGCCCTGGACGCGCCATTCGCCGTCGACGAAGCGGGGGCCGATGTCCACATGGCCGATGTCGAGTATGGCCTGGCCGTCGACGTTCTCCTCGTCGGGGGCGACGGTCTGGTCCAGGCCGGCGTCCTCGTCGGGGTACTCGGCGTCGTCCTCGGCGGCGTGGGCGGCCGGCGCCAGCAGCGCGGCGAGTAGGGGTGCGGCGAGCAGGGCCGCCAGCGGCCTGGCGTGCCGGCGGGGCGCGCCGGGTGGTGCGGGATGGTGAGACATGGGTGATTCCTCAAGCGGGGAAGGGGGGTTGGGGCTTGGCCCGGGGCCGGGGGTCAGCCGAGGCAGTCGCGCAGTGAGTCGGCGTTGGCGCGCATCATCGCGACATAGCTGGTGACCTCCTCGTCGAAGGCGTCGCCGTAGATCGGGCAGATCGCCACGCCCCGTTCCTCGGCGATCTGGGTGAGGGTGCTGGAGCGGCTGCGGAGGTTGGGTTCCAGGAAGACGGCGGGAACGGAGAGGTTGTCGATGGCTTCGCCCAGCCGCCGGCGCTCGGCCATGCTGGGTTCGGTGGCCGGGTTGGGGGTGACGAAGCCGGCGATGTCCAGGCCGTATGCCTCGCCGAGGTAGCCGAATGCGTCGTGGGTGGTGACCAGGTAGCGGCGGGAGGCGGGGATCTCGGCGATGGTGGCGGCCACGTAGGTGTCGAGGTCCTCCAACTCCTCTAGGTAGTGGGCGGCGTTGGCGCGGTAGGTGGCGGCGTTTTCGGGGTCGATCTCGGTCAGGGTGTCGCGGATGATCTTGACGTAGGCCATGGCGTTGCGGACGTTCTGCCACAGGTGGGGGTCGATCTCGCCGTGGACGTGGCGGCCCAGGACTGCCTGTGGCAGTTGGTGGATCTCTTCGCCGGCCCGGCCCAGCATCCGGAATCTCGGGTCGCCGGGCACCTCGGTGATCGCCTTGTTGGGCACCTCGATCACGGTCTCGGTGGGGGAGTGGACCTCCTGGTGGGCGTGCCGGCCGCCCTCGGGGTCGGCGTACAGGTACAGGCCCCCGGCCGGTTCGGCGCCGTCGAGGTCCACGGCGATGTCGGCGTGGCCGGCGTCGAGCACGGTCGCCCCGTCCATGCCGGGCACGGTGTGTGGGTCGACGCCGACGGCGAAGGTGATCGTGGTCTCGCCCAGTGGCACCGGCCGGTCCTGTGGTGTGGGTACCGCCTGGGCCGTCATGTCCAGCCGGTAGATGCCGGGTTCGGTGAACGCCCAGCTCATGTGGGTGTGTGCGTCGGGTGGCAGTGTCGCGGTGTCGTCCGCGTAGCCGTCGCCGGCGTCGAAGCCGTCGGATGAGTCGAAGAAGACGGCCGGCTCTCCGAAGGTCTCGGTCAGATAGCCGACCAGCTCGCCGGGTCCGTCCAGGCCGGTGGCCGCCAGCCGCACCTCGGAGGAGCGGGTGGCGCCCAACTCGGCGCCGGTTCCCCGCACGCGCAGGCCCAGCCAGATGGTGTCGAGGTTGACGTTCTCCACCAGCGGGATGATCTCCGCCGCGTAGCGGGCCGCCCGCTCGGCGAGCGGGACGTTGGGCACGTCCTCGGGCAGGTTGGCGTCCAGGGCGCGGATCAGGTTCTGCTCCTCCAGCATCAGGTAGTTGCTGAACGCGGCGTCGGCGTAGACGATGTCGCGGACGTCCCGCAGGGTCGGCTCGTGCGAGTGTGGGTCGCCGCCCTCGGGGACGAGGGACTCGACGTCCACCAGCTCGCCGCCGACCTGGCGGGCCAGGTCGGCCAGGATGCCGGTGGTGGTGACCACGGACACCCGGCCGTCATCGGGCGGGGTGGCCAACCGGCCGCAGCCGCCGGCCGTCACGGCCAGCACGACCGCTAGGGCCGCGCAACGCCGGACGCCGCTTCTTCGCCTCATCGGCTCGGGAAACCCTTCTACGCTCAGATCGAAAGGGCTGGGGAAACGCACTGGCGGTGGGGGATGGAGCGGCCTGCTGCCCCATCCCCCACCAGCTGTGGTGCGTCTCCCCGTTGGGATACGCGTCCTTCTCAGGCGCGGGCCGCCAGGCGGCGGCGGGCGAACACGAACGCCGCAGCGCCGGTGGCGAGCAGTGCCGCGCCGACCCCGCCCACCAGCAGCGGGGAGACGCCGTTGCCGGTGCTGGCCAGGTTGCCGTCCCGGCCGCCGAGTTGGGCGTCGGGCAGCTCGCAGTCCTCGCCGTCGGCGGTCTTCCCCACGGTCACCGTCTCGGTGGTCGTCCCGCCCTGCGGCGCGAGCCCGTCGGGGGCGTCCCCGACCGCGAAGGTGTAGGTGGCGGCGTCGCTGGTCAGCGACTCGCCGCTGTCCGGGTCGGTGGCGGTGGCCTCGGCGGTGAGGGTGTAGGTGCCGGCCTCGGTGAACGTCCACTGGGCGTGGGTGTGCGCCGGGCTCTCCTCCCGCACGGTGCCGGGCAGTTCGAGGTCACCGCCCTGGAGGATCGGAACGGCGCCGCCGAAGGTGTTGGTCGTGTAGAGATAGACCTCACCCGGCCCCTCGACGGAGGTGATGTCGATCTCCACGTCGGTGTAGCCGCTGCCGGCCACCCCGTTGGTGTCCCAGCCGGGCCAGATCAGGTTCGGGTCCTGGGTCAGCGGCAACAGGTAGCCGGCCGGCGCGCCCGGATAGCCCTCGGGGATCTCCTCGGTGAACGCCTCGGGCTTGACGTGCAGCACCACGTCCTCGGGCGCGTGGGTGACATGGCTGCCCGTCACGTCCTCCTTGAGGTTGAGAACCAGGTCCCCGCCCTCGGCCAGCACGTTGAACGCGTCGATATGCCCGTGGTCCAACACCAGCGCCTCACCCGGCTCCGCCGGCACCTCACGCTCCTCCTCGACGGGGAAGCACTGCGGCTCCCCGTCGCCGCCGCCGGTCGAGGAGCCTCCGGCCGAGGAGCCGCCGGTCGAAGCGGCCCCGCCGGAGTCGCCGCCGGTCGAGGAGGCCGCGCCCTCGTCGCCGTCCGAACCCCCGTCGCCGCCCGAGGCGTTGCCGCCGGAGCTGTCCGAACCGCCCGTGTCGCCGCCGGAACCGCCCGCATCACCGTCCGACCCGCCGGAGTCGTCACCGCCGCCGTGGTCGTCGATGTGGATGGTCACCGGCTCGGAGGCCGCGACCACCTCGTGGTCGCCGTCGAGGAGTTCGGCCTTCAGCTGCTGACCGTCGACCTCGGCCGTGCCGGTGTAGGTGTCGCCGTCGCCGCCCTCGGCGGCCTCCCACTCGGCGTCGGCGGAGTCCCGGCTGTACCAGTGGTAGTGGTCCAGCTCGGTCGGGGCGTTCGGCACGGCCGTCAACTCCACGGCGTCGCCGGTGTGGTAGTGGTCACCCAACCCCTCGATGGCCAGGGCCGTCGGCTCCGGGTCCGGCTCCTGACGCTCGCCCACCGCGAAGGTGTAGGTGGCGGCCTGGCTGGTCAGCGACGCACCGCTGTCCGGGTTGGTGGCGGTGGCCTCGGCGGTGAGGGTGTAGGTGCCGGCCTCGGTGAACGTCCACTGGGCGTGCGTGTGCGAGGGGGTCTCCTCCCGCAACGTGCCCGGGAGTTCGTAGCCGCCGTCCTCCAACAGCGAGGTCACCGTGCCGAATCCGGTCAGCGTGTAGAGGAAGACCTCGCCCGGCCCCTCCACCGAGCTGATGTCGATCTCCACATCGGTGTAGCCGCTACCGGCCGTTCCGTTGGTGTCCCAGCCGGGCCAGATCAGGTTCGGGTCCTGGGTCAGCGGCACCACATAGCCGGCCGGCGCGCCCGGGTACTCCTCGGGAATGCCGTCGAGCCAGGCGTCCTCCTTCACATGCAGCAGCACGTCCTCGGGCGCGTGCCGGACATGCGAGCCCGTGACGTCCTCGGCGAGGTCGAGGACCAACGCCCCGTCCTCCACCGCGACATGGAACGCGTCGATATGGCCGTGGTCGAGAACGAGGGGATCGGCGGCCTGCGCGCTGCCGGTGGCGCCCGCCGCCAGCAGGGCGGCGGCCATCAGGCCCGCCACGGCGTGCCGCCCTCTCGGGCGTATCCGGGTGGTGGTCATGTCGGTGTGGTGCTCCTTCTGCTGGGTGTGCCCCGATGCGGTGTCGTGGCGTGACACGAGTAGTTCGAACCGGTCACCTGGACCCCCACAACTCAACGCGCGTTGACGCACGTTGAGGGCTCTCGGTGACAGGAGAGCGAGAACGGCGCATGAGGGCCACAGCTTACAAAACGATAATCGTTCCCATCAAGTCCGAATCAGGCCGCCTCGCGGCTCTCCGATCGGCGCGCGGCTCCCCGAGTGGACGGGGTACGCGAACGTCAGGAGATCGGTTCGAGGAGTTGGTCGAAGTCGGAGTCGCGGTGTGTCCAGGCCGCCGGCCCCTCGGCGTGTTCCTCGTCGGTGAGGAGGCAGGACTCCAGGAGCGCGACCAGGCCCTCCGCGTCGAGGCCGGGGGAGGTGAACACCAGGTGCTGGCCCCGGTCGCCGTGGTGGGGATGCCAGTCGACCAGGGCGGCGGCGCGGCGCTCGGCCGGGATGTCGGGCCAGGCGGACTCGGGAAGGGCGGCCAGCCAGGGGCCGATCTCGTCCACACACAGGGCGCCACCGGCGGCTTCCCACGAGAGTATGGCGTCGAACCTGTTGGCCAGCCAGAACCTGCCCCGGCTGCGGAGCGCCACGCAGGCCAGGTCGGGCAGGGCGGCATACAGGCGGTCGGGGTGGAACGGCCGGTCGCCCCGCCACACGTGGGTGGTGACGCCACCGTCGTCGCTCGCCTGGGGAAGCAGTGCGGTGGCGGGGTGGACCCGGGTGGCTGCGGCCGCCGTGTCGAAGCCGGCTGTGACCTCGCCGAGGAAGGCGGGGTGGTCGGGGGTCGTCAGCCGGGCCAGGGGGTGCAGCTGTGACAGCAGGGACCGGTCGGCGTCGCTCGGTGGGGTCTCTCCCTCGACGAGCGCCAGCACCGGCGCGTACTCCAGCTGGCGGGCGAAGGTGTCGGCCACCGTCCGGTTGTCGCTGCTCGCGGCGGCCAGCCCGACATCGGCGAGGTCGTCGCCGTTGGACAGGTAGGGGAGGACCAGCGCCGGGTCGACGGCCGTGACGACGCCGACCAGGTCCAGCCGCCGGTCGGCGTGCGCGTTGACCAGTTGGGCGATGGACTGTGGTTCGACGGAGTCCCACAGTTCGACGACGGCCAGGGCGCACAACTCCCCGCTGTCCGCGAGCCGTTCCAGCTCCGGCAGCAGGTCCTCGCGGAGCGCGCAGCAGGCGCAGTCGTTGACCAGGGGGGCCTGCCCGGTGGCGGTGGTGCCGCTGTGATCCCGCAGGAGGCGGTGAACCACGCGCTCGGGTGCGGTCGTGAGGTCGTGGTGGAGCGCGACGCTGCGAGGCACCGCGCGCAGCACGGCGTCGACCGTGGCACGCCGGGCGTCGGAATGCAGCCCGGCGACGATCAGCACGGGCAGCATCACCGGACCTCTTGTCGTTCGTAGCGGCGGCGGAAGCGCTCGACGCGGCCGGCGGAGTCCACCACGCGCATCTGGCCGGTGTAGAAGGGGTGGCTGGCCGAGGAGATCTCGACGTCGAAGACCGGATAGACCTCGCCGTCCTCCCACTCCACGGTCGGCGCGTCCGTGCGGGAGGCCAGCGTGGAACGGGTGAGGAAGGCGAAGCCGGCAGCCCGATCGCGGAAGACCACGGGGCCGTAGGAGGGGTGGATGTCGGACCGCATAGGGACGGAACCCTCTTTCCTGGATGGTGAAACCGGCGAGCCACCACTATACAGAAATGGCAATCATTTTCATCTAATCTCTCGGGGTCGCCGCCCGAGGGGTGGTCGACGCGCTTCGCGGGTGACGCCGCGCGGGTGGTCACATCGGCGCCCGAACGGCGCCCGCGCTGGCCAAGCGGCACCGCGAGCGCCGTCAGGGGTGGGGGAGGTCCCGTTCCCGGGCTGTCGTGTGGCCTGCCCTCGACGACGGGCGCCCGGGAACGGGGAACGGGGCGAGGTGGGGGGATGCCTACTCGGCGACGCTGAAGGTGTAGTCCTCGGTCACGGAGGGGACGGCGGTCCCGTCGGCGAGGGTGCCGCTGACGGTGAACGAGACGGTGTAGCTGCCGGGTTCGGTGAAGGCCCAGTTGGCGTGGACGTGGCTGTGGGCGTCGAGTTCGGTGGCGTCGGCGCCGTCGATCCCGTCGCCGCTGTCGAAGAAGCGGGAGTCGGCGGCGCACAGGCCGTCCTGGTAGACGCTGACGTCACCGGGGCCGGTCACGCTCTCCAGAGAGAGGGTGAACGTGTCGTTCTGGAGCACGCCCGCGTCGATGTGCGCCGAGAACCCGGCCCACAGCAGGTCGGGGTTCTGGGTTTGCGGCAGCCGGTAGACGGTGTCGCCGGCCTCGCCGAGGAAGGAGTAGCAGGTGTCGCTCGGCACGGTGTAGGCCGAGCCGGGCAGCGCGGCCAGGACCACGTCGGCCGGCTCGTACTCGACGCCGTTCTCCTCGTCGTGGACGTGCACGTGGAAGGCGCCGTCCTCCAACTCCACGCCGACGACGTCCACATGGCCGGTGGAGATCACCGTCGGCGCCGCCGCCGAGGCCGTAGCCAGGGAGGCGCAGGAGAGCGCGGCGGCTATGCCGCCGGCGATGGTGAGAGACCTACGGGGAGCATGCACAGTTGACCTCACTTGATGGGGAGTCACCTTGCGCTGACGACGCATACGATAATCATTTTCATTTGTGGGTCGCAAGGCTCTGGCGGGTGTGGCATGTCACAGTCAATGCCGCTCGGCGAGGCACCCCTGGCGGTGATAGACATGGTAATCATTGTCAACTACGGTGGAGCGGGTTGACTGGTACCCAGATCCTGCGAGGTGATCCTCCATGGGGCGCCGAAGGAGTGGGCAGCACGCGCATGTCACGCTCGGTGCGCGGACGGCCCGACGCCGAGTTGCGGTGGAGAGCGTGCTGGCGGACCACGAGGAGTTCGTGTCCGCGCGTCAGTTGCACTCCCTGGCGACGCTTCAGGGGGTGCGCGTCGGCCTGACCACCGTCTACCGGGCGCTTCGTGAGATGGAGGAGCGCGGTCGCGCGGACGTGGTCCTGGACGAAAGCGGCGAGCGCCTCTATCGGATGCGGGCAGCCGACGGTCACCAGCACTACCTGATCTGCCGTTCCTGCGGCACCAGCAGGGCGATTGACTCGTCGGCGCTTGAGGACTGGGTCGAACGCGTGGGCAAGGACTCGGACTTCGCGGCGCTGGAGCATCTTGTCCAGCTCTCCGGGGTCTGCGCTCCCTGTCAGGACGTCACACGTGAGGACGCGCCCGGGTGGGAGGACTCCGCTGACCTCGGGTGAGCTGGGGGGCGTCGCTGGCGTTGGGGCGGGAACGGGGGCGCCCGCTCGCTCGGCCACCCCGCCAGCGCCGTGGTGGTCTCCGGCCGGCTGTCGCGCTCCCCTACCGAAGGGACTTCTGAGATGTCAGTGTGCCGGCGGCGAATGTCGTTGTGGATCGGCGCCATGGTGGCGGGCGGGCTGCTGGCGGCCCCACCCGTCTCGGCCGAGGAGCGGGCCGACGAAGGGGAACGGGATCGGGTCGTGCTCGACGGGGGCCACCTGGATCTCGCGGCCCGGCTCGACGAGGGGGAGTTGACCTTCCAGGTCAAGGACGGCACCACCCCCGGCGAGGAGGTCTGGCGGGAGCCCAACGACGTCATTCTGCACTTCGACCCCCGACACGCCTGGGAGATACCCGAGTCGGGCGCCGGAAGGATTCCCGAGCAGGTGGGGCGCCCGGGAGACACCCTGTGGGTGGATCACTCCGTCACCAACGGCCCGGACCTGCTGTGGCCGGGCTGGAACACGGAGGAGGTGCCGTCCGGGAACGTGAGCACCCCGATCACCGCCACCTTCAGCGACGTTGCGAGGCCGGACGGGTTCTTCCTCGGACAATGGCGGGACGACCCCGAGCTGGGGAACGTCGTCGGCATCGACATCGACGGCACCCAGCCCGAGCCCGGCGCCGTCGAGCTGCGGCCCGGCGTCCACGCGCACCCGCTGTGGTTCTTCACCGAGGAGGGCGTCTACCGCATCCGGCTGGAGATGAGCGCCACGTTGTCGACCGGCGAACGCGTCGCCGACACGGGCACGTTGACCGCCGTGGTCGGCGACACCGACCCCGACGAGGTCGAACTTCCCGCCCCGGAGGAGCCCGGCGAACCGGAAGAGCCCGAGGAGCCGGAAGAGCCCGGCGATGCCGATGGTGGTGAGGCGGGCGGAGCAGGGGACTCGGGCGGCAGCGCGGGGACCTCGGCGGGCGAAGGAGCCGCCGGCGGTCCGCCGGCGGATACATCGGCCGGCCCCTCAAACGTCGGAGACAGCGGCACCGGCGACTCCTCGGGCGAGCTGGCCGAGACCGGGAGTGACGCGGTGCTCCTCGGCGGTGGCGCCCTGCTGCTCCTGACGGCGGGTGCCGGGCTCGTGGCCGTCATCCGGCGGCGGCAGCGGACGCGCATCGACTGAGACATGGCCGTCGCACTCATGATCCGTGCCACCTGTCCAAGGGAAAGCGAGAAGCGTTGAACCTCCAAGAAGACACCACGACCGATCCCTACGCCCTGTCCGCGCCGTTCATCGATCCCATGATTGCCGGCTTCTGGCAGCAGGTCGGGCCGTCGCTCGTCGCCGAACTCCAACCACTGTCGGGGCTGAGCGGCCCCGTGATCGACCTCGGCGCTGGCGCGGGGCGCGGGACACGGATCGTCGCGGCGTCGCTGCCCGAAGCCCCGATCTTCGCCGTGGAACCGTCGGCGGCCATGCGAACGGCGCTGCTGGCGCGGCTGATGGACGACGCGCCTCTCGCCGCGCGGACCACGGTAGTGGCCGGCGGCGCCCTGGAGTTCCCGTTCCCCGAGCGGGTGTCCGTGGTGCTCGCGATGAACATGATCGGGCACCTGGCGCCTGACGACCGGCGCTCGCTGTGGGAGAGGATCGCCGCACACCTGGATCCGGCCGGAGCGGTGTTGGTCAACAACCTCCCACCGACCGTTGCCGCGACCGTCCCGCGTTCCGCCGGGCCGGTCGTCCGAGTGGGCACCTACGAGTACCGAGGGTGGTCGGAGGCCGAACCCGCCGGCGACCAACGCTTGGTGTGGCACATGACCTACGAAACCCTCCAGCAGGGGCGGGTTCTCGCACGGGTTGAGGTGGACTACGACTGGTGGGTCGTCACCGACGAGGAGCTGCACGCGGAATGGGCGGCCTGCGGCCTCGGCGCACGGACCCTTGGGAACGTCAACCTCCATGTGCTCAGCCCCTGATTGCCTCATAGCACCCGTCTCTCCGTGCCATCGGTCACGTGGTTTTCTCGCTTGATGTCCTCGAGGCGGCTCTTGAGCCGGCAGCCGGAAGTCGTTACTCGGCCGGCAGCGGGGTGCCTTGGGCGAGGAAGACACAAGGCAGGAAGACCAGACGCCACTGCCCCTGCATTGGCTCAGGACGCGGATTGGCTTCGGCGTTCTCCCTTACCCATCGCAGCTCGGCGGTGACGCGCTCTGCGTCCGAGTGGACCAGGGTCACCACCACCGTGCCCGCGGCTGCCATGTCGTGACGGATCGCACGGATCTCGAAATCGGCCAGTGGAAACGGCTCAAAGGCCCGGCGGGTCTCGCTGCGCACTGACCTCCCGTGCTTGCGGTGCAGGTCGTGGGTCAGCAGATCGCTGAGAGAACCGTAGTTACGACGCTTCCAGTAGCTCAGCAGCTCATGAGTTCGCTGATAGAGGAGGTGGTTGCGGAAGTCGTCGCTGTCGGGCAGGTACTCGGCTGGCGTCCACTCCCTGTTGGCGCGGTCCGCCTCGGCCTGCTCTCTGATCGCGCCGAACGCCTCTTTGAGTTGCCGACACACGGTGGACCAGGTGGGAGGCCCCTCGGCCTGGTACTTTTTCTCCTTCTCGCGCGCGAAGGCCCAGTCGGCGACGGCGAAGAGCCGGTTGAAGGCCTTTGTCGCCACGGTGATGTTGTCGTAGTTGAGAATGCTGCCGTGCACGATGCCGTTGCGGTACAGCTCGAGGACGGGTTCCTCCCGGGTGGCGCCGCGACCCTTGGTGAACGTCCTGTGGGCGTGGGCGAGGCCGAGGTGGTGGCCGACGACGCTGTCCCAGGCGTGGAGTCCTTCGGGCTGACGGGCGTGGAGGCCTCGCCTCACGGTTTCGAACTCGTTGACGAAGCCATCCATGACGCTGAGTAGGACGTGGACGGTGGAGTAGAAGCGGCCTTCGAAGTAATCGCGGCGAGCTTTGTCAATCAGGTCGCCTCTGCGACGCATGGCGGGCAGTTTCCGCAGGGGGAGCAGCATGAGTCTGAGCTGTTCGGGGTCGTGGTAATGCTTGATCAGAAGCTGTTCCGCTCGGTCAGCATCGTCGCCTGCGGTGTCCAAGACTGCGCGGATCGCCGTGAGGGAAAGTCGGTCGTGGAAGATCCAGTGCTTGTCGCCGAGCAGTTCGTAGAAGGCATCCACGGTGTCCGCTAGCTCACGTATCTGCATCTCGATCGACGCAGCTTGTCCCCGGCTCGTCTTCCCGAGTAGTCGCAGCAGCTTCAACTGTCGGTCCAGTTCGAGGAAAGAGGGAAGATCGCGAGCAGATCTGTAGGACATGCGGTCGATCATAGGCGCCGGCGCTGGTATGAGCAGTGGCTCGGATGCATTGCGTTCCCAGACGTGCGGCTGGGAAAAAGCTTGCGGGGGGCGCGTTGTGTTGTGGCACCCCGGATACGCCCCTTCGCTGGGGGCTTGCTTCGCCGGCCGGTCTGGGAGTGATCCGCGCCGACTTGAGCCGAACGAAGACCATCAGCCGGCGCGCACCGAAGCCCTCGGAAGCAGATCGCCGTCGACGCGAAGGCCTGCCAGCTCCCACCACGAAGTGGAAGCGTCTTGATCAGCATCCGCCAGCTCTCAGCTCAACGCGTCGGCACGTCAGTTGGTGATCACCCGCCACATTGCTCGCGTGGCTTACCGGAGACGTCGCGGCGGCTGGCGGGGATGATCAGGCTGCTGGGGGCCAGGTCCAGGGGCGGGGGCCGCGTTGTCCCTGGATGCAGGCGAGGCGGTGGCGGGCCCGTTCGAGCGCGGACGGGCGTTGGTTGGCGAGTTGGAAGGCGAAGGTGACCTTGCGGAGTTCGCGGATGCCGCGAAGGGTGGGGTATCCGGGCCAGGTCATGACGTCGTGGCCGTAGGCGGTGCGGAAGTCCCGGTACTGGTCCTGGGAGAGCGCGTCGAGGGTTTCGTGGTCGACGGCAGTGGCCGTGAGGTCCCACTCCGGAGGACCGATCGCCGTTCGCTCGAAGTCCAGCAGGTAGGCCGTGCCGTTCTCGGTGACGGCGACGTTGCCGTACCAGGCGTCGCCGTGGAGCACGCAGAGGTCCATGCCGGGAGGAAGGGTCGCCCATTGTTCCCGCAGGGAGGCGAGGTGTTCCAGCAGCCACCGTCGTTCGTCGTCGGTGAGCGCGCTGGCCGCGCTGATGCGCGCCTCCAGGCGGACGAACGGGTCCAGTGGCCTGAGGCCGAGGTCGCGGGCGGGGTGCGGGAGTTGATGGAGGTCCTTCAGGAGCTTAGCCAGCTCTGCTCCGGTGCCGGCGCGGTGAGGCGGGAGTTCCTCCCACAGGGTCGCGCATCGGCCGTCGACCTGAACCGGTTGTTCGATCGGCAGGGGGCGGACGGCGGGGACGTGGTGTTCGGCGAGCCAGCGGGTCACCGCGACCTCGCGTGCGGCGGCAGCATCCTGGCCGGCGCGGGCGATCCGGACCACGACCCTCTTCGGCAGCCGCCACAGGTCATTCTCGCCGAGGCGGATGGGCTGGGCGCCTTCCGCGGAGAGGCCAGCTGCGGCGGCGATCCGTCGCAGGAGCGCGAAGGACGCTTCGACGCGGGGATCGGTCATGGCGCGACCGCGGTCCGGATGCGCTCGCGCAACTCGGCGACGTCCGCTCGCCGGGCGAACCGGGACGACGCCGATGCCAGTGCCTCGACGTCGGTGACCGCACGCTGCGAACGGAGCTGCCCGATCTCCTCCAGTGCCCGGTGGGCGATCGTCACCGCCCGCTGCGGGTCGCCTCGGCGCATGACCAGGGTCGCCAACTTCGTTCCGGACAGGGAACGGGAGCGCACGTAGGCGTCGGTGTGGTGCTCGATCGCGGTCGTCAGGCGCGTCTCTGCCAGGTGCGCGGGCTGGCCGTCCAGGAGGGCGATGTCGAAGGCGGCGTGCCCGGTGTCGCCATGGTGTTGGGCGTAGTCGTAGTAGGCCATCCACTCCGGGTCTTCGCGGGGGCGGGCGAGGGCGAAGGCGTCGTCGGCGCGTCCGATGGCGGCCAGCGTGGCTTCACGCTGTCCCATCTTCGCCAGCGCCCTGGCGCGGGCTCCGTGGAGCATCGCCCGCTCACGTGGAGTGAGGCGGTCGGCTCGCACCAGCCCCATCTCGGCGTACGTCAGCCCCCAGTCGGGCGACCCTCGCCAAGTCGCCTGCCGCGAGCGCCAGTTGAGCGCCCGGGCCCGCAGATGCCAGTTCCCGGAGCGCTCGGCGCAGTGGACCGAGAGGTCGAAGAGCTGCGCCGCGTGCTCGTGTTCGTAGGCGTCGAAGGCGGATGCCCCCAACGTCGCGGCGAGGACGCCCACGGCCGTGAACAGCTCCGGTTCGAGCTTCGGCGGGCACGCGACGTTGAGCAGGTTGGATGCCCAGTGGAGTTGCCCGACCGCCGTGGCGCGCGCCAGGCCGCCACCGCCGTAGCGGTTGTCCCAGCTGGCATGGTCGCGAGCCGCCGAGCGAATCTGCTCGATGTCCTCCGGCCGCACGCTCCTGGGCAGGGCGTGAGCGAGGTGCGGGGCCAGGTCGGTGAGGGACACGGCGGCCATGCCGCCTGCGGTGAGGAAGGCGCGGCGTTCCACGGGCGACTCCAGGAGCGGTGGTCGGTCTGGAGCCATCCTGCCCGGGGTCGTCGGGCCGATGCGACGTCGGTCTCCCGGCAGCCGACCGATGTCCGCATCACGGTCCCGGTCCGCATCGTCCTCGACCCGCCGCCAGAGGCGCTTCAGCGCCCCGCCGGCCTGAAGGGCGTCGTCGAACGCGGCGGCCAGTCTCGGTGTGCAGGAACGCTCGGCCTTCTCGATCCTCTCGACCGAGGTCTTGCTGAGCTGGACCTTGTCGCCGAGAGCCTGGGTGCTCAGCCCTCTGGCCTTGCGCCAGTTCCTCAGTTCGACGCCGAACCAGGCGCGCATCGACACGGTGTCGTCCAGGGGGCGTTCTGGCTGTGGCATGGCATCCTCGCCTGCGCTGATGCGGACAACCCGGCGAGTGTGGGGATGTCCCCATCGCGGTGGGTTCTCCGCAGACGTTCCATCAACTGGCGGTCCTCTACCCTGCCCGAGGGAGTCACAAGACACGGCCGGGCAGCGGTACTTCGGGACGGTTGGCTGGTCGGCACGTGGGTGGCCCGAGCCGACCAGCCGGGATTACTGGCTCCTGGGAAGTGGCCGGGCTCAGCCCAGTATCCGGGCGCGCAGTGCCTCCGCGAACGTCGACCAGGCGGCGGGGGAGAAGGCGACGCGCGGGCCGCCGGGCTGCTTGGAGTCGCGGGCCAGAACG
The DNA here is from genome assembly GCF_003696235.1 of Streptomyces triticirhizae. Lineage (GTDB taxonomy): Bacteria > Actinomycetota > Actinomycetes > Streptomycetales > Streptomycetaceae > Streptomyces > Streptomyces triticirhizae. Next base: position 67,639 of record NZ_RFFJ01000001.1, read on the forward strand.
TTCTGCCCTGCCGTCGCGCACTCGACGCACTCGCTGTTGGGCGCGCCGCTGTACGAACTCTTGAACCACTGCGGTTCGGCCTGATCTGCCATGTCCCTTACTTCTTTCGTTTCTTTCGCAGATGCGATGAACGGACCTCGGCGATGAGTTGCGCCGAGGCGTCCGGGGCGAGTGCTTCCTCGCGCAGGAACGCAAGGCCCTGGGCGTAGACCTGGCGCGCCTCCGGCTCCTCCAGGAAGAGCGAGCCGCCTGCTGTCTCGATGAAGATGACATCGAGGGATGGGTCAGCCCCGCCGTAGACGATGACGTTGCCGAGTGCGGCAGCGTAGACGCCCTGGGAGAACGGCAGGACCTGGATGGTGATGTTCGGCTCGGCTCCCCGGCTCAGGAGATGGTCGAGCTGCCGCCCCGTGGTCTCCGGGTCGCCCACGACGCGCCGGAGCACGCTCTCGTCGAGAACTACCTGGAACTCCGGAGGAGTTGCCCGGTCAAGGATCTGCTGGCGATGCATCCTCATGGCGAGGTACTCGTCAACGTCCTCCGGTGGGATCGTGCTGCCCGGGGTTTGCTTGATCGCCTTCGCGTACTCCAGGGTCTGGAGGAGACCCGGCACCACGCCGGCCGCGTACTGCTCGACGCGCGATGCCTCGTCCTCGATCGCGAGCAGGAGCCGCATCGGCCGGCTGAGCCGCCCGGCGTAGGGAACCCACCACCCCTCCGTCGCCTTGCTGTGCTTCGCCAGAGAGATGAGTTCCTGGGTTTCCTCGTCCGTTGTGCCGTAGACGCGGCACAGCGCCTCCACCTGGTTCCATCGGACGTTGCCGTGGCCACGCTCGTACCTGCTGACCGTGGCCTGGGAGACCCCGGCGCGTTCCCCCGCCACGCCCGCCGACAGGCCGGCCTCCTCGCGCAACGCCAGGAGGCGGAGGCCGAGTTGCCGACGCCGCGTCGTCGGTCCCACCTGCTCCAACTCGGCTGTATCGCCCTGTCTGTCCGCCATCACGCGCTCCCTCTGAAGCAGTGCCACAAGTCTCCGCGCTAGGTGCGGGCAGCCACAAGGATTGCACGGCGGATCATGTGTGGCTTCCGAGTCGACGCGCATCAGCCATGCGGACACTTCCGCCATGACTGATTCATGGCGCATGAGTCGTTGCCATACTCCCAACTCCACGCAACCGCAGCCGACCCGAGAGGCTCTCCGGTGGCCAGACCACTCAACTCCAGGGCTGCTGCCCCTCGCCGGGTGACCAGCTCCGAGAGCGCCCTCCTGAGGGGCAGTGGGGCCACGGCATCGCCGAACGGCCGGCCCGATCAGCTGCCGCTCGGCGACGGCCGTCCTCGACCGCACCAACTCGTCGAGGAGCCGGTCGATCGCCGTGCTTCGGAGGTACGGCCCGCTGGAGGAAGCATGACCGCTCATGTCCAAACCGTTGGCGCTCAGCAGGACGTCCGCTGGCTGTTAACCGTCAGCCCGCAGGAGATCGAGCGGTGGCGTGCGGCGATCGCAGGCGCGTTGTCCGACTGGCGGGCCTCGCGGGAGGCCGTGGAGCTGGCGCGGCTGGGCGTCTCGGAGCTGCTGGCGAACGTCGCCAAGCACACGGCGAGTCGGCGGTGCGGCCTGCGGCTGGTGCGGGTGGGGGCCGACGTGGTGGTGCAGGTCTTCGACGAGTCGAAGCAGCTGCCCGTGGTGCGGACCCCCGACTGGTGCTCGGAGGACGGCCGGGGCCTGTGGCTGCTGCGGGAGATGGCGGACGGGTTCGGCTACATGCCCATCCCGCTCGTCACCGACACGTCCTACCGACTGGGCAAGGTCGTGTGGTTCTCGTGCTGGGGTGCGTTGCCCGAGGCGGGCGCCGCATGAGCGTGGCCAGGGACGGCCGCCCGACCGCTCCCGCGCTCTTCGGCGACGCGGAGTGGGAGTTCCAGATCCCCCTGCCGGGGCGGTTGGGCGAGGAGCAGTGGGCCCTGGGGCCCTGCTGGTTCTTCTGCGGGCACCGGGTCGCGCCGGTGGTGTGGATCGGGTGCCTGACCTCGGAGGGCGGTGCCGCTCCGCTGTACGCCTGCGACACCTGCCTGCGCCAACTGAACGCCATGGCCTGGGACTTCACCGACGCAGCCCGGGCAGCCCCGCTCGACGGCGAAGGACAGCCGGTGCCGCCGTACCAACCGCTCGGACGCGCCCGGGCGCCGTCACCGCCTCACGGGCGGTGGCACCACCCGGCGCGCACGACGTTCGGCACACGGTTCTGGCACCCCGAGACCGACGTCAGCGACCGGGCAACGAAGGACACGACCAACGGATGAAGAAAGGGGACTCGTGACGAACGACGACGACGGCGGCGACAGGGTGTCCATCGTCAGGGGCTCGGACCGGGTGCTGGTGGAAGAACGCGGGCCCGGGGTGCCGGAGGGAATCTTCGGCGTGGACTGCATGACGTGCGAGGCCACGTCCCCGCTCTTCGACGACGACCCGCTGCCGGTGGCGGTATGGGCGATCCAACACTCCCAGGACCAGCCGGAGCACACGCTCTTCCTCGCACGGACGGAGAGGCACTGGCGGGTGGTGCCGCGCCCCGACCCTCCGGCCGAACCGTCCACGCACCGTGGCGGCAGTGTGCTGGGGCCGGCGTTCGTCGGGCTGATGTGCCTGCTGACGGCCCTGTCCGGGCTGCTGCCCGCCCTCACCTACTAGCCATCCGACCCAACCAACTCACCAACTCACCAACAGAGCAAGGAACAAGGAACCTTCATGCGCACGACCATCCGCACCTCGCCCGTTCCGTTCACCTTCCACATCCTGGCCACCACCGCGACCAACCACGTGCTGATGGTGCGGGGGAAGCGGGAGGGGATGGACGACGGCTGGGTGCTCCCGCACGGCACCGTCCCGCAGGGGCGCTGCGCCATCCTCGCCGCGCGGGAAGTCCTCAACGAGACGACGGGGCTCGACCGTTCGCTCTCCGAGGTGCTGGCCGTCACGCCGACCACCGACGACGACGGGGCGCTCACCGGCTTCTCCTATGTCCTGGACGGCGGGGTGATCCCGGAGCTGCCGTCCAACGACCCGGCCGAGGGCGCGAGTTGGGTGCCGATGCGCGAGCTGCACGAGCCGCCGGCGCTCTACCAGTACGCGATCATCGCCGCCGGCCAACGCCGCCGCCTCCCCCTCCTCGTCAACGCCGACCGCCCCGACGCCGCGTTCATCTGACCCAGCCCGACAGCGCGGCCCCGCAGTTCCTGCTGGTGGTAGGCCAAAGCGCCGCACCTTGGTGAACCTCGATACCGGGTTTCGCTGAGCTGGTCCAACAGCTGGGGACGCGTTCTGCGACCACGGTGTTCTGGCGCTGATCGCCGGACGCCAACGGCCCCGCGATACCAGCGTTCGTCTGATCCACGAAGGGTGTGGCACTGCGGCATACACGCCCACACCGCGAGAGGAGATCATGGCCGTGAGCATCAGCTCCAAGCGTCTCGCGGTGTGGGCACGGCTCTGTGGTCGTGTTCGGGAGCTACGCGGCTGTGCCGTCGGCTCGGATTGGGGCGGGAAGGGTGCTCAGGCGTTCCGTCAGCTGGGTGGCCGAGTCGATCGTCGAGGTGTTGAGGAGGCGTCCGAGTCGGGCCAGGCGGGTTCGGGCGGTGGCCCGGAGGCGCTGTGGAGGGATCAGGTCGAGCACGCCGAGGGCGCGGTTGGCTGCTTCTTCAGGGGTGTCGCGGGCCTCGGCGAGTGCGAGGACGAGGGTGGCGGCCACCCACGCCGGTGTCTCGGCGGGTGCGGCGGCGATGGATTCGCGGGCGACGTTGGCGGCGCGGTCGAAGCGTTCGAGGGTGAGGTGGGCTTCGGCGACGTGCAGGCGGTGCTCGGCTCGGTCGTAGCCGAAGCGTCCGGGGAGTTCCACGGCGGAGCGCATGATCTCGTCGCTTTCGCTGATGACGTCGTCTGCTTCCGATACCTGCTGTGTGGCCGCGAGCGTGGGCAGCAGCGCCCAGCCCAGGAGTTGGGCACGGCGCAGGCCCTCGGGGGCGTGTTGCAGGCCGTACCGTGCGTGGTTCTGGGCGTGGTCCCAGTCCCTGCGGGCGGTGGCGACCATGGCCAGTGCCCCGCTGGCCCACGCGGAGAGCGCGGGTTCGTGCGTGGATTCGCCGAGTGCGCCGGCCAGGGTGAGATGAGTTCTGGCTCCGGCGCGGTCGTCCAGGTGGTAGGCGAGGTTACCGAGAAGCGCCGACAGCCAGCCGACCTGCCGCCGAAGGCCTTCCGTTTCCCCGGGGTCCGCTCCGGCGACGGCCTTGGACAGAAGGTTCCGCGTTGCGCGGACCTCTTCGAGCAGGACGGCCGGTGGGTGCTTGCTGTAGTTGAGGGCGTAGTGCTCCACGGCCGCCTCGGCCAGAGCAACGAGGGCCGGGGAGTCGCCTGGGGCTTCCAGGACGGCCCACTGCACGGATTCGCGGATGGCGGGCAGTCCGCTGGCGGTCGTCATGGGTCCCCTTCGGCTGGTGGTCGTCTCCTCGCTCTGGTGCTGACGGTAGTGGAGAGGCTGCGGGGACGCGCAGGTGCTACACCACAAGCAGCGTGTCGCCAGCCCAAGTTGGTCGGGCCGGGCTCCGTACGCCCGGGAGATCATCAGCCGGTACTCGTCTCCGGGCGCCTCCTGCCCGTGCTCGTACCGGCACAGCGCGGCCGGCGTCAGGCCCGGTGGCAGCAGGCCGTCGGATCGGTAGACGGCCGCCACCTCGCGCACCGCCTGCGGGCGCGACCACCCCAGCGCCAGACGCCACGCCTCCAGGGCCGTCAGCTCCGGCAGCGCCGTTCGGAGGCTGGTGACGATCCGTTCCTGGGGGTGCCCGTCGCGCTGGCACTGAGCACGGATACGGGATGCCTCCCGCTGAATCTCCGCGCGCCGACTTCGGGTGACTCTGCTCATGGCCCGCCCCTTCGCCACAACCCCTGCCCGCCAGCGTCCCGGTGGACACCGGACGGACATTGCGCAGACCCATCAATGTTCCAACAAGACACCCGCAATGACGGCTGATCAGCTCCGCACGCATCGTGGGAGGGCAGTGTCAACCGCCCGCTGAACCTTCCGCCAGCCCACCGGGCCGCTCTGGCCTTCGGCGGCCGGAGGCGCCTCGTCCGCAACACAAGAAGGAGCATCATGGACTTACGTTCCATTCTGTTGCCGCCCGGGACCTTCACCATCGGCAAGAAGTTCGACTTCGAGGCCGGCCACCGGCTCGCCGGGCTGGCCCCCGGGCACAAGTGCGCCCGGCAGCACGGCCACAGCTACGAGGTCGAGGTCCTCCTGACCGCGCCCACCCTGGAGATCCCCGGGTTCGTCACGGACTTCGGCCTGCTCGGCCCGTTCAAGGAGTTCCTGGACACCGAGCTGGACCACCGCGACCTGCACGAGATCCTCCCCTTCGAGCCGACCTCGGAGCGCCTCGCCCAGTTCCTGGCCGGCTGGTTCATCCAACACCTCCAGCCGAAGGTCCACGGCCGCCTGGTCGCCGTCAACGTCCGTGAGACGAGGAGCAGTTGGGCCCGCTTCGACGTGGAGGAGCGGTGACCACCTCCGAGCCGACCGACATCGACCCGGCGGCAGACGATGCGGCGTTCCGGCTGATCGTCGCGGAGTGCTTCGGCGTCGAGGCATCGACCTTCCAGGGCGAGGGCCCGAGCTGCGGGCACCCCGCCCTGTTCATCCGCCTGTCCCGGTGCAACCTCACCTGCGCCAGGTGCGACACCCAGTACACCTGGGACTGGTCCCGGTTCGACCCGCGCGAGGAGTCGGCGAGGCGGACGGTGGCTGGCCTCGTGGCCTGGGCCACGTCCTCCCTGGTGGAGTTGGTCGTGATCACCGGCGGGGAGCCGCTGCTCCAGCAGAAGCGTCTGGTGCCGCTCGTGCGGCAGCTGCTGGCTGCCGGGAAGCGGGTGGAGTTCGAGACGAACGGCACCCTCGCGCCGCTGCCCGGGCTGGTGGTTGACGGCGTCCACTTCAACGTCTCGCCCAAGATCGCCAGCTTTGGTGTGGACGAGGCCAAGAGCGTCGTGCCCGCCGCGCTGGAGGCGTTCGCGGCGTCCGGGCGGGCGGTGTTCAAGTTCGTCGCGTCCTCGGTGGCCGACCTCGACCGGATCGCCGAGCTGGCCGACGCGCACCGGTTGGCGCCGGTGTGGGTGATGCCCGAGGGCAACACCGTGGACGCGATCACCGCGACGACGCGGGCGCTCGCGGACGCGGTCGCGGCCCGGCACTGGCACTTCACCACCCGGCTGCACGTGCTTGCCTTCGCCGGCGCGCGGGGCCGCTGATCTCCCGCCCCTGGCCCATCCGTTCCCCTCAACTCCCGGGAGGAAGAGGTCCATGACGAGCTTCGCCACCGGCTCCACGCCTGAGCCGAGCCTCGCCCCGACGACCAATCGATCCATCGCCGCCATCGACACCGGTCGGGTCGCCGACCTGATCTCCCAGCTGCTGGTCGAGCTGGGCGAGGACCCCTCCCGCGAAGGGCTGCTCGGCACCCCTGACCGGGTCGCGGCCTGGTGGAGCACCTTCCTGTCCCCGGGTGGCGCCGCGCCGGCCGCCTGTTTCGCCGAGTCCCAGGTGAGCGACCAACTGGTCGTCGTCGGCGGCATGAGCGTGTGGTCGCTGTGCGAGCACCACCTGCTGCCCATGAACCTCCACGTGACCGCCGGCTACGTGCCGGAAGGCGAGGTGGTGGGTCTGTCGAAGTTCGGGCGGATCGCCCGGCACTTCGCCGGCCGGCTTCAGGTCCAGGAACGCTTCACCCGGCAGGTCGCAGAGCACCTGGCCGGCGTGATCGGACGCGAGGACGTCGCCGTCGCGGTACGCGGCACGCACCTGTGCATGACCATGCGCGGCGTGCGGATGGAAGACGCCCGCACCACCACGGTGCACACCGGCGGCAGGTTCTGGAGCGACCCGGTGCTCAACCAGCAGTTCGTCACCCTCGCCGCTGCCCGGTGGAACGCGGCCTGACTCTCAACTGGCAAGCAAAGCAAGGAGGCAGGGACAGCAGATGGCCACGTCACGAACTCCGCGCGCGAGCAACGCTGACCGGCCTGCCCCCGTGTTTCTGACGTGGGAGGACATCGGCGCCGCCACCCAGACCATCGCGGATCAGGTGACGGCCGGCGGGGCGCCTGACGTGGTGGTGGGCATCGTACGCGGCGGCATGATCCCGGCCGCCTGGCTCGCCCACCGTCTCGGAATCCGCGACGTGCGCGCCATCGAGGTCACCCACACCACCGGCGACGGCATCCACGCCGCCAAGACCCTGCTGCCAACCACCCGCAACCCCGCCTCGCTCGGCGACCTGACGGGCTTGGACGTGCTGCTCGTGGACGACATCGCCGGCAGCGGGGCGACGCTCGCCCACACGGCCAGCCTGCTCCGCGGCCTCGGCACCGCCCGCGTGCGCACCGCGGTCCTCACGGTGAACCGGGCCAACTGGACGCAGGAGACCGAGCCCCACCACGCCATCGACCACATCGCGTCGCTGAACGACACCTGGATCGTTTTCCCCTGGGAGGGACAGCATGAGCGCTGAACTGGACGAGCAGTACCGCACCCGGCCGGGCACGCCGATGATCGGCCCGTACAGCACCAACCAGATGGACGACTTCTACGCCGCGCTCAACCTCGGTGAGGCGAAGCCGTCCGGACTGATGAACCTGATGCAGCACCTCATCGTCGCCGAGCGGTGCGCGGATGGCGCCAGTGTGCTCGATGTGTGCTGCGGCCGGGGGCTGGCCCTGCCGCTGCTGCACCGGTACGCGCCGAAGATCTCCCGCTACGTCGGTCTGGACATCAGCCCGGACAACCTCGCCGAGGCCCGCACGCGGCTGGCCGGCCTGCGCCGCGAGTACGGCAGCCCGTTCCCCGTCGACTTCGTCGAGTGCGACGTCGCCGGCCCGTGGCCGCAGCTGCCGCAGTTCGACGTCGCGTTGTACACCTCGGCTCTGGAGCACCTGCCGTACCAGCTCGGGGTGAGGAGCCTCGCCGCCGCCGGGGCGGCGCTCGCCCCCAACGGCGTGCTGTACCTCTCCACGCCGCAGGCGTTCGGGCTCCCGCCCCGCCCGCTGCGGTATCGGGTCCACGTGTACGAGTGGTCGCGCGAGGAGGTCGTGAGCGCCGTCGAGACCGCCGGCCTGGTCGTGGACGACGTGATGGGGCTCCTGCCGCCCGAGCCGGACGAGGTGGCCGTCGAACTCGCCGAACGATACGGACCCGGCGCCGTCCACTGGTACCGCGACCTGGCCGGCCGAGTGCCGAAGGCGCTGCTGGACACCGTGTCGTCCGTCGTCGTTCCCGACCGGGCGACCGAGCTGCTCTTCGTGTGCCGGAGGCCGGCATGAGCGCCGGCACGATCCCCGGGCCCCGCCGCGCCGGGGAGGTTCCCGGCCGTCCGCTGTGGGTGAGCGTGGAGGGGATCAACGGGGTCGGGAAGACCACCGCCGTCCGTGCGGCGGCCGCCTCCCTCGGCTCGCGGTGCCTGCGGCTGGACGAGCTGACCGACCAGGCCGCCGACACCCTGCCAGGACAGGTGATCGCCGCCCTCGCTGCGGGAGGGGACGTCTGCCTGCGGACCGGGCACCCGGTCGTGGAGACGCTGGCGCTGCTGGCGCTGAAGTTCCGTGAGTTCGAGCGCCTCACCCCCGAACTGCTGGACGGCGTTGACGTGATCCTTGAGGACCGAGGCGTGGACAGCGTGGCCGTGTGCCAGGGGGCGATCCTGCACGCCGAGCACCGGGCCACCCCCGCCCTGGCCGTGGCGGAACAGATCCTGGCCACCGCTCGCCGGTGGCGGTCGATGCCGGACGCCACCCTCCTGCTGGCCGGCGACCGCGAGATCTGCACGACCCGGTTCACCGCCCGGATCGGCCGACCGCTCCCGGCGAGCGCCGTGGACGTGATCGAGCAGACCGACCGGCTCTATCGAGAACTGGCCGCTACCGAGCCCGACCGGTTCACCGTGATCGACGTGACCGGCCAAGGCCCGGCGGAGACCGGCGAGGCCGTCGAAGACGCCGTCCGCTCTCTCGTGACCCAGCGGGAGGACAGCCGTGCCTCGTGACATCACCCTGCTGTGGGCCGTGCGTTCGCCCTGCTCGTTTGGCTGCCCGCACTGCTACTTCGGGGAGTTGGAGGAGCACAAGGAGACGCTCCCCGAGGGGCCGGGTGTGCTGTCCCATATCCCGGTCCGCGACCTCGACCGTGCCGTCAGGAAGGAGTTCGCCCGGACCCTGGCCGGCTCGCCGGTCGAACGGGTCGTCCTCGCCGGCGGTGAGCCGCTGGACTGGCTGCCCACCCTCAGCCTGATCAAGACGATCAAGGACGCCGGGTGCGAGGTCGTCGTCGCGACGAACGGCGTGCCGCTCATCCGGCCCGGCATCGCCCGCCGGCTCGTCGAACTCGGCGTCGACGGTGTCTCGGTGTCCCTGGACAGCGCGGACGCGACCGTCAACGACCGGCTGCGGCCCTCCCGTTCCGGTCGGGTGGGCCACCGCGAAGTCCTGGCCGGCATCCGCACCCTGCTGAGAGAGCGGGGCTCCGAGCCGGGCCCCCGGGTCGGTGTCTACACCGTGGTCATGCGCGACCGCCCCCAGGAGATCACCGACGTCGCCCGGCTCGCCTCCGACATCGGCGTCGACTACTACGTCCCGCAGCCCATCTCCCTCCCGCCCGACCACAAGCTGTTCGCCGAGCGGTGCCACACCTCCGGGGACGTCCCCGCCGTCAAGGACCAACTGCGCCGTCTCCAGGCGGAACCCCGAGGACTCTCCCTCCCCGACCCCGCCTACATGCGGCAGTTCCTCGTCTCGATCTCCACCCAGGGCAGCGGCCGGGTCGCGGACTGCTTCGGCGGGGCGCGCCTGTTCTTCATCCAGCCCGACGGCTCGCTATGGGACTGCCCTTCCGACCGTCGGATCGCCGCCACATCGGCCAGTGCGCGGCGCACCATCGTCGGCGGCGACGCGCGGACCCTGTTCGCCGACCGCCCCGCGTGCACGGACTGCTCCCACTTCTCCCGGGACTGCGTGAACATGGGCCCGCTCGTGCTGGACATGCCCCGCCTCCTCGGAAGGGAGGCACCGTGACTGGCCTGCCACCGCTCCGCGCGACGGAGGAGCTGAGCCAGAGCACCCTGGCCGCGCTGGCCGGTATGCCCGACCCCGCCGGCGCCGAATGCACCACCAGGTTCGAGCACGACCTCACCGAGGCGTTCGCCAGCCGCCACGCGGTCTCGGTCTCCTCCGGCACGATGGCCCTGCACGCCGCGCTGTCCGCAATCGGCGTCGGGCCTGGCGACGAGGTCTTGGTCCCGGCGCTCACCGTCATCATGACGGCCGCACCGGTCGTTCAGCTCGGCGCGAGACCGGTTTTCGTCGACAGCGACCCCGCCACCCTTGACCTGGACTACGCCGACGCCGCCGCCAAGATCACGGCCCGCACCATGGCGATCGTCCCGGTGCACCTGTGGGGCAGGATGGGCGACCCGGCCGCCCTCCGCGCCTTCGCCGCCGCGAAAGGGCTCATCATCGTCGAGGACGCCGCCCAGGCCTTGGGAACCTCGCGTGCCGGCGTCAGAGCCGGAACGGTCGGCGCAACCGGGTGCTTCAGCATGAAGGACGGCAAGCTCCTCTGGAGTGGTGAGGGCGGCTTCGTCCTGACCGACGACTTCGCTCTCGCCGCCCACGTACGGGCCTTCCGCAGCCACTGGTTGACGCCGCCGCCCGGCAGCCTCCCTCAAGAACAGCTCGCGGTCAACGCACGCTTGGCCGAGCCGCTCGCCGCGCTCGCGCGGGCCAACTTACGCAAATTTTCTGCTCTGTTGGGGCGCCGCCGGGCCCAGACGGTTCACCTGCTCCGCGCCCTGCGGGAAGCTCGCGGACTCACGCCGCTGCGGCCAGCGACGGACGAGACGTGGAACCACTACGCCCCGCTCCTGCACATCGGCCTGCCGAATCCTCGGGCGTTCGCCGAGCACCTCGCTGAACGGGGCGTGCCCAACTCCACCGGCAGCTTCCGGTTGGTGCCGTGCGACACCCGTCCCATGTTCACCAGCGCGGACCGGGCACCGTGCCGGGGCGCCGCCCAGATCCTGGACCACACCCTCGCGCTCATCATCACCGAACGCGACGACGAAGCGGTGCTCGACCGCTACGCCGCCATCATCGCCCGGGAGGCCGCCGCATGGCGCGCATGACCTACTGCAGCCGCGGCCCGCTGATCTCCACCGAGGGCCTCAACGGAGTCGGCAAGACGTACCTGACGAACCGTGCCGTCGAAGCCCTCGCGGTCAAGCCGCTGATGCTGGACGAGTTCTCCCAGCGCGCGAACGGGCGCCTGGGCCTGGGCGAGGCCCTGCTCCGCGCGCTGCGCGAGGCCAGCGGCGGCGACCCGTTCCTGCGCGGCGGCACCCCGATGGCCGAGGCCCTGATCCTCATGGCCATCAAGCGACACGACCTGGACACCGTCCTGACCGATCTGGCCCGTGGGCAGGTCGTAGTCGAGGGCCGCAGCGTGGACACCACCGCCGTGTGCCAGGCACTCCTGCTGCACCCCGACGACCCGGAAGCCGCCCTCCAGACGGCGATCGACCTGCTGGACCTCGCCTCGTCCTACCGACCGCTGCCTGACCTCACGATCCTCGTCACCGACGACACCTCGAAGGCCGTGGAGCGCGCACAACGGCGTGACCGCCGTGAACTCACCAGCGAGCAGGTGGACTTCATGCGCGACGCGGGCGCCCTCTTCGAACAGCTCGCCGCCACCGACCCGGTCCGCTACCGCGTCGTGGACCGGCGGGTCGTCGACGAGTACGCGGCGGTCGAGCAGATCCGGACGTGGATCAACGACGCCGGGAGCGACCTGGCCTGCCTGGTGGAGCCGTGGCAGCGCTCGGACGCGGTGTGCATGTGCTGCGGGCAGCTCACCCCGGTGGAAGCCTCATGAGCCAGGCCGGGAGCACCGCCGGGACCTGGGTGCCCACCATCGACGAGGGCGTCGAGGCCCTGATCCTCGACTTCGACGGAACCCTCGCCGACACCAGGCGCGGCCACGAGGAATCCCTGAGAGCGGCCCTCGATCCGTACGGCGTCGACCTGGACCCCTCCTGGTACGCCCGGCACATCGGCTTGTCCATCCACGACCTCCTGGCGAAGCTGCCCGGCGGCCAGGCGCTGCCCCGCGACGAGATCGTCCAACGCAGCCGCGCCCACCTGCTGGCAGCGGTCCACACGATCACACCCGTCCCGTGCGTCGTCGAACTCCTGCGGCAGGCCCGACGCGCCGGGCTGCCCTGTGCCGTGGCGTCCGGCGCGAGCCGACTGCTCGTCAACCCGGGACTCCACGCCCTGGGCCTGCGCGACGCGTTCGTCGCCGTCGTTACGCGCGAAGACGTCACCCACGGCAAGCCGAACCCGGAACTGTTCCTCACGGCCGCCCGCCACCTGGGCGTCTCCCCGGGGCGATGCCTCGCGGTTGACGACGCCCCTGACGGCATCGCCTCCGCCCGCGCGGCAGGCACGCGGGTCATCACGGTGATCGACGGTCACCTGGCCACCGCCCACGAAGAAGCGATGACGGCGCGCCGCCGTCGGCTTCGAGGAGCATGATGCCGGTCCTGAACTCGACCAAGAATCTGCACGTCGTCGAGCCGCCCACCGCCACGCGGGAAGGTATCGGCGTCTTCGAGTACACCGACCACTACACCGTCTTCCACTACGGCCGAATGCCGGACCCGATCCCTGGTAAGGGCGAGGCGATCTGCCGGATGGCTGCCTTCAACTTCCTGATGTTGGAGGAGGCCGGCGTGCGGACGCACTTCCGCCGACACATCGCGCCGAACCAGATCGAGTTCACCCTCGCGCGCCTCCCGGACCCGGCCGACCGCCCCCACTCCCCGGCCTCCGGCAACTACCTCCTGCCTCTCCAGGTCCTCTTCCGAAACGAGCTTCCGCCCGGAAGCTCCGTCCACCGGCGGTTGGCCGCTGGCGAACTCGTCCCGGCCGACATCGGACTCGACGCGCTCCCGTCGGTCGGCCAGAAGCTGGCGCGACCGCTCATCGAGTACGCGACGACCCGGGAAGACACCAACCGGTTCCTCACCCCCGGCGAAGCCCAGTACCTCTCCGGCCTGGATGACGAGCGGTTCCCCGCCCTGCGGGAGATCACCGTCAAGGTCGACGAGGTGCTGACCGGGCACGCGGCCGGGCTCGGGCTGAGCCACTGCGACGGCAAGGTCGAGTACCTGGTGACGGTCGAGCAGGAGCTGGTGCTCGGCGACAGTCCCGGCACACCGGACGAGAGCCGTCTGATGTTCGGCGGCGTGCACTGCGGCAAGCAGATCCTGCGGGACTGGTACGTGCGCTCCGGGCTCCAGATCCCCACCAGCGAGCTGATCGCCGAAGGCGTCCCCAGAAGCCGGTGGCCGAAGCCGGCCCCACTCCCACCAGAGTTCCTTCCGGTGATGACGGACCTGTACCGGTCCCTGAGCGAGACCTGGACGGGCGAGCGGCACTGGAACGCGCCGGACCTGCCGACGGCAACCCACGCCGCCGCCCGCCTCATCAACCCGTGACGGCGCAGCCAACCAGAAAGGTGACCGCATGAGCAGCCTGACCGAGGACCCCGCCTTCCGGGCGACGACGTTCGTGGTGATCGACTTCGAGACGACGACCCCCACCGGCTATCCGGCCCAGCCCATCGAGGTCGCCGCGCTCGCCCTGCGCTGCGCGGACGGCACATGGCAGGAGACCGGCCGCAGCGCGTCCCTGATCCGTCCACCCTCGTTCGCCCCGGTGACCCCGGCGGACACCGCCCAGACCGGCCTGACCGCCGAGCAGCTCCAGCAGGCGCCCACCCCGGACCGAGCGCTGGGAGCGCTGGACCGGCGGCTCACGGCCGGCACCCCGTACCTGCTGGTGGCCCAGCACGCGGCCACCGAGGCCGGCATCATCCATCACCAGGCCGAGCACTGCCCGACGCTGGCCCGCACCGACTTCCTCGACACGATCCCCCTGGCCAAACACCTCATCCCGGGACTCGCGAACTACAAACTCGACACCCTGCTCGCGCACTTCGGCATCCCACAACCCGCCGACCGGCACCGGGCCCCCGCCGATGTCGACGTCACCGCGAAGGTCTTCCTCCACCTCATCAGCGCCGCCGAGAACGACCCCCAACTCGTCGACCTCGCGGCGCTGGTGAGGACGGCGGGGCGCATGGCGAAGACCAACCGGCCCATCCAGGCGGGGCTGTTCGACGCCTGACCACCCCAACCACAAGGCATCCGTATGCCGATCCATGAAAGGACGGTGCCCGCTTCGATGCCGAACGAAGAGCGGGAACGCACCGACGTGCCCCTCTGGTTCGACCCGCTGTGCCCGTGGGCATGGGTCACCTCGCGCTGGCTCCTGGAAGTCGAGAAAGTCCGGCCGGTGCGCGCGGACTGGCGGATCATGTCGCTGGCCTACCTCAACCTCGAACAGCGCAACGGTAAGGGGCTCAGCGACGACTACCGCGCGCTGATGGAGCAGGCATGGGGCCCGGTGCGCGTCTGCGCGGCCGCCACCGCGCACGCCGGCCGCGACGTTCTCGGCCCGCTGTACACCGCCATCGGCACCCGACTGCACCACCATCGACGCCGAGACGACCCCACCGTGGTCACCCAGGCGCTCACCGAGACGCACCTGCCCGCCTCCCTGGCATCCGCCGCCACAAGCACGGAGTTCGACCAACGCATCAAGGACTCGCACCACGAGGCGTTCGACGAGGTTGGCCTCGACGTCGGAACGCCCGTCCTACGCGTTGCCGGCACGGCTCTGTTCGGACCCGTACTCCGCCGGGCCCCTCGCGGCGAGGCCGCCGGACGACTCTGGGACGGCCTGGTCATGATCGCCGCGACGGACGGCTTCTACGAACTCAAGCGAAGCCGGGACGGCAAACCGTCCTTCTCATGAGCGAAGCCACCCGGCAGCCGACGCCGGCCAAGGGCCTTCCCTTTCCCTCACATCGGATACGACGTGAGGGCACGGCGGCGCCCACGACTACCTGTCCTGGTCAGCGGACCTTGGCGGGTCCGCTGATCGCTCGTGTGATGCGGGGGCCGACGAGACGCTCGGCAAGCTCCAGCGGGTACCAGCCGGCACCGGTCACCTCGGACTCCTGGATGCGCCCGACATCCGCACGGGCCGTCGCGAAGGCGAACCCGATGTCCAAGTGGTGGTGCTCCGGCTCGTCCTTCGCTGGCCTCGCGGGCACCTGGCCGTACTCGACATAGGCGGGTGCCGACGAGACCACGGAGATCTGCCCTGGGTCGATACCGGTCTCTTCCGTCAGCTCGCGCATCGCCGCGTCGACCAGCGTGACGTCGGCCGGCTCAAGATGACCGCCGGGCTGCAGAGTGATCCCGTAGGCCAGGTGCTCGACGAGGAGGATCTCGGTGCTGTCGCGAACGAGGAGCGCGCCCACCGTCACGTGCATGGGGAAGCTGCGCCGGGAGGCGAAGCCCCGGCCCTCGGCCAGCAGCCGCAACGGCTCGGCCAGTTGCTCGGCCTCCTCCGGATAGCGCCCGAGATAGGCCGCAACGGCCTCCGAGATGTCGGAGTCACTGATCATCACGAGCCACCTTCGCTCCGACCCGGGAGCCGAACCTCCGATAACCCATTGCTCGGATACGAGCGACAAGCACGTGCACGGGCAACTCCGCGAAAAGTCCATGGCGTACGGGGGGTTGGCACTCTACAAGTCAGAGCCGGGGCCACGCGGGTCAACGCGTCCCTCCTGCGGCGTGGCGGACACGTCGTTGTCGAGGCGACAGGCTCCTCGGAGCCCGGTTCCATAAGGCCAGCCGCTCCTCGACGAGGGGGTGTCGTTGACCGGGCAGGCTTAGACCGTGTCCTACGTGGTGAGTCGGCCGCTGGTCGGGTACGGGGAGTTCGCGGTGGGGATGGCGTGTTCCAGATGGTCCGTGGGAGATCGCACGGAACCTGCTGCCGTCTTCGCGGGTGCGTCCGCAGGGCGTGGGCGCCTGGGCTACCGCCCTGCGGGTTGCGGATCGTCAAACGCACCCCGGAGAAGGAGCTTGGCTACTCACCGTTGACCCACGGATGTTCCATGGGTCGTCCGTGGTCCTCATGTCTTGCTGTCGACTGCGCAAGCGCGTGCCAGTTCGACTCGCAGTGGATAATCGCGCCATTGGAGTCGGCGTGACAGGCCCGTGAGGAGATGTTGCGTATCGGGTACTTGGAGACGAACTCCCCGACAAAAACGCCATCGTACGGCCCTCCGGTTGTGCAGTCGTGGCCCGGGACCTTGCGGTAGTGCCAGTGCCCGGCCCAGGCTCCATTTTCATAGATCTCGTAGCGGAGCTGCGCCGTCGCGCAGTATCCGTCGGTGACAGTGTCGGAGATCAAGCCGTCCATAGAGAACCAGTTACCGTTGCGGCCCCAGCAGAGCTCCTGGTACACGCCACTGACATGGCTGAGGGTGCAGCCGGCGAAGGTGTGGTCCGCCGGTGGTTTGTCTGCGGTGTACCAGTCGTCCGTGCTGTGGGCGCTTGCGGCGCCGGGCAGGCCTAACACCAGTCCCATAGCCGCAATGAAAGCGAACAGGATGCGTCTCACGTTCCCTCTTCTCGTAGATGGCGTCGGCACCGTACTGCGCGCGAATGGCCCGGTCGTTAGCCGAGCGCGCCACCTTGTTGGCACACAGCGCAAACCGGCCTCTCCCGTTCCCCGAAGCCGGGTGCGTCCCCCGGGTGGGGCCCCACCTGAGTGTCCTTAAGACCGTGTCCTACGTGGTGAGTCGGCCGTTGTTGCCGCCCTCACGGATGCGTCCGCAGGGCGGCGGGACACAGAACACGCCTGATGAGGCGGTGTTCGCGGCCATCGGTACGTGCTGACGAGCGGGTGCGCCTGGCGGCATCTGCCGCCGTGCTTCGGGATATCGAAGTCAACCGCCCACCGCAGGTTCCTGATCTGGTCTCGAGCCGGGGTGTGGGGCCGTCTACACCGGGCCGTGCTCGACGAACTCGCCGCGGCCGGGCTTCTCGACCTGTCCCGCGTCATTCTCGACACGGCTCACGTACGGGCTAAAAATGGGGCGGACACACGGGTCCGAGCCCTGTGGATCGGGGTAAGCCCGGTTCCAAGATGCACATCCTGTCCGATGCGGGCGGGCTGCCTGTCGTGGTCGCTGTCTCAGGTGGCAACGTCCACGACAGCCAGGGTCTGAAGCCGCTCCTCGCCGGTCTCCAAGCGAGACACGATCCCGACCGCAGCCGGCACTACCGTCCAGCAAGGCCACGCCGACAAAGCGTACGACCAGCCTGACCTGCGCAGATGGCTCCGCGGAAAGCGCATCGGGTGCCGGATCGCCCGCAAGGGAGTCGAGTCCAGCCAGCAGCTCGGCCGGCACCGGTGGGTAATCGAACGCACCATGTCCTGGCTCTCCGGCTATCGCCGCCTCTCACCCCGTTACGAGCGTCAGCCGCGCAACTACCTGGCCCTTCTCGGACTCACCGCAGCCCTGTGCTGCTACAAACGTCTCCGACGACTCACCACGTAGGACACGGTCTAAGCAGCCGGTTGCCGACGAGGAAGGTGGCGGACGGCGGCCGCCGGTGTAGCCGTCCGGCGCGGGGACGAAGTGGTAGGCAACGCGACGCTGGCGTCGGCGGGAGCCGCCCGGGCGCCGCGGGCCCTCCGCGCTGCGGGAGGACACACCGACCGCGGGCGCCGCTCAGCTCGATGCCGGCCTGCCGGCTGAGGCCGCAGTCGAGGCCGTTCGGGGAGACGGTGCATGGACCTGTGTCCTGAGGCAGAACCGGCCTGGTGGGTTGACGGCCGTGCGCGCAGCACGTGCCATGAGACAACCAAGGATCGACCAGTGGTGCGACGACGGAGGTGGTGGAGTTCCACTCACCCTGTTGATGACGCCCGTTGCGTCGTGGGCATTCTCGATAGTCGTGCTTCTCCTGGTTGCACGGTTTCCTCCCTCGATTGGCTCTGCTCGACCGGCGCCCATGGTCGAGTTGCCCGAGTATGGGGCTGTGTCCGACGAAGGAGGAGTAGAGGCGGGAGGGCGTTCGCGCCGAGACGAGACGGGCCTCGGGGAGATGTTGCGCGGTTGGCGACGCGTGGCTGGCATCCGGGAGGGCCGTCGCCGTGCGTTGACACAGGCGGTTGTGGCGGAGCGGGCCGGAGTGAGCGAGCGCTGGTACAGGAAGCTGGAGAAGGGCGAGTCGGTCCGTCTGGATCGTGAAACGCTGGAGCGGCTGGCGAGCGCGCTGCTGCTGGATCAGCCGGCGCGAGCCGCGCTCTTCCTCCAAGCGGTGCAACTGCTGCCGGTCCCTTCCCTTGAGGCTCAGGAGGATGAGGTCACCTACCAGGGGCTGCGGCTGATGGTGGCCTATGTACGGGCTCCGGCGGTGCTGACGACGGGGGCGTGGGACGTGGTCGCGACCAACGCGGCGATGGAGGAGCGCTTCCCGTGGATGTCGGAGCCTGGCGCGAACCTCGCTGCGTGGCTCTTGCGGCCCGAGGCGCAAGAGGTCTTCGGGGAGGAGGCGCACCAGGAGCAGGTGGAGCGGCTGCGCTCTGCTCTGCGTCTGGCCCGTGCGCACAATCCGGATGGGCGGATCGCGGAGCTGGGGCGTCGCCTCGACATCGGGGAGTCGGAGGCCACAGTGCCGATGGCGGTCCCGCGAGGACCCTTCCGCCTCTACCTTCCCACCCGCACGGGCGCGGGGTCGGTGGCGGTGTTCGCGCACGTGCTGCGGCCCCTGGCAGACACGTCGGCTCGCGTCGCGGTGATCACGCCGATGGAGCCTCCGGTGCCGTAGCCCTGTGTACTCCTTTCTGCCGTGCTGGAATGCCAATTCGGCACGTGCGTGCCGATTCCGGATTCAGATTCGGCACGCACGTGCCGATTTCTTTATGGCGGAAACTCGCCTGGCACATCTGCGCCACGGTCGCTTTGCAGTCTCTTCGGCCTCATGCGAACGCCTACCGCCCCGTCAAATGCGTTAAAGCCACGTCGAGTTGAAGCGATGGGGTGGTCGGGTGGTGGGGTGTGTGCGGGTCAATGGAAGGTATTGATCAAGTAATTGGTCGTTTGTAAGGTCAGTGAACTCTCGCTGAAAGGGGGGTGTGATGCCAGGTGCCAGTTTCGGCCCGGTCGCCATGTGTGACTGCCTGACCTCTGGTTTTGGTCTGGATGGATTGCCGGGCCGTGTCTATCGTTCTGGTCGCCAGCGGCAGTGGCTGCGCGGAATCGCGCGGTATCCGCTCATTTCCCTTGTGCTGTACGGGAGTTGGATGTGCGGGTCGCGCCGTGGTGCCCGGGTTTGCAGCCCCGGGCACCACGGAGTGCGCGCCGAGGCGAGCACATTCGGCAATCGAAGCGCCCCTGCACTGTGACGCGTGAGGGCTGCTTCGCCTACTAGCGAAGGATTCTGACATGTCTTGTCTCCTACGGCTACCCGCACTGGTGAGAACGGTGGTGGGTTGAGCGGTGGCTCGTATTCGTACGATCAAGCCGGAGGCGTTCTTCTCCGAGTCCCTGGCGGGGGTGTCGTTGACGGCCGAGCGAACGTTCTTCGGGCTGGTGACGCAGGCGGATGATCAGGGGCGGTTTCGGGATCATCCGGCGATCATCGCTGGGGTGTTGTGGCCGCTGCGGCCGGAGCATACGGCTGTGGACGTCGAGGCCGATCTGGGGGCGCTGGCGGAGGCGGGGTTGATCTGCCGGTACACCGGCTGCGACGGCCGGGGCTACCTGCACATCGTGACCTGGCACCTGCACCAGAAGATCGACCGGCCCTCGAAGTCGCGCACCCCGGCCTGCCCGATCCATCAGCCGAAGGCCACGTGCGGCGGGTGCGGCGCCGCCACCTGCCAGCACCCCAGCCGACCGGGAACCTCCTTCGTCGAGCCCGCGCGAGGGCTCGACGAGCCGTCGACGAGCGTGCCGCGAGTCCTCAACGAGGGCTCGTCGAGGACTCGTCGAGGAGTCGACGAGGCCGGCCCGCATCATGGCGATGTTCGGGACGCGAGGGGTGATTGCGCAGGTCAGGAGCGTGTCGACGAGTCTTCGACGAACGCTCGAGGAGCCCTCGTCGAGGACTCGTCGAGTCCTCGCGAGGGTGTCGCGTCTGGATCTAGGACCGTGGACCTGGGATCTACCGCTAAAGCGGGGCGCGCCGCGCCCGCCGACCGCGCCGCCGCGCAGATGTTGATCGCGGAGTACGTGGCCGGGTGTGCCCACCGTCCGCCGAAGCAGGTGGTGGGGCATCTCGCTCGCCAGGTTGGCGCCCTGCTCGACGAGGGGGTGGACCCTGGTGCGGTGCGGGCGGGGCTGGAGCGCTTCCGCCAGCGCCCGATGCATCCGAGCGTGCTGCCAAGCCTGGTGAACGAGGCACTCAACCCTCCAGCCGATGGTGGTGGTTTGGGGCGACCGCGATCGGTGTCTACCGTGCCGAGGCATGTCGCGTGGACGAACCCCGTCGACCCGGCCGCCTACGAGGGGGAGCTGTGACGAGCCAACGCGCGGGTGAGCGCGCTTCCGTTGCCGAGGTGGCGCCAGGGCGTGCCGGGACGGCGGTGGAGCGGGTGTTCGCGATCATGGCCGCGCGAGGTATCCGGGTCGCCCAGCCGCCTTCACCGCCGGAGCCCGACTTCGGTGGTCGGCTCGATCCGCGTGTCCCCGCGCTCTTTCGCACCGCCGTGGCCGATCATCCCGGCGTGCTGGGCTGGGTGGAGCAGGTGGTGGCCTGCGCCCGTAGAACACCCGTCGGGGCCGTGAGCGTGGCCGGCGCCCGAAGCCTGCTCCTCCTCGGCCCGACGGGGACGGGCAAGACCCACCAGGCCTTCGGCGCCCTGACCTTGCTGGCCCGGCATGGGGTGCGTGTGGAGTGGCGGGCGGAGTCGGCCGCCGACCTCTACGGCAGTCTGCGACCCCGCCAAGGGGTTGATACGGAGCGGGAGGTGTGGCGGGTGGCGACCTGCCCGCTGCTGATGATCGACGACTTGGCCGCCGCGAAACCATCGCCGTGGACGGAGGAGATCACCTATCGGGTGGTCAACCACCGCTACGTTCACTGCTTGCCGATGCTGATCACCAGCAACGAGCCGCTCGCCCGCCTCCGCGAGGCGTTGGGGGATCGCGTCGCCTCCCGGCTCGCGCAGATGGCCGACCGCGTCGTGCTGACCGGCCCCGACCGCAGACGCCACCACCTCACCTGAACCACCAGTAGCCCTCCGCGACCACCCATGCGGATCGGTGTGATGCGCGCCCCCCGAGGACCCGAAGCCCCGGGTGATCGGGGTGCGGCGCCACCACCGAGCCGGCGAGCGAGCAAGGAGTTCCACCATATGACCGACATCACCCCGATATCGCCATACCTCCGCCAGGTGTCACCGCCCTCGTCAAGTGGTGGGCGACCGCGTCGACTTGGGGATCATGGCTGGCAGGAGCGCGCCGTCTGTCGCACCGCCCCCGAGGCGACGAACGATCCGGAGCTGTTCTTCCCTGACGCCGACGACGACGCGCGTGTCGCCACGGCGAAGGCGCTGTGCGCCGGCTGTCCCGTCCGCGAGATCTGCCTGCAGACCGCGCTGGAGAGCGGCGCGCGGGACGGCATCTGGGGCGGCACGACGGAGGAGGAGCGTGCCGACCTTCACCATCTGACCCACCACCGCCTGGACCCAGACAGGGTGCACGCCGCCTTGGCCGGCCGCGATATCCACCTCAGTTTCCTGGAGCGCCGCGCGCTCGTGCACCTCGCTGTCCAACACTGCGTCACCCCCGAGCGGTTGGCCTACCTGCTGAAGGTCAGCGAGGCGCACGCCGAGCGCCTGCTGCGCGCGGCGCACCGGCAGCACCGCCAGGGGCGGCGCCGCTCCGCTGTCGCCCCCGTGTCCGCCGGGCGCCCCGTGGGCCAGCCGGAGTTGGGGAGGGCGGCATGACCAGCCAGCATCCCGCTGCGGGGCGGATCAGCGGCTGGGACAAGGCGGCCATCGCCGGCCTTGGCGGCGCCGGCGCCATCCTGTCCTTCGACGCACTCCAGCAGATGGCGGGAGCCATCCACGTCCGTGACAGCCTGACCTGGCTTTTCCCCCTGGTCATCGACGGGTTCATCGCCTATGGCGTGCGGGCGCTGCTGGTCAACCGCCACGCGCCCCTGCGGGCCCGCGCCTACGTCTGGCTGCTGTTCGGCGTCGCGACCACCACCAGCATCTGGGCCAACGCCCTGCACGCCGTCCGCCTCAACCAGCAAGCCCCCACTGCCGCAGGGGATTTGCGGCTGGACGACGCCACCGTCGGGGTGCTGTCCACCGTCGCCCCCCTCGCGCTGGCCGGCGCCGTGCACCTGTACATCCTGATCGCCCGAGGCGCCGACACCGCCACCCACCAGACCCAGCGCGACACCGGAGCGGCCAAGGCGGCATCCCCGAGCGCGCCTTCACCGCCCCGCTCCCACCCATCTCCTGTGCATCCCGGCACTGCCCGATCCCTGGCGCACAGCCGCCACCGCACCCGTTCCCCGCACGCGGCCGTGCACCACCACGTCGAACGCATCCCCCAGCCCGCCCGCACCGGGCACCGCACCGGGTATCGCTCCGGCTTCGCCCAAGCGGCCGCACCCCAAGCCCTACTGGCAGCCACCAGCACATCCCCCGGATCGGGCGGACCGGCCTCCAACCCGTCCGCCGGTCCGTCCGCCGGCCGGCCGCCATCTGCAAGACCCAGGTCCGAAGTCGATGCCGACAGCGCCACCGGATTCGACGAGCGCGTGCTCCGGGCGGCCCGCACGACCGTCCAGGCCGAAGGGCGAGTGCGTCGC
This sequence comes from Streptomyces triticirhizae, assembly GCF_003696235.1. Taxonomy (GTDB): domain Bacteria; phylum Actinomycetota; class Actinomycetes; order Streptomycetales; family Streptomycetaceae; genus Streptomyces; species Streptomyces triticirhizae. The sequence goes on from NZ_RFFJ01000001.1 coordinate 90,505, forward strand.
GACTCCATCGCCGGCGCCCTGCGCAGCCAGTCCATCTCCATTAGCAACGCGCGCTTGACCGCACTGATCGCCCAACTCCGCGAAGAGCACACGAGGAGGAGTTCGTGACCACCGAACACGCCCACCACAAGACCGAGCACCCCCACCAACCGAAGCGCCGGCCCTATCGCTGCTCACGCTTCACCAAGATCAAGTCCGACTACGAGGCAGCGGCGGCCCGGGAAGAGGAGAGCGCCGGCCGTCGCACCGACCACAACCGACACGCCCTGCGCGGCAACGCCCACACCTACAAACGGCGCATGGCCGCCGCGCTCTCCTCCCACCTGGCGCGCTGCCGCCTGTGCGGGTGACCAGCTCCATGGCGCCAGGCCACGAGGAGGACCTCGCCGCAGTGTGGATCACCACCCTCCACCGCCACGGCGTGATCCACCAGGCCAGGTCCGAGGGCGAGGGCTGGGTCATCCAACTCACTGCCCAGGCGGGTGCGATGAGCCTGCCCACGGCCTCCTCGGTCCTGGAACTCGTCGCCCACCTCCAGCACCTTCGGCACCCGAGACGGTGCGGACCTCACGCCCCCTCGTAGCCCATCCACCCCTCTGGTCCGTCCACCCCTTTCGTCCGTCCCTCTCGTCCGTCCGCACCACCCGGGCGACGGGCCCGGGGCGGACCGGTCCCGGGGGTTCCATCCACCCCCACAGCGGATGGAACCCCTGCGCCGATCACCCTCGCTCCCGTCCGCGTCGCGGACTTCGTCCGTCCGTCCCCCCACCCGGTCGCCGCTCGGTTCCCTCCCTCGTCCGCCCCGGGCCCGTCGCCATGGAGGTTCGCCAACTTCGTGGACCGGCGAAGAGATGTGTCCGTGCGGGTCGTCCGGTGGCCCGCCGTCCGCGTCCACCAGCCGGTGCGCAACCCCGCGTCCGGGCCGCACGAGCGCTCTGCACGGGCCGCCGACGTCACCTCGCTGGAGTCCTCAACCGTGGTGGCCTGCCCCGTTGGTCTATCTGCGGGCGGACGACAGCCCGGTCGACTGAGGGACCGCGCTGGCGGACGGTCCGTTCCCATAGGAGCTGGCGGGATCGGGTCCACCCGACGGGAATGCGGGGTGTTCGTCCGTTCATCCGCTGCCAGATGTCCGTCCGCTCGTCCGTCCGCCAGCGCGGACACCGAGGTGGCGGCGCCGGCTGGCACGTCGATCTGTCCAAGATCGTCCCCGGGCGTGGTCGGGTCTCGTTCGAGGGCGCCCCGGGGGGAGGCGCTCGTCCGTCCGCTCGAGGTCGAGCTGTGGCTGCTCGGCCGGTCCGTCCTGGGACCGGGGCCAGGTGCGCCGTGCCGGCCGGACCTCGTCCGTCCGCCCCACCCCCTGCATGAGGAGAAAGCTTTCGTGACCGACGCCACCCACGCGACAGGGTGCAGGTGTGCGACGACCTGCTGTGTCCGAGCAAGTTGTGGGGTTCGAAACTCCTGCGCACGCGCAGGAGTTTCGAACCCTCTCCCCGCCCCAGGGGAGGCGGGGAGGGTTCGGCTCCAGGGGGAGCCGAACCAGGGGGAGGGGCCGCCGGAGCGGGCCGTCCGAGGGCCCGCTGGCCCTCGCCGCAGGCTTCGCAACCGGCTGGCCACCGCGCAGGTCCGCGACCAGGTCCGCAGCGTCCGCCTCAGCGTCGACGAGCTGGCGAGCGTGACCACCGCCGCGCGGGCGAGCGGGATGACCTTGGCCGGCTTCCTTGCCCAAGCGGCGGTCGAGGCTTCCCGGGATGCGGAGAGCGCCGAAGGGCGGATTGTTGGTGACCGCGAGTTGATCACGGAGTTCTTCGCCGTCCGACGAAACCTGCGCCAGGTGGGAAACAACCTCAATCAGATCGCGAAGGCGATCAACAGCGGATCGGAAGCTCCCCCGCAGACGGATACCGTTCTCGTCGCCGTCGAGTCGGCGGTTCGGCGGATCGACGCGATTGTGGACATGGTCCTACGCAGCTGAGATAGACGGTGAACCATGGAGTGCTCCGGGTGGTGAGAACGTGTCCGGTTGTGCTCTCAGTTGGACACCGCTGCCCGGACGAATTCCTCCCTCGCCGCCTTGAAGCCTGTCTTCAGTGGGTCTGCATGCCAGGTCACGACCATGTCGCTCCAAGCGAAGGGACGGGTGGTGACAGCGAGGACTCGTTGAATCTGGGCGTTGGTGAGCGCTTCGCTTTCGCGCAGGGAGAATTCGAGTTCCTCCAGGTGTTGCTCTCGCTCGTCTTCCTCGATATGGCCCCATTCGGTGAGGCATATCCACGCATGGATCGCCGAGCCGTGGACTGGATCTTCACACCACTCAGAGTTGCCCGGGCACAGCTTCTCTTCCAGCCTGGCGCTTGCATGGTGGAGCACAGCTCGGTCGAGGGCTACCCGTTCCATCCGTTGGCAATGAGTGAGCAATCCTCTGGCCTGTTCGGAGAGTTCATCGATTCCGAGTAGTTCCAGCGCGGCCCATGACTTGTGCACCTCCACGGTGGCTTCGCTGAGGAGTGCCTCTCGTAGGTCGTCGGTCACCTGGGGGAGCCTGTCGACCTCGTGTGCCAGTCGATCAGCGGCGCTGAGGAATGCCTCGCACGCGGCACGCCTGATCTCCTGAGACCGCTGGGCCCTTTCTGTCTCCTCCTGGCGTCGTGCGATCTCCACTGCGGTGTCGGCTTGCCGCCGTCCGACGGCAGCGGCCTCGTTGGACGCCCGTCGTGTCGCGTCTCGGACCCACCAGGCCGTGAGCACCGGGACAAGGACGGCCATCAATGCGACCTCGTGCGGAGTGACTTCGAGGAGAGTCTGTTGGTTCACGGCGGGATCATGCCCGACCTGTGCGGCGAAGAACTGGCCCGGCGCGCACAGATGTTGAGCCGGCGGGTCTGTGTTCAACACGGGGGATTCGGCAGGACGGATGACGAACCGCGTCGCTCACGCCGAGGTGCTGCCGACAACGAGGACGACGAGTTCTACGACAAGGGAGTGGTGATGCCGATGTAGGGGCGGCCTTCTGCTTGTGCGGCGCGTTCGATCGAGCCGCTGGGGGAGAAGTCCAGGACGGGTTCGCCCGGGGGGCATGTTCGGATGAGGAGGCGGAGGTCGCGTGCGTGATCTCCCGTGAAATAGCCGGGCGTTGTGGGTATGGGGCTTCGGTAGGCGTCGGTTGTTCCCCACAGGAGAAAGTCGGCCCCCGTGTTGGGCCATGGTGTCACGCCGCGCCATGGCCATCCCGCGCTTTTCATGGCCTTCACGGTGGGCGCCAGCACTGTGCTGGCGACGAGCAGGAGACATGGGCTCTTCGGTCCGGTGACGCGGCGGCATTCTGTGAGGACGCCGCTCAGATCCCCGTCGCTCAATCGCCGTGTGCGTAGGTGCGTGATGACGCACTGGGCGCTTCCGGTGGCGAGTTCGGACAGTGAGGTGAACCTCTTGCCTTCATATGTTGAGCGGGGCATGGCGTGTCCTTCTCCTTTCCGGTGACCGGGTTCTTCGAATCACCGTGCGGCTCGTCTTCTTGGGCGATCTTCGGTATCTGAAGCTGCTTGGTGCCGCCGTGAATCGTCCTTAGGGTGCCTGTCTGGCTGGTCTTGGGATCGCGGCAGGAGGAACAGGTATGACAGCGCCGCCCGGTGGTGGGTTGCCCTCGTCGGGACTGCGTCCGGGGGAGCTGCGAGCGATGGTGGCGCGTGCGCTGATGGCGGCCGATTCCTCCGTTGCGTTGAGCGTGACGGAACTGTCCGCGAAGTTGGGACATTCATCGGGGGCGATCGGTGCGGCGTTGGAACGGCTGGTGGAGCGGGGCCAGGCTGAGCGGATTGGGGTGAATCCACGCCGGTACCGGGCGACGGATAGCACGTCTTCGGCCGCCACCTTCTCGCCCTCGGCCGGGAGTCGACCGACATCGGCCGCCGCGACCTCGAGGGCGTCCCGTGGGGCGAGCGGGTCGGGAGGGGTGGTCCGGGCGTCGGGGCAGGAGTACTTCCCGCGCGAGCTGGCCGGGTTGCCGGATGTCGAGGCGCTGCAGCGCTTGCGCGAGGCCGACGTTCCGGTTCTTCTGCACGGTCCGCCGGGCACCGGCAAGACCTCTCTGCTGGAGGCGGCCTTCCCTGATCTGGTGACGGTGGCAGGGGATGGCGACACGACGGTGGGTGATCTCCTGGGGGAGTACAGCCAACGCGACGACGGCCGGTACGAGTTCCTGCACGGCCCGATGGTCACGGCGATGCGGGAAGGGCGGGCCCTGCTGCTGGATGACGCCACCTTGATTCCCCCGACGGTGATGGCAGCCCTGTATCCGGCCATGGACGGTCGTCGGGAGATCCGGATCAAGGCTCACGGGAACGAACTGGTCACCGCCATACCGGGGTTCTACGTGATAGCCGCGCACAACCCCGGGGCGCCTGGCGCGGTTCTCTCAGATGCGCTGGGATCGCGGTTCTCCGTGCAGATCAAGGTCACCTCCGACTACGACCTCGCCGCCCATCTGGGCGTGAATCGCACGATGGTGCGCGTGGCGCGCAACCTGGCGAAACGATGGGAGAGCGGACAGATCGGCTGGGCTCCGCAGCTGCGGGAACTTTTGGCGGCCAAACGGATCACGCAGGCCCTTGGGATCGACATCGCCTTCGCCAACCTGATCGGCGTGGCGCCCGAGGAGGACCAGGAGGTCGTCGCCGAAGTCGTCTCCAAGGCGACCGGGAAAACGGTCACCGCGCTGGCGCTCGGGCCGTCCTCCAAGGTCACCTCATCCCCCTCGACCGCGACGACCAAGGGAGTTCCCCCGCCGTGTCCTTCTTCCCCGACGCCCGGCGCGCTGCCGCGCAGGTAAGCGCGGAGGCGCTCGCCCACGCCAGCTGGGAGGACGATGGTGGACCGCCGGCCCCGTCGTGGTACCGGCCCACGTCCCCGCACTGGCCTCGCATATCAGCCGCGCTCACGGAACGGGTGGCGGAACTAGCCGGCCGCGAGGACGTCCTGGTGACCTGCCGGCACGGCACCCGTTCCGGCGCACCGGCCGCCTTCTACCCTGCCACCGCCGAGTTGGAGTTCGACGCCCAGCTGCTGGAACACCTGGCTCCGGCATCGATCGACCCCAGGCGGGCCGGTGACGAGGAGCGCTACCCGGCCGCCTGGGGAGTCCTGGTGCATGAGGCCGCGCACGCCGCGCACTCCCGATGGGAGGCCCCGATGGGACGGCGCGGCACCGAGGCGGACCAGGCGGCGACCCTGCTGGAGGAATCAAGGGCGGAGCACGCGCACGTGGCCCGCCGACCTCAAGATCGACGCTGGCTACGCGAGGCCACTCGCACACTGATCGCCCAGGACATCCTGGCCTCGATGCCGACGACCCGGGAGGCGGCGGCCGTGGCAGGCGGCCTACTCCTGGCACGCCGTGATGCCGGAATACTCGATCCCGAGGAAACAGCACCCCTTGAACCCGTGCTGGACCGCCTGCTCGGCTCCGAACTCCTCGCGCGGTTGCGGGAGATCTGGCAGGCGGCTCATCGCACCGCGGATGACGACCACGAAGCGATGCTCCAGCACGGCCTGGACTGGTGCCAAGCCCTGGAAGGCCCCGGAGGCGGCACGCCCGCCCTCACACGATCCGAGGTCGACGCGGTCCACACCGCGCTCGCGGACGCCCTGGACCAGTTGGACGCTCGGATGGTGGAGCGGGACCGCGACGAGGCCGAGGAGGCGGCGCGCGCCGATGCCGCGCGTGCCGCAGCCCGTGCCGCCCGAAGCGAGGCAACTTCGATCAGGAGGAACGCCGAAGAACTGGCCAAGCAGGTCTTCGGTCCCGGCGGTGCCGGAAGAAAGGGCACGATCCGCGGAACGCGCGCGCCTACGGACGCCGAGAAGGCAGCGGCCGGTCAGCTCGCCCGCGGCCTGCGCCGTGCCGCCTACCGCGAACGCACCGTCACCCAAGTCTCCTCCACCACGCCCCCCGGGCGCTTGAGCGTGCGCCAGGCCCTCGCCCGGGATGCCCAACTCGCCGCCGGAGCCACCCCGACCGCCACCCCCTGGAAGCGCTCCGTGCGGCGCGCGACACCGACGCCACCCCTGCGGGTAGGGATCGCGGTGGACATCTCCGGTTCCATGACGAACGCAGTGGGGCCAATCGCGTCGGCAGCGTGGATCGTCGCCAACGCCGCCACCCGCCTCGACGCCCAATCCCGCACCGCCACCGTCGCGTTCGCGCGGCACGTCACGCCGATCACCGCCCCCGGCCGAGCCCCGAAGGACGTGACCGAGTTCGACACCAAGGGCGGCAACGAACACATCACCGAGGCCATCGACGCCCTCACCGCCGCGCTTGACCTCGACCGGCCCGGCGCCGGCCGTCTCCTGGCCATCGCCTCCGACGGCTGGCATCCGGACCAGCAGATAGAGCGTGCGACCGACCGCGTAGCTCGCCTGCGGGCCGCCGGCTGCTCAGTGCTGTGGCTGGCCTTCGCCCCCCACCCCAAACCCCTGCCTGGCGTCACATTGGTGGAACTCCACCGCCCCGACCAAGCTGCCAGCGTGATCGCGCAGGCCGCCACCGCAGCTGTCCGCGGCGCCTCGACCCGCAGGCGCTAGAGGGACGCACCCCCTTGAGCCGGCCCTCACGGGGCAGCGCAGGGGTTGGCCTTCTACCACCGATCGCCAGCAGGTCCAAGTCGCCCCCACTGATGCAAAGTCCCTTGACCGCGCGTGCGAAACCGTCGCGCGCCTCTGCCGAACGGAAGCCAACGATATGGGATACGCCCCTGATTTCGAGCTGTACGACAACGTGGGGCGAGACAGTGAGCAGATCCGCTCCCACCGGACGGGAGAGCCCACTGAGGCAGACCAACAGCGCTGGGCCCGGCGATGGTTGCGTGAACGGCCGGCAACCGCCGCAGCGGAGCAGACCACGGCCGCGTGGCGGCAACGCGTGGCCGACTGCACCACCGTCGAGCAGCTTCACGAGGTCTTCCGGTCCGCCCTTCGAGACGCTGACGAGGTCAGTGAACGCTTCCGGGAGATGCTGCTGGATATCGCCTCCTGGGGGCCAGACGAACAGGGCCAGGCGTCCACACACGATCGCTGGGCGCACCACGCGGTGGTGACGACCGCAGACCAACTCAGCGACCTCGCCGAGGACATGCACTTCCTACTGGGCACCCTCGCGGTCGATCTTCAGCGAGCCGCCAAGCACCCTGCCCCCGCCCCGCCCTCTCCTGCCGTCGCCCCGGAACCCCCCACGCGAAGCGAGGGGCGAGGACGCTGATCCTGACCGGTGATACCGAAAATCTCCACCGGCTCCCGGACGATCGGCCTGCTCGTCTACCTCTACGGGCCAGGGCTCCGCGAAGAACACACCGACCCCCACCTCGTGGGTGGCTGGGACCCGGCCGCACCTGACCCGGGCCGGGACCCGGACGCCTCCCTCGCGGCGCTGGCGCGCCTGCTGGATCAACCCTTGGCCGCCGCCGGCACACGCCGACCCACCTCCCACGTGTGGCACTGCTCGATCCGAGCGGCGCCGAAGGACCGCCTCCTCTCGGACGCGGAATGGGCCGCGATCGCCGGGCGCGTGCTGGCCGCCGTCGGCATCGCCGACAGGGACGACCCGGCTGGCTGCCGGTGGGTCGCGGTCCGTCACGCCGCTGACCACATCCACATCGTGGCCACCCTGGTCCGCGAAGACGGTCGCCGCCCAGACCGATCCTTCGAACGCCGCAAGGCCCAGGCCACCTGCCGCGCCATCGAGAAGGAGTACGGCTTGCGCCAGCTCAACCCCGGTGATGGAACCGCCGCGCCGACCGCCCCGCGAGCCGAACGCCATGCGGCCATCCGGCTGGGGCGGGAGACCGCCCCGCGCGACCAACTACGCACCCTCGTGCGGCAGTCCCTGGCCGGCTCCCGCGACGCCCCCGAGTTCCTCGACCGCCTCGACGAACACAGGGTGCTCGTCCGGCTTCGGCGGGCCCCCTCCGGCGACATCATCGGCTACACCCTCGCCCTTCCCGACCACGTCACCGCCGCCGGTGACCCGATCTGGTACTCCGGCGGAAAGCTCGCCCCCGACCTGTCCTGGCCGCAGATCACCCGACGCCTCACCTCTACTGCCACCAGTGTTGACAGCGCAGAGGTGCTGCCCACACCCGCAACGGCTGCCCGCGAGGCCGCCGACGTCGCCTGGCACACCGCCGCCGAACTGACCGACGCAGACGACGACCAGGCGGCCGACTACCTCACCGGCACCGGCGAGATCCTCGACGCCCTGGCCACCACCGCCACCGGACCCACCCGGCACCACGTCGTCGCTGCCGCTGCCGCATTCGAACGCGCGACGCGCTTCCACCACCGCGCCGCCCACGCCCACCACCAAGCCCTGCGCCACGCCGCACGCCAACTCCTCTCCTCCGGCCCCGCGTTGGGTCGCGGGCAGGACGGCGCCACCAGCGCCATGCTCCTCTCGGCCCTCCTTCTCCTCGTGGTCGCCACCCACCGCTGGCACGCCGCTCACAAGCACCAACAGCAGGCCGCCGCCGCACTCGCCGCCGCCGCCCACCTGCGCGCCGCCTACGGCATCACCGCCCGCCCCCACATGGCCGGCCTCTACGAGCGTGGGCTCCGCCTCGCCCCGCCCGTCCACGCGCAACTCGCCAACGCCGTTCACTCCGCTGCGGCGCCGGACCTGGCCGAGCAGATCCTCACCGACCCCCGCTGGCCCATCCTGGCCGCCGCCCTCGCCACCTTCCACAGCTCCCACCCGGACGTCGACCTCGTCCCGACGCTGCGCCACGTCATCGCTCGCCGCGAACTGCGCTCCGCCGACTCCGTGATCGACGTGCTCGTCTGGCGCGTGCAACGCCTCGCCGAGGCCCAGAACCCGCACAACCGTCCGCAGACCAACAGCCCGACCCACCCGCAACCGATAGCCCGTGGAGAACACACCATGCCCCAGGGCCCGCCAACCGCTCATGAGCCGAACGAGCATGAGGTCGACCGCCTCCTCGACCTGGCCCAGGCCCTTCACCTGGAGCCCTTGGACCTCGACGAGGCCGTTCACGACGAGGCCGCAGCAGCTGCCGCCGCAGTGAACAACCTCGGCCTGGCCGGCCAGATCTCCTTCCTGTCGGCCCGCCTCGGCGCGGTCGACACGGAGGCCCTGATCCGCAGCATCCCCGGCGCGGCCCCCGAGGCCCCCTCCCTGCCCACTACTCCCTCTGCGACCGCCGCGCCCGCCACCCGCCGCCACCTTGCTTGACCCGGGAGACCCGATCTCGAACCAGCAGTTGCCCTTCGATGGTGGGGACGACCAGCGGCGTCTCGTCGCGCTCGCCACCTCCCTTGGCGTCGCACCCTCCGATCTGGCCGGCGTCGTGCATCACACCGCCTACGAGGAAGCTCTCACTGGCGACGCCACCGCCGTCTCACCGACGTCCAGCCGAAAGCCGGAGGATGCGTTCGACGTGGCCCTCTCCATCAACGCTGCCGGCCCGGGCCGCCAAGTTGCCTACCTTGCCTCCCGGGTGGGCGCCGTCGACACCGAACGCCTGCTGCGTGCCGCAGTGGTGCGCGCCACTCTCGACGACCTTCACCTGCTGGAGGACTTGGAGCCCGTCAGCGATTCGGTAGCCGCCGTTGCCGACGGTCTCGACCTGCGGGCTGCGGACTTGAGCGTCCTCGCACACCAGCACAGCCTGGATCACCGCGACAGCTACCTCCTCCTCTACGACAACGCGGCCATGTTGAGCGACATCCCCGGAGCGCGCGAGTACGTCGGCCTGCACATCACCCGCGATCCGACCGCCGGCACCTTTGATCTTGCCGACCAGGAAGTGCCGTTGTGGCCGCTGGCGCGGGTCTGGCTCCTGGCCTTGGGGTGCCCGGCCCCGCTCTACCCGGCTGGCAGCCCTATTCCGGCCGACGCGGGCACTGTGAGGATCGAGCACACGATCGCCACCAGCCCCGACCGATACAGCCTCGTGGAGGACTACACCCACAACCCGGGAACAGGCGCCATCAAGACCAGCGTCATCCTGCTCGACCACCAGGACACCGCATCGCCCTACCGGCTACTCGTGGAGGACACGTTCACCACGTCCCCGACGTTCACCTACCGCGTGGTCGAGCATGGCTTCGCCACCGCGCAGGAGGCGTCGGAGGCCTTCGAAGCCCTTCTCCCGCCGCCGCCGGACTTCGCTGTCGGTCGCCTGCCCCCGACGCCGCCGTCCTCACCAGGCCGGCGGCGTACCCGCGATTGACGATGGCGAAGCTCCCCCTCGTCGCCTCCGCGAGGCTTTCAGCCTGCCTGGTGGGTGTGTTGGGAAACGTCGGTGGACAACTGCCGAGGCTGGTCGCATGATGCTGGTCTCGCACGACAGCAACGAGACCGGAGGGGCGCGGTGTTCAACCGACTCAGACGGCGGGTTACCCACCGCCCGCACGAGCAGGAGGCAGTACCCGGCCCCGCTGGTGCGCCGCCGGCGACCACCGAGCCCATCCCCTGCCCCGACACCGCCAAGGCCCTTGGCCGCGGCCGCGAGGTCACCCACTGGGTATGGGACTACCCCTTCGAACTGCCCCTGCAGCAGGGCATTTTGACCTGCGCGGCCTGTGGCGCGCGGCGTGACTGGCTGCTGCTTCTGCACCTTGCGACCGACGAGGTCTCCGTGCGGTGCCGCTGCACCCATCAGTGGGTCGAGCTACAGATCCCCGCCGACTGGTATCGCCGCCACACCGGGCGCATCTGCGGATACTTCACCGACGCCCACCACCGGGACAAGTCGCTCGGGTTCGACGGTACCTTCGCCGGTATCTACTGGTGACCCCGCCCTCCGGCACCGAGGCGAGCACCGACCCCCAACCGACGAGACGATCAACAGCAGGCGGATCGGGGACTACTGGGCGATCGGGCGCGGTGTACGAGGTGCTTCTCGACGACGGACGCGACGGTGCGCCTGCCGTAAGGCGAAGCGCGCGAGACAGCGCCTCTGGCACCCGGAGTTGAACAGCTGAAGGTGCGGGGCAGCGGCAACGCTGCGGACGTGTTCCTTGCTCACCACCGGCCGGCCCTGGGTCCACGAACTGAGCTGGCTCCGCCGCCCCAGCGAGTTGCTGACGCTTCCGCCGCGCGGGACTGCGGCGGACGCGAGGGTCAGCTTCGCCATCGTCACCGCTCCGGACCGTGTGACCGCCGAGCGCCGGCTGGAGACCCTTGTCCATGGACTTGGACCTGACGGTCGACCTCGCTGGAGGATGACGACCGACATAGAAAGGTGAACGGGCTACGCGACCTTGTTCGCGTAGCCCGTTGACCTTGTTAGCGGGTGAGTCGGCTGCTTGCTCGGCTTCGGCTGGCACCTGCCGCTGACGGCGGAGGAGCGGGACGAGCAGGAGGCGGTGAGGGGCCTGTGGACGATTGGGAGATGGTGATGTGGGCGCTGGGGGCGGGGAGTCGGTGTGGGTGACGGCGCGTGGGGGTGGGGTCGGTCATGGCGGTGGTGAGGGCGCCGATCAGGGGGGTGGGGGTCGCCCGGCTGAAGGTGATCCACCAGGCGGCGTCTTGGCGTCCGGCGCCGATCTGCCAGCCGGGGACCGACAGGGGACTGGTCTCGGGCGTGGACGGGGTTGCCTGGATGGCCACTGCCTGGGTGTCGGGGGAGGTGGTGAAGACGCGGCCTTGGGCCTGGTGCGTCGTCCACCCGGCCCGCTCCAGGGGAGCGGTGGCGAGGTAAGGCGCGAGCGGGCCGATGAGGTGTTGGTGGGCACCGTGGTGGCACATCTCCCCGAGCGTACGAAAGAACGGACGAAGGAGTTCCTCGGGCGCCACCGTGGCGTGGGCCGTCCACAGGGGCTGTCCGTAGGGGTCGCTCGCGGTGGTGATGCGCCAGGGCTGTGCGGGATCTCGTTCGAGCAGGTAGCCGATGCGGATGGTGTGGTCCGGGCTGGAGATGTGCCAGTTTCCAGCGGAGTCGCGGTGGAGGGGCCAGTCCTGGGCCAGCAGCGGGGCGAGGGCGTGCTCGGGGGCGTCGCGGGAGCCGGCCAGATAGATGGGGCTGACCCAACTCCAGGCTTCCGGGGTGGGCTGGTCGGCGGTGTTCAGGCGCGGTCATCTCCCACGTGGTCGAAGGCGGCCTCGGAGAACAGGTCGCTGGGCCGGTAGGACAGGCGAGGGGAGCGGTGTGGTGCGGGTTGTGGCTGGTGGTGAGTGGTGTGCCAGGTGGCGAGGCGGTGCAGGAGGGGTGGGAGTGCGTGGGCGTGGGGGGTGAGGTGGTAGGTCTGGCCTCGGGCGCTGTCCGACCCGCTGGTGGGGGTCAGGAGGTGGCGGAGGAGGAGGTGGGTTCCTCGGGCGTAGATGGTGGCGCGGGAGACGGTGGGCAGCCGGTGGGCGATGGCGTGCAGGGTGGCCGGGCCGGTGGCGGCGAAGGTGGACAGCAGGAGCAGGGTGTGGCGGCGGGCGAGGAGCGCGAGCGCCGTCTCGATGCGCTGGGTACGCGGGCACCGGGCCGAGGTTTCGGGCCACCAGTGCAGGAGTTGGGCGTAGAGGGGGGCCAGAGCGCGCCCGGCGGGGGCCAGGGCCCACAGTGCCGGGCCGGTGTGGACGAGGGGGTGGAGGAGGCGTTCGTCGACGAGCCGGGCGAGGTGGTCCTCGGCTGTGCTGCGGGTCAGATGCGGTATGGCTCGGGCGAGTTCGGCGACGGTGGAGGGCCCGCGCTGGTGCACCGCATGGAGCAGGCGGGTGGTCCATGGCCGGGCCAGCACCTCGACGGCCGTGGTGGCGTGGGTGAGCTGGTGGTCGGTGAGGGCGTGCCAGGTCGGTGCGTGGAGCGTGGCAGTGGTCATCGGCGGCGTCCAGGAGATGAGTTGGTGGGGGCCGGTCGGGTGGTGAGCACGGAGAGGTGTCGCGGGACGGGAGCGTGGGAGGGGAGGCGGCCGAGGCGGAGGGCCGCGGTGTTGTACACCTCGTGCGCCTCGCGTGGACCGATCGCGATGACGAAGATCTCGCGCCGGAATTCGCGAGATGTCGGGGCGGCACGTTCGCGGAAGACGATGCGCCACTCGGCGTCCGGGTCGACGTGCAGACGCCGATACCCCGAGAGGTCCACCCCCGCGCGCTTCCCAAGAGAAGTGCCGCGCTGCTCGCCGTGGACTAGCGATTGGAGTTGCAGGAGGGCCATATCGCGGATGCCGATGGGTAGGCGGCGGAGGTCTTCGATGGCGCGGGGGTCCGCGGCGAAGCCGAAGCGGGCCGGCATCAGGCTTCGGCGTTCGGGACGCCGGGGTCATCGGTGTTGGTGTTGGGGGGAGGGGGCAGGAGGCGGTGGGCGGGCCGGTGGGGGTGGGTCATACACGCGGCGAACGGGCCCATAGCAGAGCGGAGTTGGGCCATGGTGTGGTCCAGGAAGTCGCGGTGCCAGATCGCCGGACCTGAGGGGCCGGCGTCCCGTGCGATGTGCTGGCGCCAGGCCGCCCACAGGGCGTGCAGGCGGGCGACGGCCTCGGGGTGCTGCGGCCACCAGGGGCACCAGGGCACCGGGGTGGAGATTTCCCGGCCGTAGTTCGGTAGCAGGATGTCATCTACCCACCGCACCAGCCGGGCCAGTTCGCGCTCGCGTGCGCGGCCGTGCTTGAGCAGGATGAATCCGGCTCCACCCGGCCGGGCTGGCTGCGGCAGCTCGTCGTCGAGGTCCTCCAAGGGGTCCAACTCGTTGTCTTCGGCGGGGTTGTTGAAGACGTTGCTGAGTCGGGCGAGATGGGTGGCGAGGTCGGCGGGGTCCAGGCGTATCGGCTCGGGCAGATGCTCCTCGACCTGCTCCGGCTCGTCGACCTGCTCCGGCGCGGCCGGTTCCTGCGGTGGTGGGGCTGCTTCCCGCAGGGTGAGCTGGTTGGGGGTGGTGGGCTCGGGGCTGTCGGTCATCACTGCTCCTCGGGGCCGGCCAGGCCCAGGTCGTCCGGTCCGGTGGTCTGGTTGAGCGCGGTCTCCAGGCGGCTGCGGGCGATGCCGGCGTAGTGCGGGCTCATCTCGATGCCGATGAAGTCCAGCCCTTGCTGGAGGGCGGCGACGCCGGTGGAGCCGGACCCGCAGCAGAAATCGAGGACAGTCCCTCCAGGGGGGCATATCCGCACCAGCTGCCGCATGACCGCGAGAGGCTTTTGCGTGATGTGCTGTCGGTCCTTGCGAGGCTGTGATGCGGAGTACAGGCCGGGGAGATAGACCGGGTTCTGGGAGGCGGCGATGCGTCCCTTGGTTCCCCAGACGATGTATTCGCTGTCCTGGCGCAGGCCTCCCTTTCGGGGGCGGGCGGCGGGCTTGTGCCAGGTGGCGATTCCCTGCCAGGTCCATCCAGCGGCTTGCAGGGCGTCTGCCGTGGTGGATACCTGCCGCCAGTCTGTGAAGATCAGCGCGGGGCTGCCGGGCTTCGAAAGGCGGTATGCCTCCGTCAGGTTGAGCGTGAGCCAATACCCGTACGAGTGTTGGTCTTTGTTCTCGCCGTCGAAATCCGCGAGGTGGTGGCGCACGCCGCCGCTGACGTACTTGGCGCGGGCGGTGCGGCTGGTCCGCTCGGTCGTGGTGCGGCCACCCGAGTTGTAGGGCGGGTCGGTGATGACGCAGTCGACCGCTTGGTCGGGCAGGGTGGCCATCACCATCAGGGCATCCCCCTGGTGGAGAGAGAAAGGCAAATCGACTCCCCGAAATCAAAAGACGAAGGAGAGCCGAGGATAGGCGCCGGATCGTGTCGCCCCAAGAAAGCGTATAGCCCGCCGCAACCGCGGGCTAACCCCGCCTGCTGACAGTGCCAGTTGGGGCGACCGTGATTCGTCTCTACAGTCGATCACGACGTCGAGAGGCAACTCGACATCGCGGGCTTGGCCTGCTTGTAATTCGACAGAAGGGGGGATGTGTCGTGCGCGGCAGATTACGCCTCGGGTGATCGCTTCGAGGGCATGGGCGAGCCGTCCGGAAGAGATCGCTCTCTCTTCCGGACGGCGCGGAAAACGCGGGAGAAACCAGTGAAGAAGACGGCGTTGGGGGTTGGCTTGGTGATGGCCACCTCCCCGGTGATGGTCGCCCTCGCTGCGGCCGTCGCTGTGGGCGGCGGTGCCCCAGCTGCCGCTGGCTGCTTGGCACCCGACTGGCTTGCCGCAGGCATCCCGGCCGATGCCCGCGAGGTGGCGGCCCTGATCCAGGACCGGCACGAGGTGCTGCTGGATGAGGAGCAGATCGCCTCAGCCGCCCAGATCCTGGCCGCCGGCGGGGATCTTGGGGTGCCGGCGCGGGGGCAGATCATCGCGCTGGCCACCGCGATGCAGGAATCCAGCCTCCGGAACCTGGAGTACGGCGACCGCGACTCCCTGGGCCTCTTCCAACAACGGTCCTCGCAGGGGTGGGGCAGCGCGCAGGAGATCCAAGACCCCACCTACGCCTCAACCCGCTTCTACCGCGCGCTCCTTGAGGTGGCCGGGTGGCAGGAGATGCCGCTGGCCGTGGCCGCCCAGCGGGTGCAGCGCAGCGCCTACCCGGATGCCTACGCCCGGTGGGAGTCCCTCGCCGTCGACCTGCACGCCGCCCTCGTGCCGACCGCCGCCGACGACGCCCTCGCGAACTGCGCCACTCCTTCTGGCGTGTTGTTGGAGATCCCGGCTGGCGAGCTGCCGGCCGGCTACCAGATCCCGGCCGGGGTGCCCGGTGAGGTGGCGGTCGCGATCCACTGGGCGCTGGCGCAGCTGGGCACCCCCTACCAGTGGGGCGGCACCTGCACGGCGCCGCGAGGGCCCGATCCGATGGGCCGGTGCGACTGCTCGAGCCTGATGCAGGCCGCCTACCGCGCGGCCGGGGTGAGCATCTCCCGCACCACCTACACCCAGATCCATGACGGGCAGCCCGTCGCCGAAGCCGATATCCGGCCGGGTGATCTGGTGTTGACCGGTCTGGGGCCGGATGGACCCGACCATGTCGGGATGGCGCTCGGGCAGGGCCTGGTGGTGCACGCACCCCGCACGGGCGATGTCGTGAAGGTCTCCCGGCTGCAGGACTGGGCCGGCCAGATCAGCTACATCAGGCGCATCGTCCCCTAAGTCCGCGTTCGCGGCACTTTCTCCGGCGGACCACCCCGCCGTCCCCCTCTTTCTCTCCCTTCGCTTTCTCGTTCCCCGAGGAGACAGATCCCGCATGGGCATATCCACCCTCGTCCGCTCCGTTCTGGCATATGACCCCGGCATATCACCCGAGGAGGGCGGGCTGCCCGGGCTCGATGTCCTGGTGGACGTCATGGGCTCGATCAATCTCTACGGAATCATCGCGATCGTCGGCGCATTCGCCCTGGCCGCCACGGCCTGGGCCTACGGGCACTTCGGGTCGAGCCCCGGTGCCGAGCAGACGGGCAAGAGGGGGCTGCTGGTCGCGACCGGCTCCGCTTTGCTGCTGGGCGCGGCCAACGGCATCATTGCCTTCTTCAGCGCGCTTGGGGAGCGTGTCGAATGACGAAGACCACCTCCCCCCTCCTCCATGCCAGGGTGCCGCGCGTGCGGCGGGTGCTGATCGGCCTTCTGGTGCTGGCGATCGTGGCAGCCGGCGGACTGGCGGTCGCCCTGCTCAACGGGAACGACTCATCTGGCGCTGGGATGTCGGCACGGGAGGAAGGCAGGGGGCTGCCGCGGCCGGGTGATGGCGCTTCGAGTCCTACTCCTCGTCTGCCCATCCCGCCTGAGCGCCCGGGGCCGGTGCCGCAGCCGTCCTCGACGGACCCGATCGCCTACGCCGAAGCCGTGGCCGGCCTCTTGTGGGTCTACGACACCCGCACCACCACCCACCGGGAACGCGTCGAGCAGCTGGCCGGGTTGATGACCGGCGAGGAGGAACTGGCCGACGTCGACTCGGTGTTGGCGACGGTGCCGCCGGAGGAGGTCTGGGGGCAGCTGGCGCAGATCGAGCAGTACGCCACCGCCGAGGTCGACGCCGGCCGGTATCCGGAGTCCTTCCGGGAGGTCCTCCAAAACCGGCCCGAGCTGGTTCGCCAGAACGGGGTCTATGCGGTGACGGTGACCGGTCGGCAGTCGATCCACTGGACTGATGGCGGACGCGGTGCGGAGGAGCGGGCCATCACCCTGGCCGTGCAGTGCCGCCCCGACACCCTGTGTGCGCTGGTCGGCGTCCTCCCGGGGGTCGCCCCATGACCCGCGCCACCATCAGCACCACCAAGCCGAACTTGTCGGGGGGTGGTTGCGGTGCCGGGCGTGTGTGATGTTCCGGGGATCAACATGGTCTGCGACGCCGTCGGCGAGGCGGCCACCGCCGGGGCCGGCGCCGTGATGGGTCCGGTCGGCGACTGGATCGCCGCGTCCCTGGGGGACTTGGCGGGCTCGGCCGCCGAACTCGCCGCCACGGCCGTAGACTCCACCACTACCGTCAACCTGGAAGCGCAGTGGTTTCGCGACCACTACGCCCTGCTGGTGCCGATCGCGTTGACTGCGTTGGTCGGTGCGTTCTGCCTGAACCTTGTGGTCGCCGCGTGGCGGGCGGATGGGGTGGCGCTGCGCCGGGCCCTGACCGGCACCATCCACGGCAGCCTGTTCGCCTTCGTCGTGGTGCCGGTGACGATGATCGCCCTGACGGTCACCGACGCACTCTCCGCTGGGCTCTTCGAGGCCGCCGGCACTTCGCTGCCCGACGCGGTGCGCCGCCTGGTCGACGTCGCCCTGCTGGCCTCGTTGGGCGGGTTGGGGTGGGCGCTGGCCGCGCTGGTCGCGCTCGCGATGGCCATCGGCGCGTTCCTCTTCTGGGGCGTGATGATCCTTCGGAAGGTCGGCCTCCTCATCCTCCTCGCACTCGCCCCTTTCGCCGGCGCCGGTGCGGGGTTTGAGTTCGGCCGCCGGATGCGGCGTGGGTGGATCGAGCTGACCGCCACGCTGATCGTCTCGAAGGCCGTGATGACGGTTGTCTTCGTGGTGGGCGTCGCGGCACTGGGGGAGGCCTCTCCGGCGGATACCGGTGACATGGCCGCGCTGTCCGATGCCATCGCGGGCCTGGTCGTCATGCTCCTGGTGCTGCTCTCCCCGGTCGCCGTGTACCGGTTCGTGCGGTGGGCTGGTGACGGTGCGGGTGAGGAGGCACACCGCACCGGCTCGTCCGGTATCGGGATCGGAGCCCAACGCCTACGGCAGACTGCCGTGTTGGCGGCCGGCGCCGGCGTGGGCGCGGGAAAGGCAGCGCCGCAGGGGCCGACATCCGCCTCCTTCTCCGAGGGCCTGGTCCCCTCCTCCTCTTCCACCTCGGCATCTGCTGGGCAGGGCGTCGCATCCGGATCAACACCGTCCCCGACGCCGCCGGCCGCCAATCCCCAAGCGCCTACCGGTGGCCAAGCGCACCGGCAGGCACCGTCCCAGCCCGTGCCGCCACCGAGCTGGACACCGGCACCTGCGGACCTGCGTAAGCCGCCGTCCAGCCGCCCGCCGGCCGCGCCGCCGGAAGGCGGGCGGTGAGCGTGCCGCAGCCGGCCGAGGGCTCGCCCGCTCCGACGGTGCGCTTCCCCCACCGCTCCCGGCGCGGCGTGCTGGTGGGCCTGTCCGCCATGCAACTGGCCGCCGCCGGGGTCGGGGTGGTGGCGCTCCTTGCCGCTTTGACCGCCGGCGGCATCCCGCGCGCCCTCCAACTCGCCCCGGCCTGGGGAGGGTTGGCGGCGGTGATCTGGGTGCGCCGCGCTGGCCGCCCGGTGGTGGACTGGGCGCCGCTGATCCTCGCCTACCTGTGGCGGCGGATGACCGGACAGCTGCGGTGGCTGGCCCACCCGGCCACCCGCCCCCAGCAGGAAGGCGCGCTCCACCTACCCGGCGCGGCCGGCTCCCTGCGCGTGATCACCGCCCCCAGCCGGCACTTCGGCGCGCTGTATGACCCCCACGCCCGCACCCTGACCGTCGTGGTCCGCGCCGCCGCCCGCGCGTTCGCGCTGCTGGACCCCTCGGTGCAGACCGACCAAGTCGACGGCTGGGGCCGGGCCCTTGCCACGCTGGCACGCACCGGGCACCTGCGCGCGGTGCAGGTGGTGGAGCGCACCGTGCCGGACGCCGGCGACGCCCTGATCCGGCACGCCGACCGCCAGGCGCGGCCGATCGCGCCGCCGGCCGAGCCCATCTACCGCGACCTGATCCAAGCGGCCGGACCGGCCGCCGCGCCCCACGAAACCTATGTGGCGCTGGCGATCGACCTGCGAGCCGCCCGCCGGGTCATCAACCGGGCCGGCGGCGGCCTGAGCGGCGCCTGCGCGGTGGCCGGCCAACTCCTCGCCTCCTTCGGCCAGTCGGCCCGGCAGGCCGGACTGCTGTCCTTGGGGTGGCTGACGGCTGAGGAGATCGCCGCGGTGATGCGCACCGCCTACGACCCGGCCGTCCTCCCCGCACTCCAACGCTGGTCGCCCAGCTCGACCAGCTCGACCGCGCGAGCGGCCCCCGCCGCCGCAGGACCCCTGGTCCAGATGGAGACCCCAGACCACCTGGTCACCGACACCGCCTGCCACACCACCTACTGGGTCCACGACTGGCCCCGCACCGAATCCCACGCCGGCTTCCTCCACCAGGTGCTGTTCGCGCCCGGCGTGCGCAGGACCGTCTCGCTGACCTACCGGCCCTCCTCCATCGACGCCGCCCTGCGCGATGTCCAGCGCCGGAAAGCCTCCGTTGTGGCAGACGCGGCCGAGCGAGCCCGCCGAGGCCGCGTGGAGGCCGAAGCACACGGAATCGAGTACGCCGACGTCCAGGACAGGGAGCGGCAGCTGATCGCCGGCCATGCCGACGTGCGGTTCACCGGGCTGGTCACCGTCTCCGCCGACACCCGCCAGGCCCTGGCCGAGGCGTGCGCGGCGATCGAGACCGCCGCAGGCCACGCCGGGATCGACCTGCGCCGCCTGACCTGGCAACAGGCCTCCGCGTTCACCGCCGCCGCGCTGCCGCTGGCCCGCCCCCTCTAACCCCTCCTTCTTTCTTCTCCGTCCGTGCGTTGAAAGGCCCCTTGCTGTGCGTTCACCCGCCCATCACAACCCATGGGCCCACCCCGCCGCCGGGCCGGCCACACGCGAGGACCTCGACCAACTCCACGCTCACCTGGTGGAGTTGCACTACGTCGCCGAGGACCTCACCAGCGGGGCTCGGGTCGCTGACCTGTCCGCGCAGGCATCCCACCTGGCCGCTGTGCGGCTGCGCCTGTGGCAGGCAGCCTCCTGCTTGCACGATGCGTTCCACGCCACCCCTTCCAGCCCAACAGCCGGTGCCGGGCGCCGGTTTGGGATCTGCCGCCGGCACCTGGCCGCCTCCACACTGGCCCGGCTGCGCACCACCCGCGGCCAGCTACACGACCCGATCCACGGTCATACCACCCACCCCGACCCGACCACCGGGGAGACAGGATGAAGGCCGGGGAGCGGGACCTCGACCTCCTCCTGCGCCGCCAACGCCACCAGCCGCAGCGGCGGCGGACGAGCCGGGACGAGCAGGAGGAGCAGCCCACGGGAGCGTGGCCGGCGCCGTTGTTCGGGTCGGGCGGACGTCCCGGACCCGACTCGGGCCGGGCCGGATGGCTACGGCTTCCCGCAGCCCACCGCATCACCACCCACATCGCCGCCCGGGCCTACCCCTTCCTGGCCGAGGGCGGACTCGGCTCGGCCGGCATCTACCTTGGCCGCGATGTCCACGCCGAAGCATCGTTCTGCTTCGACCCCTTCCAGCTCTACGGAACACTCGAGGGCTTCACCAACCCGAACGTCGTGCTGGCCGGGGTGATCGGCACGGGGAAGTCAGCGCTCGCGAAGTCCATCGCGCTGCGCAGCAGCGTCTTCGGCTACCGCGTCTATGTCCCGTGCGATCCCAAGGGGGAGTGGACTCCGGTCGCCCGCGCGCTCGGCGGGGCGAGCATCGCGCTGGGGCCAGGACTGCCGGGCCGCCTCAACCCCTTGGACGCGCCCCGGCCGCGCTCGGTGAGCCGCCAGGACTGGGACGGGCAGACCCGCAGCCGGCGCCTGGCCCTCCTGACATCCCTGGCCAAGACGGTGCTGGGGCGGGACCTGGCGCCGATGGAACACACCGCTCTGCAGGTGGCGCTCGACGTGGCCACCACGCACACCGAAGCCGCCGGACACACCCTGCTGCTAGGCCACATCGACCACGCTCTCAACCGGGCCGACCTGCTGCGCTCCGGCGGCGGCACCGTCGCCGGCGACCTGGGCGAGGCAGCCGTCGACCTCGCCCACGCCATGCGCCGCCTCGTTGGGGGCGACCTCGCCCACCTCTTCGACGCCCCCTCCACCGTCGCCTTCGACCCCGAGCTGCCCATCCTGACCATCGACCTCTCCCGCCTCGGCGACACCGGCGAAACCGCCCTCGAACTCGCCATGACCTGCGCCTCCGCGTGGATGGAGACTGCCCTGGCCGACCCGCACGCCGGCCGGCGATGGGTGATCTACGACGAGGCCTGGCGACTGATGCGCCACCTCCCACTGCTCGAACGCATGCAAGCCCAGTGGAAGCTTTCGCGCGGGCTCGGCATCGCCAACCTCATGATCATCCACCGCCTCTCGGACCTCCTGGCCGCAGGCGACGTTGGCTCACGTGGCAGGGCCCTGGCCGAAGGCCTCCTCGCCGACTGCTCCACCCGCGTCATCTACCGCCAAGAAGCAGACCAACTCAACGCCGCCGCAACGCTGTTGGGACTCACCCGCACCGAAATCCAAGCCATCTCCGCGCTGACCCGCGGCCGAGGCCTGTGGAAGGTCGCCGACCGTTCCTTCATCACCCACCACATCCTCCACGAAAGGGAAGCGGCCCTGTTCGACACCGACGCCCGCATGACTGGCGAAGTCCACGAGGTGCCGACCTCTGCAGACCCTCAATCCGATGAACCCAAGGGGGGCGGCCCGATGACGCATTCATCCCCTGCTGTGGATTTCCGGCCCCAAGACGGGCCGGGGAGGAGTGTATGAGTCTGCATCTCGTGCCGGTACGGTTCCGCGAGGCCGCTGCGTTCGTTCGGGACTGGCATCGTCATCACCCCCCGCCGGTCGGACAGATATTTTCCGTAGGTGCCGCAGGCGACGACGGGATTCTCCGAGCAGTCGCGATTGTGGGCCGGCCAGTCGCACGTCATTATGATGACGGAGCCACCCTGGAAGTTACTCGTACCTGCAGCGACGGCGCCCGAAATGCCAACTCGATATTGTACGGTGCCGCATGGCGGGCGGCGAAAGCTCTGGGCTACACGCGCTTGATCACCTACACCCAGGACGGAGAGAGCGGGGCAAGCCTTCGGGGCGCCAATTGGCGGGTCGTCGCTCGTCGGCGCCCCCGCCCTGGATGGCACACCCCATCTCGCCCACGAAACTCGCAAGGCACTGAGTATGTTGCCCGCACGTTGTGGGAGGCGGTGGGATAGTGCAGCGGATACTCGTCGCATGGAATAGGGATATCGAGAGGTCTTCAAAAGGCCCGAAAGAATTTCGAGGTTTTCACCTGGCTGACCTGTGCTTACTGACCAGGGAGCCCGCTGCAGGGCTCAATGGGGAATTCCCCGCATAAAGAAATCACCTCACTTTCCCACGGGAGGCAGCTTGCCCTGGTCCACCATCCGCTTCGCACGCACTGACACCCGGGTGACCGCTTTCGGCGCCTACAGCTCCAAAGCCAGCCGAGCTTTGGAGAGCGTCGGGTTTCGCCGCGATACCGTCACCGGGGAGCACTACCACCCCGCCCACCCCAAGCGGCAGGAAGCGGTCATTCACCGTGCCGTCGATACTTTGGTCGCGGCCGGGATCACCCATTTCGGGATTACCACTTCGGTGGATCGGCTCGTCAGCGCCATCCCCACGGCGGAGGACGTCGACGAACTGGCGACGCTTATTGAGGCGGTCGTGAATCACGAGGACCAGCGCTTCGAGGAAGCCATCGACGCCGCATACGAGTCACTCAGGCGCCTGAACCCGGGCGCCACGCAGTTGCTGGACGACCTCGAGATCATCTCTTCCCGGGTGTCCTGGGCCACGTCTGACTTCCTTTCCGTCGCCGAGATTCTTCGCCACCCCCCGGCGGACGGGCTTGGGTCGTCCCGCAGTCAGCCACCCGCCCCCACTCCGCCCTCCCCGCACAACCC
The DNA here is from genome assembly GCF_003696235.1 of Streptomyces triticirhizae. GTDB lineage: Bacteria > Actinomycetota > Actinomycetes > Streptomycetales > Streptomycetaceae > Streptomyces > Streptomyces triticirhizae. Next base: position 113,612 of record NZ_RFFJ01000001.1, read on the forward strand.
ACCCAACGCCTCGACCTCGCGCGGCCGTTGAGTCGATCCGGACCAGCCCCTTGGAGTCGTGCTTGCACCACCCGCTCAGCCTGGCTGTCGGCCACCACCCTCACGACCGGACCGACCCCGCTCCCTACCTCACCTCCCGCCGCTTCGCTCGCTGCCCTCGACTGCGCGCCTGGGTACCGCCAGCCGACCTACCCGTCGACCAGCAGCATCGAGCCATCACCGACGCCGTCGCCCACCTCGGCGCCTCGGGACACCCCGTCGTTCACGTGCACCACGGACACCGCACCGCGGACATCGAGCACTGCTGCGAGCAGACATGAACTGGTTCGCCCCTGAACCCGAGGTGGTCATCGAGTGGGACCAGGTCACCGGAGAAACCACCGTCGTCATCGCCCGAGCCAAGCCGGCATCAGAGGTGGTGGAGGTGTTGGAGGCAGAGGGCTTTCGCCAAGTGGAGGTCGGGGGCCACGTGCTGCGTGGCGTCGACCCCTACCAGGCTGCCCGGCAGATCTCCCTGGTCACTAGGCTCCTGGACTCGAAGGGCGTCACCTGCGTCATGCGCGGCCCTCTACCTCCGGTGCCGGACATCGACGACACCGACACGGCGATCGACACGGTGTTCCAGCTCTTCGATCGACTGCCGGAGATCTGGCACCCCGAGCAGCTGAGCTGGGAGATCTATCAACTCCTCGGCAGGCGGCACTCGTTGATCGCTGCGACCGTCGAGGTCCTCCAGGAGGTCGCTCACGCGCTAGCCGCAGGCGACCCGCCAGCAGGCGACTCCGTGCTGGACCGGATCGAGGAGATCGTCGGCCACCTTCGCTCGGCCGCCAGCCTCGGGGCCGCACTGCAGCCGGAGGTCACCAGGCTGGCCCGCGCCATCTCCCCAGACCTCTCGTCGCACCCCGCGCACCCCGCGAACCCGGCGCCGCCAAAGCCTGAGGCACCGCCGGCACCACCCCGACCTGGACGGTGAGAACACGCCGTTTGCTAGCACGAGATCCCGGCACCACCAAGCTCCGGAACGGCACGCACCCTGACGGCTCCGTCTCTGTTCGTGAAGGAGCCTGTCATGGAAGAAGACCAGCCGACCCGGCGAATGACGATCATCGTGGACACGCCCACCTTCACGCGCCGCGTCGACCACGACCACTTCGCGCCCGGCGAGCAGGTCCTGATCATCCTCGGCGCCAAGGACGGCGCGTTGACCGGGGATGTCTTCGACGTGGTCGCTCCCTCGTGGCACCAGGCCACCGACGTCGACGGGTGGAGGGTGCGGGACCCTCGGGGCGGCACCGTCTCCTACTTCACCGCGGCCCCGAAGTACCTCATCCACACCGGAGTTGATTGCTCGCCGTGCGTGGACTACCTCCGCCAGCTGGAGCGGTGGGTCCTGCCCCACCTGACCGGCGAACCCGGCCAGCGCGACACCAACTCCTACCGCATCGTCGACGGCGAGCTGGTCCACATCGCCGACGCCATCACCGCCGACGAAGCCTGGTAGCCCTCCACCACCCGCCCCACCACCCACAGCAAGGACCGCCTCGTGCCCCGACCACCCAGAAACGCATGGCTGTTCCCCGCCCTCGAACACCCCCCACAGCGCAGGAACCCGCCATGCCCCCCTCCTCCCCGTCCCCGAGCGCCTCCTCGCCCCTGACCGACGCCCTCGTCCACGCTCTCGTCGGGCTCGTCGCCACCGGCGTGATCCTCGCCCACACCGCCTGGCTCGGCGGGAACCTCGCCACCCTCGCCACCGACTCCGGGTCCTGGGCCCCCTACACCCCCACCGACGCGCTCACGCACCCCGACCGGCTGTGGCCCCGCACGCCAACCGTCGGCCTGGTCATCGGCTGCTGGATCATCCCCGGCCTCCTGGCCCTTGCCGGCCTGCTGGCCGCAGGGTGGTGGTGGCGCGATCACCGCCCCGGCCGTCCACGCCCGGTGCGGCGGCTGGCCAGCGCCCGTCAGGTCGCCCCGCTCCTGCCCCGGGCAACTACCGCCCGGGCGCGGCAACTTCGCCCCGGCCTCGCGCGGCGCCCCGCTGCCGAGCAGATCGGCATCCAACTGGGCCACCTTGCCCCCACCAGCCGGCCCGTCTTCGCCAGCTGGGAGGACGTCCAGGTCGCGATCATGGCCCCGCGCTCGGGCAAGACCACCAGCCTGGCGATCCCAGCCGTGCTTGCCGCACCCGGACCGGTGATGCTTACCAGCAACAAAGCCGGCGGCGACGCGTTCACCGTCACCCACACCGCCCGCGCCCGAAAGGGCCGCGTGTGGACTCTCGACCCTCAGCAGGTCGCCCACGCCGCGCGGGAGATGTGGTGGGACATCCTCGCCGAGGCCACCACCGCCGAAGGCGCCGCGCGCCTGGCCGGCCACTTCGTCGCCGCCACCATCAGCGACTCCGACCGCGACTTCTGGTCCTCGGCCGCCCAAAACACTCTGACCTCGCTGTTTCTCGCCGCCGCCCGCACCCGGCGTCCGGTCACAGCCGTCCTCGGGTGGCTGGCCGCCCCCGCAGATCGCACCCCGATCGACGCGTTGCGCGACATCGGTGAGGATCACCGCGCCGACCAGTTGGAAGGAACGGTCGCTGGAGCCGCTGAAACCCGCGATGGAATCTATGAGACGGCACGGCAGTTCGTCGCCTGCCTGCTCGATCCCTCCGTCGCCGCCTGGGTCACCCCCCAACCCGACCTTCCGCAGTTCCAGCCTGAGGAGTTCGCGCGCTCCCGCGACACGCTCTTCCTGCTGTCGAAGGACGGGGGAGGAGGGGCCGGCGGGGTGATCGCCGCAGCGGCCGACGCCGTCATGCGCGCCGCCGTCCGCACCGCCGAACGAGCCGGAGGACGGCTGGACCCCCCGATGATCTGCGTCTTGGATGAGGCCGCCAACATCTGCAAAATCGCCGATCTCCCCGACCTGTATTCGCACTTGGGCAGCCGCGGCGTCCTTCCCCTGACGATCCTGCAGTCCTACCGCCAAGGCCAGCGCGTGTGGGGCGAGGTGGGGATGGACGCCCTCTGGTCAGCCGCCACCATCAAGATCATCGGTGCCGGTGTCGACGACCCCGACTTCGCCGACAAACTCAGCAGGTTCGTCGGCGAGCACGAAGTCCCCACCACCTCCCGCTCCTGGGGCGAGCAGGGCCGCTCCACCAGCATCTCCACCCGCACCGAGCGCATCCTGCCCCCGGACCAGATCCGCGCGCTCCCCAAAGGCCAAGCCCTGCTGCTGGCCACCGGACTGCCTGTCGCGCTGATCACCCTCACCCCCTGGTATCGCCGCCCTGACGCCGAGCAACTGGCAGCCGAATCCGCCGCCCAGACCCAGGGCATCACCCACCGCGCCACTCACCCGACCCCCACGAGGGACGCGTTCCGAAAGGCCGCCTGACCACCCGCCCCCGCCCTGAAGGAAAGCCGACCGTATGGCACCACCTGACCTCGCCGCTTTGACCCGACTCCTCACCTACATCGAGAGTTTCAGCGACACCGACCCACCTCCCGAAGCCGACTTCATCGCCGCCGGTCTCGACCCACGCCTGCGACCCTTCCTCTCCACGGCCCCACACGCCGAGGTCTTCCTCACCCCACCCGCACCTCCCGCCACCCGTCTCGACGAACTGTCGCGTCAAGCAGCCAGGGCCGAGGACCTGGCTGACCTTGCTGCCCTCGTCCACAGCGCCCTGACCGAGCACCTCACACAGCTGGCAGGGTTTCTCCGCAAAGCGACCATCCGAGCAGAGGCCCTCGATCCCACCGCCCACGTGCGCGGCCGTATCTTCGTCGACTCCGACCTCGCCCGCGGTGTCCACGCGACGGCCCGCCACCTCGCCACCATGGCCGTGGTTCTCCCCGCCATCGCCGCCAGTAGGAACGCCCTTGCCACGCCGGACCGGCACCACCACACCAGCAGCACTGCCACCCCACCGGGCCCCGTCACGCTGACACCAGCACAGCAACGAGCACTGGAGATCATCGACCAGCACCCAGTGCAGATGCGGGAGTCACGCGTGGGCCAGGCAAAGATCTCCACCGACATCGACGCACGCATCTCCATAGCCACCTACTACGCCCTGGGGAACAAGGGGCTGGTTCGCCGAGACACCAGCACCAGTCTCTACCACGGACAGACCATCACCCTCACCCCGGACGGAAAGCGTGCCCTCGCCGCCCTCCGGGCCACCCCGCGCCCTCAACCGCCTAATCCTGCCACTCCGCCTAGCCCACCATCCAGCCGCAAGCGCTAACCCACTAGCACACCCGCACTTTTCACGGTGCGACGGCCCGGCGGGCACTCACTCTCAACCGGTATGAGAAGAACTTGACATCTATGAAGCGTCCCCTAGACGTCGATCCCGAGGACCACCAGCAAGTGATGCTGCTCGCACGGGCTATGAAGGTTTCCCCTAGTGCGATCATCGCGCACCTACTTCGCCATTACGCTGAGTCCGCAAACGAAGATCCAGGCCTCGAAGGTGCACACGTCTCCGTTTACGCGATTTATCATCGCCATCGCGCCGAAGGGTATTTCTATCCCGCCACGGGCGCCCTCAGTATCCTCTCCGGGCCCGGTGCGGGGCACTACACGACGGCCAGTGGTGCCGCCGGCGCGGTGATTAAGGCGACACGCCCCCATGTCAAACCCACTCGACCGGGTTGGACTTTTTGGCGCCTGTCCGAAAATGGCGCCTTCCTGGAGACGATCCGTCACACCGTAGGACGGCCAGGCCGTGCCGCCCCGCGCTCTCAGCTGCCGCCCAGTCCGCCATCCGGCCGTAGTCGCTGAGCCAGCGATTCCAAGCATCTCTCAATTCTGGAGCTGCCCCTGTGACACCGATCCCCACACTGCGCCTCTTGTCCCTGGGCGCCGGAGTTCAATCCACCGCCCTCCTACTCCTGGCCGCCCGCGGCCGACTCGACTCCCTCGACGGTGCCATCTTCGCGGACACCAAATGGGAGCCTGAGACTGTATATCGCCACCTCGACCGCTTGGAACGGGAGGTAGCCCAACCTGCCGGCATACCCATCCACCGCGTCTCGGCTGGCGATATCCGCGCAGATGCTCTCAACCCGAAGAAGCGATTCGCCTCCATGCCGCTCCACATCCTCAACCCTGACGGAAAGCCGGGGATGATGCGCCGGCAATGCACATCCGAATACAAAATCAAACCCATAAAGCGGCAAGTGCGTCATCTCCTTGGGTTTCCCCATCCCACCCGCGTGCCCAAGGGGATATGCGTCGAACAGTGGATCGGAATATCAATCGATGAATTCCACCGTGCCAAGGACTCCGACGTCCGCTACATCACCAACCGCCACCCCCTGATCGACCTCGGATGGACCCGCGACGACTGCCTGACCTATCTGCGGGAGCTGGGCTTCGAATCCACCCCGAAATCCGCCTGTCTCGGTTGTCCATATCACGGGAATGCGCAATGGCGGAAGATCCGCGACGAAAGCCCGCAGGAGTGGGAAGATGTCGTCGCCTTCGACACCGCGATTCGGTCCGGCAACGCCCGCGCAAACGCAGCCGGAAACCCTCTACTCGGGCAGGCCTTTCTCCACCGCTCCCGCCTCCCGCTATCCGAGGCTCCGATCGACCGGTTGAGCGCACGGGAGTGGGCCGAACGCCAGCCACCCCTGCCTGAGACAGCAGAGGAAGTTCTCGAAGCCGGGGTCGAGGACGGATGCTCACCGTGGTCCTGCCGCTCCGACGCCCCCGTCCCCTCCGACTATGACCAAGCGGCCTGATGCCGCCTCACCTCCGACTCGGTCCCGGGCGCATCCCGCCCGGGACCCGCATCAGTCACCTCGCCCACCACGGCCGACATGGCGTCCTCATCGCCATCGAAACCGCCGCAGCCCGGTGGCGCCCCGACATCCCCTGCGGTGCCCGCAAGGCCCGTGCCCCCTTTGACTCGACGCCCCTGCCGGCGGGCCAGATGTACACCGGGCCCTACAACCGAGCCGCCCGCCGCGCCGCCGACGCCCTCACCGACTCCGGACACGCCGGTCGCATCCTGATCCTCTCCGCCCGCTACGGACTCCTCGATCCCGCTGAGGCGATTCGCTCCTACGACCTCCGCCTCGGCGCCCCAGGCAGCATCACCACCGAGCAACTGCGCCAGCAGGCAGACGACTTGACCCTCAACGGTGCACTCGTCACCGTGCTGGCCGGCCGTACCTACACCGACCTGGTACGCAGCGTCTTCCCCGACGCACACACGCCGCTGGCCGGTGCCCGCGGAATCGGCGATCACCTCTCACGCCTGGCCCACATCAGCCGAGCAACCACCCCTACCACTCCGACCACCCTGGCCAGGTCAACCCCCCGACGGGCGGGACGATGATCCTCGACCTCTTCGCCGGGGCCGGTGGTTGGGCCGTCGGCCTGGCCCAACTCCGCACGAAGAGTCGGGAGATCGGCCTCGAGCTGGACGCCGCTGCCTGCGCCACCCGCGCCGCCGCCGGACACCTCACCATCCGCACCGACGTCATCCACCAGGTCGGCGGCGTCCCCCCCCAGCCCTCGCCGCGTATCTGCTCCACCCGCACGTTACCGGCTCCGGCGACTTCACCCTCGCGGCCTGACGCCCTCCCGCCCTCGGCCCCGGAGGTCCTCCTTGTCTCTCCTCCAGCACGCGGAGCAGGCGGTCCTGGGCGCTTGCCTCCTCGACCCCACCCAACTCGTCCACCTCAAGCAACAACGCCTGAAGCCGGAGGACTTCGAGAAGCCGATCCACCGAGCGATCTACCAGGCGCTCCTCGACCTCCACGACACGAAAACACCGACCACCACCACTGCCTGGCCCACCGCAGTCCTCGCCCAAGCACGCCGCTACGTGCGCGGGCTCAATACCTCCTACCTCTACCGCGTCACCGGCGCCTGCCCACGGCCCAGCCACGCCCCCACCTACGCCACCATCGTCCGCGAAGGAGCCACCCGCCGACTCCTCATCCAAGCGGCCACCCGCCTGCAACAGGCGGCAGGGGAAGGAGCGCTCCTTCGCGTCATCGACGCCGCCGAACCCCTCATCACCCAGTTCCAACACCATCCCCCACCCCCAGCCATCCACCGCGACCCCTCCGCCCCACCGGACCCGCCACCGACCGATCCTGAACACGTCGCCGACGAACTCGACCTTCTCACCACCCTCACCCACCACCCCGAAGGACTTCGCGACATCCCCTGGCTCCACCCCACCGACTTCACCAACCCCACCCGAGCCCACCTCTACCAGTGCCTGACCGCACTCGCCCACCGCGGCGACCCCATCGACTCCCTCACCCTCCACTGGGAGATGCACCGCCGCCAAACACTCAACGGCGACGCATCCCACCATCTCGACGCCATCGCCGACCATCCCACCGGCAGTTCACCAACTTTCCTCGCTGATCGGCTCCTTACTTCTTCGGTCCTTCGCGCGGCTACCCGCACCGCCGAGACCATCCACACCCACGCCACCAACGAAGCGACGCCCCTGCGCACCGTCGTCCGTCACGCCCAACAGCCACTGAACTACCTGGCCACCACCATTCGCCGTTGGCAAGCCAGGCACCCCACCTCTGGCAGCCGTTCACGCGCCACCTCCACGGCAGGACCAGCCCCAGTGACTGCCCACCGCCACGTTTGACCCAGTGGGAACACCGAACCCGCGTCGCGCCGATCAGAGGTCTCGGGAACGACCCACGGGCCCACGGCCGATCCACGGTCGAACGCGTGGCCGTGCTGCCTCGGGCGGGTTGACGATCTGGGTGGTGCTCCGTACTAGCTGGTGGTGGAACGGACTCCGTGGGGAATGAACGGCTTGTCGGGGCTGAAGGCGGTGGTGCGCACGCCGGGGTGGGTGGTGGGCAGGTCATGGGCTGTCGTCAGGATGAGCTGCGCGGCCTCTCCTGCGTCTGCGCTGGCCGCGATGATGGCTCGCAGTGCGGCGTTGGTGTGGCGTTCTCCGACGTCGCCCGCCCCCAGTCCGTCGAAGGGGGAGTCGGCCCATAGCAGGCCGGGCAGCCGCGCGCCGGGCAAGGTCCGCGCGGCGGTGAACAGGGCCAGGTACATCGCGAGGTTGGCCAGGGCCAGTAGACCGGCGCTCGTGGCGAGTTCCCTGATTGGCCTGCCATTCGCCCGAGGACGCAGGGTCAGGGCGTCGATGGAAGCGGTACGCACCTCGCTGCGGTCGGTCAGGGCCAACAGGTAGTCCGAGTACAGACGGGAGAGTTCCTTTGCGACGCGCTGCTGTTGCGCGTCCACCTCGTCCTGCGCGACCTCCCAAGCTCGCTTGGCCTCCTCCGCGCGGGTGGCGGTGTGCTCTACCTCCCGCTCCAGCAGTGAGATCTCGGTGAGCTCGCGCCGATGCTCGGCCAGCGCCTCCAGCCGTGCCTGGGTCACCTTCACCATGGTCTCGGCGCGCGCCTTCTCCTCTTCCGCGGGCGCGATCTGGCTGACTCGGTAAGCCTCGGCGTCCGACAGGGCGTCGCTCAGTTTCTTCTCGGCGGTCAGGCGGTCCCGCACCGCGGTCTCCTCCGCCTGACGAGCGTCAGCGACCGACTTCACCAACGCGGACGCCTTCTCGTCGGCGGCCTTCTCCTCCTGCCCCAGCTGTGCCTCGATCTCGGCAGCGTGCTGGCCACATACCCCACACAGCCCAGGAGCCCGAGACGGCAACGACTGCCGGCACGCGGGACAGCCCGTGCGCCCGTTCAGTTCTTCTCGCAGGACCTTGTACCTCTCCCGTGCTCCACCGAGCCGCTCCAGGAGCGGTCCGATCCGATGTGCCGCCTCCTGAGCCACCCCCGCTGCGGCGGACACCTGCTCCCGTGCGCTTGCGACCTGCGCGGTCAACTCGTCGTAGCAGCCCGTGCGTTCCTTGAAGGATTGGGCAGTTCGTTCCTGCTCCTGTTTGGCCTCCCGCAGCCGCTCCCGTAGCCGTTGCTCCTCGACATCGAACTCGTGCTCAGTGAAAAGGCCCTGCGCCCGCCGGCGCTCCCGGGCCTTCTCCAACCGGTTGGCGGCCTTCCGCGCGCCGGACGCAGTGACTTTCTGCCGAGAGCGCAGGTGGCAGGCGCGTTCATCCGAGATCCCGAGCACGATTCGCATCGTCAGATCGTGGTCAGTCCCTCCCGTGCGATGGCCGAACAGCGTGGGGGAGCTGGCCAGGGCCTGCGGGAAGTACAGCAGCCGCATCACGCTGTCGATCGTGACCTTCCCGCTCTCGGTCTCCACCGAGGGCACGCCCATCAGACCCAGTGCGAAGCGACCTGCGCTGTCCGAACCATCCTTCGGCTTCACCGACCGCCGCTGAACCTCACCTCCTCCCAGGCAGGCGAACTCCACCTCGCCGGCCGACAAGTCGCAGCTGGCCGTCCACACCCCCGAGGCCGTGCCCAGGGTGAGCCTGATCCCCTTCACCTGGTTACGGAAGGGCTCGGGTAGCCCGGTCAGCGGGGTCGTTGCCCCCAACGCCACCCAGGCCGACTCCGCGCACAGACTGCCGGCCGAACCAGTTGTCGCCCGGTAGTGCCGAAGTTGCGCCGCGTGGGAGAGCCCGTCCCACACCCCGTCGATCAACCACTCCTGCCGCAGAAACTTGAACTCCACACCGGCCTCGCTTCCCTGGGGCGACCGGGCGCTCGCCGGCCACGCAAGCCCCAACGACTCCCTGCCTCGCCGGATACGCCCTGCGCGGCACGGGGCCGAGACACGGTGGACGTCGCTCACCCCCCGCTTACGACTACCACCGGCACTAGACAAACCGGGCCGAGGGCCGGGGACATTCTGCGCGATCGTCTCGCTGGTCGACACCGCCTATCCGGCGGGCGAGGCGCTGGACGCCTACCACCTCGGCGCCGGCGGGCTGTCCGTGCCGACCTATCTGGACACGGTGCGCCCCGGCTCCACCAGCGTGGTCTCCGAGATCGACCCCGGCGTGATCGAGATCGACCGGGAACGACTGGGCGTGGCGACCGGTGAACGTCTCCAGGTGCGGGTGGAGGACGCCCGGTTGGGGCTGCGCCGGCTCGCCGACGACTCCCGCGACCTGGTCGTCGGCGACGCGTTCGGAGGCGTCAGCGTGCCTTGGCACCTCACCACCCGCGAGGCGCTGGCCGACGTCGGGCGAACGCTGCGCCCCGGGCGGCCACAGGCAGTACACCGCGCAAACGGCGGTGAAGGTTCGTCATGCCGGGGACGGTAGGAGGCCGCTCTGTCATGTTGTGGGACAAACGGATCAACGGTGTAGCTTGATCCGAGGAATGGATTCCCACATGTAGTGCAACAGCCAGACGTATCTGGGGCGCGATCCGCGATTTCCGCATCACGTTGAACCGGTCCCGGCGTCGAAGTGGGCAGTCCAAAGAACCAGACCTTGCGGGAACCTCGCTTCGTCGGCCAAAGGGAAGTCACTAGAAATTGAGGGGCACAGGGAATTCGTTTCGTTCTAATGGCCTTCTCGACGCGGCACCTGTAGACGGCGGTGCTCGTGCAGCCACTGTTCGATCTCGTGGGGGCGGAAGCGCAGTTGCTGCCCGATGCGATAGCTCGGTACCTTTTCGCGTGCGTGGTTTTCGTAGACCCACGACGTAGGCTTGTCGAGGAACTTAGCGAGATCCTTGACTGTCCATAGGGTGTTCTTCATTTCATGATCTCCTTGGCGCCAGCGTTGTCTTCGGACAGGTTAAGGAAATCAGGCGGTCACCCCAAACGGGCGAGACCGGGTGAGTGCCCGGCTCGTTCAACATCCAGCACTGATCCAGCACGATGGGCGTGAACGGACCGAAACGGGCGGCAACGGAAGCCAGCACCGAGTCAGCACGGCAGGTGGAGGCGACTCAACTCCCCTTGTGTCGCAACGGCTTGACCAGCACATTTGCGAACAAGGGGAGTTGGTGGTAGGAGCGCATCGAGCAGTTCGAGAACATCTGGCTCCGCACCCAGCGGTACGACGAGAACGGCCAGGTCAGAGGCGGCACGGGCGGGGTCTGCTACCTGTACTTCCCGACCAGCCCCACCGCCCGCCAACGCCGCGCGCTGCGGCGGCTGGGCTGCCGCTGAGCGCCGGCGGCCCTCCTGGGTGAGGGGTGGCCGCAGCGGTCGACCGTGACCGTGGTCGGGCGGTGTTCCCGTCAACGAGAGACCCGTGGGGAGGACCTCCCGGCCGGGGTCACGGTCGTGCGCGGGCGCGGCGTGGGTCGCGCGGCCCGTGGTGGGGGAGGCGAGAATGTCTGGTGCTCCGGTTCCAGAAATCTCCTCAGGAAATCCGGATGGGGAGCGTCCCCTTCCCGACGGGGATCGGCAGGCGTTGCGCGTAGGTGCGATGGGACTCGGGGCGGAAACGTCCCGCGTTTCCCCGCGTGTTCATCACGGGACTGGTCGAGGCGAGGTCGTGTCGCACCGCGCCCCAGGTCGCGGGGGCGGTCAGTCGCTGACGCCGCGCGGCCTCCTCCCAACCCACACAGCGCGCGCGGGCGCGTTGTGTGTTTTCGGTGACGGCCCGTCAGTGGGTGACCGAGGTCGTCTTGTCGGGTCATGTCGAGCCTCGTCATTCTGGACGCTCCGAATGCCGGTCTCCTCTGAGAGGAATTCACTGTGCGCCTTCGATCCGCTCTCGTTCTCGCCCCGCTGACGCTCGCGCTGGCCGTCGGCGGCGTGTCCACCGCGAGCGCCGCCACCGAGCCGGCGGAGAGTCCCATCGACGCGACCCTCAACGTCACCGTCGACATCGTCGGCGTGGTCGGCTGCGTGGTCGACGCGGCCGGGAACCCCACGAACCCGACCGTGCTGCTCAACTGTCTGACCGGCCGCTGACGCGCGCCTCGCGCTGAACGGAGGCCCCCGCCAGCCGGCGGGGGCCTCTTCTCCTCCGGGTCTGACCCGCCTTCCGGCGGCCTGCCGACCGAGGCGTCGCCGAGCCGCTGGGAAGCGCTCGGGCACCCCAGGGCGGATGCATCACGTCTCCCCGGGCCGCTCGTAAGGGAGTTGACGCGTGGGCGACCCACCGGCGCGTTCCGCATCCGAGGGGCGGAACGGCCGCGCGGCTGCTGGCAGGATGAGGAACGCGGCGATGCCGGACGGCCGTTCGGCCGGCCTCCGGGGCGCCCCCGCGCGGTCGGCATGGCGCCGTCCCGGCAACGCCCGTGCAACCCGGCGGACTTCACCTTTCGAACGTAGGTCGACATGACTGCTCACGCATCAGGGACAACGGGCCGTGACCGCCCCTCGGACACGCGCGCCACGCCAACCGGAGCCGCCCGGGGGGAGGGCGGGGAGCCGGCGCCCGCGCCGGGGATCGGCCCGCGCACCGGCGCCGTGCTGGTCTTCGGGTCTTCGGCGGCGGTGCTCGTCGTCGAGCTGGTCGCGCTGCGGCTGCTGGCGCCCTATGTCGGGCTCACCCTGGAGATGAACACCATGGTGATCGGCATCGCCCTGACGGCGATCGCCCTGGGGGCGTGGGCCGGTGGGCGGGCCGCCGACGTGATGGCGCCGCGCCGGACCCTCGGGCCGCTGCTGGGGCTGTCCGGGGTGGCCGTGGCGTTGACGCCGAGCGCCGTGCGGCTGGCCGGCGCGGCGGACGGCGCGATGGCGCTGTTCGTCGGCGGCTGCTGCCTGTTCGTGCCGGCCGCGCTGCTCACGGCGGTCACCCCGATGGTCACCAAGCTGCTGTTGGTCGACCTGGAGGTGACCGGCACGGTGGTGGGGCGGCTCTCGGGAGTCGGGACGGCCGGCGGCATCGCCGGCACGGTGCTGACCGGGTTCGTGCTGGTCTCGGTCGTCCCGGTCAGCGTGATCCTGATGGGCCTCGGGGTCGTCCTGCTGTTGGCCGGTGTCCTCGTCGACGCCTCGACGCGGGACTGGCGGCGCGGGCGGCGGATGTTGTTGGCTGGTGTGGCCGTCGGCGGCAGCGTCGCCGGGGGAGCGGCGGTCCCCAGCGGGTGCGACGTGGAGACGCGCTACCACTGCGCGGCGGTCGAGGAGGACCCGGAACGGGACGGCGGCCGGACCCTCGTCCTGGACGGTCTGCGCCACTCCTACGTCGATCTCGACGACCCCGAGCACCTGGAGTTCGCCTATGTCCAGGCGATCGCCTCCCTGATCGACACCGCCTACCCGGCGGGTGAGGCGCTGGACGCCTACCACCTCGGCGCCGGCGGGCTCTCCGTGCCGACCTATCTGGACGCGGTGCGCCCGGGCTCCACCAGCGTGGTATCCGAGATCGACCCCGGCGTGATCGAGATCGACCGGGAACGACTGGGCGTGGCGACGGGAGAACGACTCCAGGTGCGGGTGGAGGACGCCCGGTTGGGGCTGCGCCGGATCGCCGACGACTCCCGCGACCTGGTCGTCGGCGACGCGTTCGGGGGCGTCAGCGTGCCCTGGCACCTCACCACCCGCGAGGCGCTCGCCGACATCGGACGGGTGCTGCGCCCCGGCGGCCTCTACACCGTCAACATGATCGACCACGGCGAACTCGCCTTCGTCCGCGCCGCCGTTCGCACGTTGGATGCGGAGTTCGAGCATGTCGCGGTGGCGGGGCGGCCGGGTGCCTTCGAGGGCGAGGGCGGCGGCAACTTCGTCGCCACGGCCTCCGACACCCCCTTCGACGCTGAGGCGTGGGGCGAACGCGTCGCCGAGCGCGGCAGCGGCTGGCGGGTCGTCGAGGGTGCCGCGCTGGCGGAGTGGATCGGCGAAGCCCGCGTACTGACCGACGACTTCGCGCCGGTCGACCAACTCCTGACCCCGCACCCGCAGCGCCGCTGAGCCCTGCGGGCGGCGCGACGGGGCACGGTATCGCGGTGCGACGGGCCCCGGCGAACGCCGTCGCCGGGGCCTCGCGGTCTGGCTGGTGGTGACGCCGTGGGTGTGGCGGTAGGTCGCCGGCAGCCGGTTCGGTGTGCCCGTCTTCGCCCGGCAGGAGCCCGCTATGGCGCGGATTTCCAAGGGCCCGAACCCGTCGCGGGTGAAGACCCGGTCCGGGAACGGTCCAGTAGGTGCTCGATGTGGTGAAGCCTGGCGTCACGCTCAGGGGCAGGCGACGAGTTCGCGGATCGGCCAGCGGGTGAGGGGCTGACCGAGCGTGGTGGGGCGGGTGTTGGCCGTCTGGACGACGAAGCCCTCGTCGTCAGGGTGAGCAGGGGAGGGACTCCCGCCCATGGAAGGTCCAGGCAGGCCGGGCCGACCTCGTTGAACCGGCGGATCACCTCCCGACGGTGTCCTCGTCGGCCTGGAGTTGGACTTTCCTCGGGCAGGATCTCCACTCGCTGATGGTGGTCATGGCCGTGGTCACGACCTCGATGGTAGGTCCCCTGCTGGCCTGGATCGTCGGCCGCGGTCTCCGGTGCCGACGAGCGGAGTCGCATCAGTCCGTGATCGGTGAGGGCGGCGATCTCCTGGGGATAGCGGGAGTTCACGTAGAGGCGGTTGTCCTCCTCCGGCAAGCCGTTACGGAGTCCGGGCCAGTCGGGGGCGGCGGCGCGTTCCTGGAGCCGTGCGAGCCCCTCGGTGAAGCGTGGGTCGGGCGGAGAAGCATCAGTGGGACGAGGTACCTGGAGGTCGCACGGGTATCCGAGAGCCTCGGCGATATCCGCGGCGGCGCCTCCGTAGCCCGCGGCGATGTACAGCGGAACTCCGGCCGCCGGGGCCAACGACGCCTCCTCGACGGTGCCGGTGCCATGGGTGCGGCGCGTGCGGCTCCCGCGTCAGGGCCGGGGCGGGGTCAACAGGGCGGTCTCGGCGGGGGAGATGTCGAGGCGGAGCGTTTCGGGGACGGTCGGGCGGAAGAGGGCGACCTCGCCGGGGGCGAGGCGGGATGTGTGGGCGGCGGCCTCGGCGCCCAGCAGGCGCGCGACCTGGGGCGCGTGGGCGGCGTCGAGGGCCAGCAGCATGTGCGGGCGGTGCCAGAACGCGGCGCGGCGCGGCACGGTGCGCGTGACATGGACGACGGTGCGCCAGGGCCCGTCGGCCAGCGCGGCGGGCGGGGCCTTGCTCCGGTCGGTCACCAGCGCCTGCGGGCCGGCCGCCACGGTCGGCGGGGCGGGGGCGTGGTGCGGCCAGTCGTGGGCGGCCTCGGCCAGCCGC
>NZ_RFFJ01000010.1 GCF_003696235.1 Streptomyces triticirhizae
GCCCAGGCCGGTGGATGCGTACGGACGTCTCCCGGCACAGGCCGACAGATCCCGTTGAAGACCCGAAGTCAGTCAGGCGTTGGGTCAGACCTCGCCGGGAGACGTCCATGAACATCCTTACTGTCAGGCGTCCCTCGCGGGTGTCCACCAACACGGTGTCGCCCCGGCGTGCCTCGTGCCCGGCGAGCACGGCGTCGACCTCCGAGCGCAGCTCATCGGTGCGGTCGGGCTCCCCCGAGAGCAGCGCGACGGCCGCCTCCGTGGCCTGGAGGCGCAGGCCGCGCAGGCGCAGCCGTTGGGTCTGCCGCTCCAGCGCCGGGCTGGTGGCCGTCTCCCGCACCATGTTCGCTCCCTGGCCGCCCGATGTCTCTCCCTCCACTAGAGCGCCGCTCGCGCCGGCCCGCAAACCGGTCGGTGAGGTCTGGCCTCCGGGGCCGGTCGGTGGTACTACTGAAGTATGACCATGCGGAAAACGGCGATCTCGTTGCCCGAGGACCAGCTGATGCGGCTGAAGGCCGCCGAGGCGGCCGGGCGCATCCCCAGCGTCTCCGGGCACATCCAGGAGCTGCTCCGCCGCGAGGAGGAGACCGCCGAGGTCGACGAGACGCTCCGCCGGCTCTTCGGCGAGCAACTCCCGGGCGAGGAGCACCACAAGTGGGCCGACCGCGCCCTGGGCCTCGACACCGCCGAGGGGCGCGGCGCCGCGTGACGGCGCCCGACGAACCCTCGGGCGCCGCCCCCGCGATAGGCGGTCGCATCCTCGACACCACGGCGCTGGTCGCAGCGGCCCAGGGCAGCCCGCACATGCGGGCGTTGCTGAGCGCCGCGCACCGGCACGTCATCCCGCTGTTGGCGCCGGCCAGTTGCGTCGCCGACGCGGCGGCCGACCTGCACCCGCACGGCCGGGACGCGCTCACCGCGATCCTGCGGTTCCCGCTGGTGGCCTTCGCCGCGCTGGACGAGGCGCACGCCGTCGGCTCGGGCATCCTGCGCTCCGCGCACCGGCCGGCAGCGACCACGCCCGGCCATGTGGCCTATCTCGCGGCCGCCCGCCAGTGGCCGGTGATCACCGCGACGCCCGAGCCGCTGCGCACGCTCTATCCCGCGATCGAGGTCGAACTGCTGCCCTGAGCCCGCCCGTTCACCGGGCGGCGGACGGGCGGCGGGCGCACCGGCCGTGCCGCGCGTTCACCGGGCGGCGGCCTGCTCGTTCAGCCACTGCTCGAACGTGGTCGGCGCGATCCGGGCGTTCTCGCCGGGCAGCAGCGCCTCCCCGCCCATGTCGGTGCCGAACACCCCGGACCAGGTCGGCACCAGGCGCACCTCGCGCCCCCGCACGCGGTGGGTGCGGCGGGCCATGTCCACCAGGTCCTGGGTGTCGGGGCCCGCCAGGTCGGCGTAGCGGCCCTGCGGCCGGTCGGTCGCGACCTCGGCCAGCACCTCGGCGACGTCGGCGGGCGCGACGGGCCGCACCAGCAGCGGCGCGATGGTGGCCTGGCCGTCCCGCTCGGTCCAGCCCGCGACCATCTCCGCGAAGTCGTGGAACTGGGTGGCCGGCACCACCGTCCACGGGATCGGCCCCTCGGCGACCAGCCGCTCCTGCTCGCGCTTGCCGGCGTAGTGCGCGTTGCCGTCGATCCGCTGGATGCCGACGATCGACAGCAGCACATGGTGGCGGACCCCGGCCCTCTCCTCGGCGGCCAGCAGGTTCCGCGTCATGGTGCCGAGCTGCTCGACGGCCGAACTCCGTTCCATCGCGGGGGTGTTGGTCGTGTCGATCAGCGCGTCGACGCCGACCAGCGCGGCGTCCAGGCCCTCGCCGGTCAGCAGGTCCACGCCGAGCGAGCGGCTGATCCGGACGACCTCGTGCCCGTCCCGTTCCAGGGTCCGAACGGTCAGGGAGCCGATCCTCCCGGTCGCTCCGGCGATGGCGATGCGCATGGCGTCCTCTTCTCTTCTCGTTCTGTCCCGGGTCCTTCGTTCGGGTCTCCCGATGTCTCGGCCGACGCTATCCAGGACTAAAGAGATCCGCAATATCTTAGATCCGGGGCGCCGTCGCTAGACTCGACGCCATGAAGCTGCCCGTGAGCACCGAATGGCTCCTGCACTGCGCGACCTCGCTGGCGCAGCTCGAACCGGGTGCCACGGCCTCGGCCGCCCAGCTCGCCGCCTACTTCGACCTGCCGGCGCCCTATCTCGCCAAGCAGCTCCAGGCCCTGGTCAGGGCCGGGCTGCTCAGCGCCACCACGGGGCCGCGCGGCGGGTTCCAACTGGCCAGGCCGGCCGCCGAGATCACCCTCCTGGAGATCGTCGAGGCCGTGGACGGGGGGTCGACGCCGTTCCAGTGCCGCGAGATCCGCCAGCGCGGGCGCGGCGCCCACCCGCCGGAGGACTGCGCCGACGCCTGTCTGCTCGCCGTCAGGATGCACGAGGCGCACCGCGCCTGGCGGAGCAGCCTCGCCGGCACCACGCTCGCCGACATCCTCGGCGAACTCCCCGCCACGGCGCCGGCCAGGACCCGTCGGCTGCTGACCGACACGGAGTGAGGCGGCGCGCGGTCGGGTGGGCGGGCGTGACCGGGAGGCGCCCGGCGCGTTGGTTCTGTTATGCCGTCGACCGTTGACCCGCGCGCCTCTCGCGGCGCCGGGCCGGGCGACGGCGGCGTGCGAGGGCGCGGCGGTCCCGTGCCCTGGCCCGCCGGCCCTTCCCGACCCCCACCCGCGCCACCTGAGTCCCCGGGGCGTGTGAACGGAGAGCCCCGTGCGAATGACCGACATCCAGCGCTGCGAGATCCGCCCCGGGCGACTGGTGGAGTGGTCGCTGCCAGCGCCGACCGTCGAGGCCGCGAGGTCGGCGCCGGACGACTCCCGACCGCCCGCCTATGTGCAGGAGTTCCACCTCAGGACCGCCCGTGACGCCCGCGCCGCCGGGCTGTGCGCGCCCGGCTGGCTCGGCGTCGCCTTCGACCTGCCGGGCCGCGTGGACCTGGACGCCCTCGAACGGGCGCTGCACGCCTGGACGTTGCGGCACGAGACGCTGCGCAGCGGGTTCCGCTGGGCGGGCGAGACGGTGCGGCGGTTCACACTGCCGGCCGAGGCCGTGGCGCTGGACCGGTCCGAGGTCGGCCACTTCGCCGAGCCGGCGACGCTCACCCGCTATCTCCAGGACCGCTTCGACCGGGCGGCCGACGCCCTGAGCTGGCCCAACTTCCTCTACACGGCCGTGGTCAGGCCGGACGGCGCCGCGCTCTACCTGGCCTTCGACCACAGCAACGTCGACGCGCACTCCCTCTACCGCATCCCCGCCGAGATCCACCAGCTCTACGCGTCCCAGCTGCGCGGCGAGCCGGCGCCGCTGCCGCCGGTCGACAGCTATGTCGACTTCTGCGCCACCGAGCGCGCGCGGGCCGACGCCATCGACGGAACGCACGAGATCATCGGCCGCTGGCGGGAGTTCGTCGCCCGCTCCGGCGGGGTGATGCCGGCGTTCCCCGTCGACCTGGGGCTCGATCCCGAAGGGCCGCTGCCGACGCAGCGGTTCGAGCACGAGACGCTGGTGGACGACCGCGCGGCGGCGGCGTTCGAGGCGCACTGCCGGCCGTTCGGCGGGACGCTGGTCGGCGCGCTCGCCGCGTCGGCTCTGGTCTTCCGGGAGTTGGGCGGGGTGGACACCTACCGCACCGTGGTGCCGTTCCACACGCGGGTCAGGTCCCGGTGGTCGGACTCGGTCGGCTGGTATGTGGGCGGCGCTCCGGTCGAGATCCCGGTGGGGCGGGCGTCGGGGTTCGACGAGGCGCTGCCGATGGCCCGTTCGGCGCTGCGCGCGAACCGGGGGTGCGCGCGGATTCCCATCGCGCGGGCGCTGGGGCTGCTGGGCTCCGACTTCCGCTTCGACTCGCCGGACCTCTGCTCGTTCCTGTCCTATGTGGACGGGCGCGGGGTGCCCCTGTCGGAGCGGTGGGCGGAGCTGCGCGCGTACGGGCTGGTCCGCGTCTCCTACGGGGACCGGGTCTGCGTGTGGCTGACCCGGCTGCACGAGGGGCTCCAGTTCGCCGCCCGCTTCCCGGACACCGAGGTGGCGGGGAAGACGATGCGGCTGTATGTCGAGCGGCTGCGGGAGTTGGTGCTGTCGGTGGCGCGGGCGGATTCGGAGGCGGTGGTGCGGTAGCGGCGCGGTGGCGCGGCGTCGGGTCGGGAACGCGGGCCGGCCCGTGGACCGGGTGGTCCACGGGCCGGCGGGCCGATCGGCTGGGATCAGTGGGGATCAGCGGGTGGAGAAGGCGTAGACCGTGGTGGAGCGGTAGGTCTCGCCCGGGCGGAGCACGGTCGACGGGAAGTCGGGTTGGTTGGGCGAGTCCGGGAAGTGCTGGGTCTCCAGGCACAGCCCGTCACCCTGCCGGTAGGCCCGGCCCGAGGTGCCGACCAGGGTGCCGTCGAGGAAGTTCCCGCTGTAGAACTGCACGCCCGGCTCCGTGGTGGAGACGGTCATCAGCCGGCCCGAGCGCCGCTCGTAGAGCTGGGCGAAGCGCTCGGGGCGACGGGTGATCCCCTTGTCCAGGACGAAGTTGTGGTCGAAGCCCTGGCCGTAGAGGATCTGCTGGTGGCTCTCCCTGATGTCCTCGCCGATGGTCTTCCCCCGGCGGAAGTCGAACGGGGTGCCGCCGACGGAGGCCAGCTCGCCGGTGGGGATCAGGACCTCGTCGACCGGGGTGAACCGGCCGGCGGCCAGGCTCAGCTTGTGGTCGTAGACCCCGCCGTTGCCCTCGCCCGCCAGGTTGAAGTAGGTGTGGTTGGTGAGGTTGAGCACGGTGGGCGCGTCGGTGGTCGCCTCGTAGTCGATGCGGAACTCGCCGTCGTCGGTCAGGGTGTAGTCCACCCGGACGTCCAGCGTGCCCGGGTAGCCCATCTCGCCGTCCGGGCTGGAGTAGGTGAGCGTCAGCCCCGACCTGCCGTTCGGGTTGACGTCCCAGATCCGCTTGTCGAAGCCCTGGGTGCCGCCGTGCAGGCTGTTGGGCCCGTCGTTGACCGGCACCTGGTACTCAGTGCCGTCCAGGGTGAACCTGCCGGCGGCTATGCGGTTGCCGTAGCGGCCTATCAGCGCGCCCATGTAGGGCGAGTCGCCGAGGTAGGGGTCGAGTTCGGCGAAGCCCAGCGAGATGTTGACCGACTCGCCGTCCCGGTCGGGCACTTCGAGGGTCTGGACGATACCGCCGAAGTTGAGCACCCCGAGCCGGATGCCACCGTTCGCGAGGGTCCACCGCTGGACCTCGGTGCCGTCCTCCAGCTCACCGAAGCGTTCGGGGTGGGGCGGCTGTCCGCCATGGCCTCCCGCCGAGGCCCGGCCGGCCGTCGCCGCGGTGATCCCCGCGGCGGCCGCCGTCGCGATCACGGCTCTCCTTGAGGTGGTCATCGAAGGCTGCTCCTTCTGATTGTCCCGTTGCTGAGTGTGCCGTATTGCTCGAATTCAGATTACTTCTGTTCGATGCTGATCGTTCCCCCCGTGCCGCCCGGAACCTCAGCGACCGCAGGGGCCCAACCTCAGGAGCTGGCGCGGCGCTTGTTCCACACGTCGAAGCCGACGGCGGCGAGCAGGACCAGGCCCTTGATCACCTGCTGCCAGTCCTGACTGATGCCGACCAGGGACATGCCGTTGTTGAGCACGCCCAGCACCAGTCCGCCGATCACCGCGCCCAGCACGGTGCCCACGCCGCCGCTCATCGAGGCGCCGCCGATGAACGCGGCGGCGATCGCCTCCAGCTCGAAGAGGTTGCCGGCGCCCGGGGTGCCCGCGTTGAGCCGGGCCGCGAAGACACAGCCGGCCAGCGCGGCCAGCACGCCCATGTTGACGAAGACCAGCATGGTGACGCGCTTGTCCTTGACGCCGGAGAGCTGCGCCGCCGCCCGGTTGCCGCCCAGCGCGTAGATGTGCCGGCCGACCACCGCGTTGCGCATCACGAAGCCCATCGCCACCAGCAGCCCACCCAGGATCAGCAGGATCACCGGCACGCCCCGGTAGCTCGCCAGGGTCAGGGTGAACGCCATCATCGCGGCGACGATGGCCACGCACTTCAACAGGAAGATCCGGAACGGCAGCACATGCAGCTCGTACGCCTGCGCCTGCTGCCGCTGCCGCCACTCCTGGAGGAGCGCGATCGCGCACACCGCCACGCCCAACAACACCGTGAGGTTGTGGTAGTTGGTGTTGGGGCCGACCTCCGGCAGGAAGCCCTGGCTGATGTCCTGGAAGCCCTTGGGGAACGGGGAGACCGACTGCCCGTCCAGCAGGATCTGGGTGGCGCCCCGGAAGAGCAGCATTCCGGCCAGGGTGACGATGAAGGACGGGATGCCCACATAGGCGATCCAGAAGCCCTGCCAGGCCCCCACCACCGCCCCGATCAGCAGCGAGACGGCCAGTGCGACCTGCCAGGGCAGGTCGTGGTCCACCATCATCACGGCCGCCGCCGCCCCCGTGAAGGCGGCCAAGGACCCCACGGACAGATCGATATGGCCATTGATGATCACGATCATCATGCCGATGGCCAGAATCAGGATGTAGCCGTTCTGAAGCACAATATTGGTGACATTGCGGGGCAACAGCATGTCGCCCCCGCTCCAGACCTGGAACAGCCCGAGCAGGAGCACCAGGGCGATCAGCATCCCGTACTGCCGCATGTTGTTCCGCAGCGCGCGCAGCGCCCGCGCCGCCAGGGACCGCTCCGTGGAGGCGCCGGAACCGTCCGGTTCCCGTTGGTCCCGCGTGTTCTTGCCGAGAGTGGCCTGGCTCATCTCATCCCTCTCCCCTCACGGCCGGGTCGGCGGGGTCCCCGGGGTCGGCGTCGGCTGGGTCCGCTGGGTTCGTCCTGGTCATCAGCCGCATCAGCCCCTCCTGGGTGGCCTCGTCGCGGTCCAGCACCCCGGTCAGGCGGCCGAAGGCCATCGTGGCGATCCGGTCGCAGATCCCCAGCAGCTCGGACAGCTCCGAGGAGATGACCACCACCGCCTTGCCCCGCGCGGCCAGTTGGTCGATCACGGTGTAGATCTCCGACTTGGCGCCGACGTCGATGCCCCGCGTCGGCTCGTCGAGGATCAGCACCTGCGGCTCGGCGTTGATCCACTGGCTGAGCACCACCTTCTGCTGGTTGCCGCCGCTGAGGCGGCCCACCTGCTCGAAGACCGTGGGTGCCTTGATGTTCATCGAGGCGCGGAACCGCTCGGCGACCTGGCGCTCGCTGTGCGCGTCCACCAGCCCCCGGCTGGCCATCCGGGGCAGGGCGGCCAGCGAGATGTTGCGGCTGATGGTGTCGATCAGGTTGAGGCCGTAGGTCTTGCGGTCCTCGGTGACATAGGCGATCCCGTGCCGCACGGCCTCCGCCACCGTCCGGGTCGAGATCTCCCGGCCGTGCAGCTCCACCGTGCCGCGCTCGTACCGGCCCCAGGAGCGCCCGAAGACGCTCATCGCCAACTCGGTGCGCCCGGCGCCCATCAGCCCCGCGAGGCCCAGGATCTCCCCGTGGCGCACCTCGAAGGAGACCGAGTCGACCACCGTGCGGCCGGTGTCCACCGGGTGCCGCACCGTCCAGTCCCGCACGGTCAGCGCGACCTGCCCGGCGCGGTCGCCGGTGTAGGGCGTGCGGTCGGGGTAGAACCGGTCCAGCTCCCGGCCGACCATCCGCTCGATCAGCTGCTCGTCGGTGATCCGGGACGGCTCGCCCGGGCTCTCCCGCACGGTCAGCGTCTCGATGGACCGGCCGTCCCTGATCACCGTGACCGTGTCGGCCACCTGCCGGATCTCGTTGAGCTTGTGCGAGATCAGGATGCAGGAGATGCCCTGGTCGCGGAGTTCACCGATGAGTTCGAGGAGCTTGCGGCTGTCCTCGTCGTTGAGCGCGGCCGTCGGCTCGTCGAGGATCAGCAGCTTGACCCGCTTGGCCAGGGCCTTGGCGATCTCCACCAACTGCTGCTTGCCGACGCCCAGTTCGGAGATCCGGGTGCCGGGCCGCTCGTCCAGGCCGACGCGGCGCAGCAGCCGTTCGGTCTCCACCAGCGTGGACGACCAGCTGATGACGCCGCGCGTGGCCCGTTCGTTGCCCAGGAAGATGTTCTCGGCGATGGACAGCTGGGGGACCAGCGCCAGCTCCTGATGGATGATCACGATGCCGCGCCGCTCGCTGGCCCTGATGTCCCTGAACTCGCACGGCTCGCCCTCGAAGCGGATCTCCCCGCCGTAGGTGCCGTGCGGGTGGACCCCGCTGAGCACCTTCATCAGGGTGGACTTCCCGGCGCCGTTCTCGCCGCAGATCGCGTGCACCTCTCCGGTGCGCACCGAGATGTCCACCCCGTCGAGGGCCCTGACGCCGGGGAAGGTCTTGGTGATCCCGCGCATTTCCAGCACGTGTGGTGCCATGGCGTTCTCTCTCTCCCTGTCAGGCGGTCCCGTCGGACGTCCTGACAGCCCCGGCTCAGCCCGTGATCTGGGCCTCGGTGTAGTAGCCCTCCTCGATCAGCAGCTCGTAGTTCTCCGCGTCGATGCTGACCGGCTCCAGCAGGTAGGCGGGCACGACCTTGACGCCGTTGTCGTAGCTCTCGGTGTCGTTGACCTCGGGCTCCTCGCCGGCGAGCAGCGCCTCGCCCATGGCGACGGCCAGCCGGGCCAGTTCGCGGGTGTCCTTGTAGACGGTCTGGGTCTGCTCGCCCGTCACGATCGACTTCACCGAGGCCAGCTCGGCGTCCTGCCCGGTGACCACGGGGAACGGGGTGTCGCCCGAGCCGTAGCCCACGCTCTTGAGCGCGGAGAGCACGCCGATGGAGATCCCGTCGTACGGGGAGAGCACCGCGTCCACGGGCTCGCCGCGGTAGTGCGCGGTGAGCAGGTCGTCCATCCGGTTCTGGGCGGTGCCGCCGTCCCAGCGT
This sequence comes from Streptomyces triticirhizae, assembly GCF_003696235.1. Taxonomy (GTDB): domain Bacteria; phylum Actinomycetota; class Actinomycetes; order Streptomycetales; family Streptomycetaceae; genus Streptomyces; species Streptomyces triticirhizae. The sequence continues at coordinate 8,910 of NZ_RFFJ01000010.1, forward strand.
TCGGTGGTGACCTCGCTCAGCTCGGTCTGGCCGCTCTGGACGACGAGTTGACCGCTCTCCAGATACGGGTCGAGGACGCTCATCGCCCCCTCGAAGAAGTACCGGGTGTTGTTGTCGTCGGGCGAGCCGGCGAACAGCTCGATGTTGAAGGACTCGTCCTGGTTCTCCTCCAGGCCGAGCGCGTCCACGATGTACCGCGCCTGGAGTTCGCCGACCTGGCTGTTGTCGAACGTCGCGTAGCAGTCGACGTTCTCGGAGTTCATCAGCAGCCGGTCGTAGGCGATGACCGGGATGTCGGCGTCGGCGGCCTGCTGGAGGACGTTGCTCAGCGAGGAGCCGTCGATGGCGGCGATCACCAGCAGGTCATGGCCCCGGGCGATCATGTTCTCGATCTGGGATATCTGGTTCTCGACCCGGTCCTCGCCGTACTGGAGGTCGGTCTCGTAGCCGGCCTCCTCGAACTGCGCGACCATGTTGTCGCCGTCGGCTATCCATCGTTCCGACGACTTGGTGGGCATCGCGATGCCCACGGTCCCGCCCTCGGCGTCGGCGTCGCGCCCGCCGCCTCCACCCGAGTCCTGGCCGCACGCGGTCAGGGGGAGGACGAGGGCGGCGGTGACGGCGAGGGTGCGGGTCGCGGCTCGTGCACGAGACATTGACGGTCACGTCCTTTCGACAGGTGACGCCTCTTCTGCTGTGCTGTTGCTGCCGTTTGATGATGGAGTATGGACTGTTTTGTTGGAAGCGGTTGGAGTGTGCTCGGCCCTGTCCAGCGGGAAGCGGCGCAGGGTCCCCGGCAGTCGGGAGCCGAGCGGTGACATGCCCTCGTCGGCGCCGAGCCGGGACAACAGGTCCAGGGCCAGCCGCCCCCGACGGACCCGCTCCCTGGCGCTGTTGAGGGTGACATCGCGCAGGTGGGCGCCGTACGGGTAGATCCCGGGCGCCTTGCTCAGGCCGAACTTGAGGTAGATCGGCGCCCCGCGCCGGATCAGCTCGGCTATCTCGTGCATCCGGACATAGCCGCCGAGGTCGTCGGGCGCCTCCAGATAGAAGTCCAGCGGCACCCGGGTCACCCGACGGATCTCGCTGAGGTGCTCCAGCGTCAGGTCCGAGGGGATGTTGACCGAGTCGCCGCCCAGGCCCTCGTGCACCGAGACGGCGATCGGGTTGACCGGGCCGATCAACGCCGAGACCTTGAACGTGGTGTCGGCCGGCAACTCCCCCCGCGCGCGCAGCTGGTGGAGCGCCCAGAGCACGCCCTCGTCCGCCACCAGCAGGCAGCGCACGCCCAACGAGGCCGCGCGCAGCGCGTCCTCCACACAGCCGGCGACCGCGCGCTGTCCCCGTGCGCGCGGGCCGGCGCCGCCGGAGGCGGTGCGGGTGGCGGCCCCGATGTCCCAGGTGCCCCGGGGGCCGGTGAACAGGCACAGCTCGGTGCCGGCCTCGGCACAGGCGTCGACCATCTCGGTGATCTCGGCGTCGGTGAGCATCCACACGCCGCTGCCCTGGCTGATCCGGTGGATCGGCACGGACAGCCGGGCGGCCTCCTCCAGCACCGTGGCCAGGGCCTCGGGCCCCTCGACCGAGGGGATCTCGGTGCGCCAGGTGCCGCCGTCCGGGAAGGCGTGCGGGGAGGAGTCGGCGGGGAGTTCGGCGGGCGGGGCGAAGCCGAGCGCGGCCAGCGCGGCGTCACCGGGGCGGGCGGAGGGGGCGGCGGGGTCAGACACGATGCTCCAGACGTGCGGTCGTTCGGTATTTCGATCAGGGTTCGGTTGCAGGGGGGTTGGGTGGCCACGCTGGGATGCCGGAGGTCGTCACGGCATCAGCAGGACCTTGCCCACGTCCGGGTCGCCGCTGCCGACCAGTCTCATCGCTTCCCCGAATGACGCGAGGGGAAGCTGGTGCGAGACGAGTTTCTCGGGGCGGAGCAGCCCGTGGTTGAAGGCGTGCACGGCATAGGACCAGGCGGCCGGCGCCGCGCCGAAGATCCCGGCCACGGTCAGCTGGTTGACCAGCAGCAGCACCGGGTCCAGGCCCAGCGCGCCCGGCTCGGGCACGCCGGTCAGCACCACCCGGCCGCCCCTGCGGGCCAGCCGGCAGGCGTCGGCCGCCGTGCCGGGCGCCCCCGCCGTCTCCACCACCAGGTCGAACGCGCCGGGGCCTTCGCCCACCCGCTCGGGCGTCAGCGCGCGCGTCGCGCCCATCTCGGCGGCCAACTCCAGCGGGCGCGGCCGGGGATCGACCGCCAGCAGCTCAACGGGCGTGGAGGCGGCGAGCAGTTGAACGGCCAGCAGCCCCAGCGTCCCGCAGCCCAGCACCGCGATCCGCTCGCCCGCGCGGGGCGCGCCGCGCAGCACGGCGGCCGCGACCACGGCCGCCGGCTCCAGCAGCGCGGCCGAGGTCAGGTCCACGTCGGGCGCCAGCGGGTGCAACAGCCGCGCCGGCAGCACCAGATAGTCGGCGAACGCGCCCGGCTCCGTGAACCCGGTCTCCGCGTAGCCGGCGGTGCACAGGGTCTGCTCGCCGGCCCGGCAGCGCTCGCAGCGCTGGCAGGCGCGGAAGCCCTCGGCCACCGTGCCCCGGCCGACCAGCGCCGGATCGACGCCCTCGCCCACCGCGTCCACCATGCCCGACCACTCGTGGCCCGGCACCACCGGATAACGGGCGTAGTCCGCCGGCCTGGTGCCGTCGAACAGCTCCCGGTCGCTGGCGCACACGCCGGCCGCGTGCACCCGCACCCGCACCTCGCCCGGCCCGGGTTCGGGCCGTTCGGCCTCGACGAGGCGGAAGGCGCCCGGCCGTTCGACGACGACGCTGCGCGCCGGCCCGGTCATCGCCTGGTCCCCTCGCGCTTCTCCCAGCCCTCGGCCCACAGGTCGAACCTGGCCTGCTGCTGCGGGAACTCGGCCGCCGCGTCCGTGTCCAGCGAGACGCCGAGCCCCGGCTCCTCGGAGAGCGTGAAGTACCCGTCCACCACCTGGGGCGCGCCCTTGACGACCTTCTTGATCTCCGCGTCGGCGAAGTCGTTGAAGTGCTCCAGGATCTTGAAGTTCGGCGTGCAGCCGGCCAGTTGCAGGCTGGCGGCGGTGAGCACCGAGCCGCCGACGTTGTGCGGCGCGACCAGCACGTAGTGGGTCTCGGCCGTGGCGGCCAGCTTCCGCATCTCGCCGATGCCGCCCAGGTGCCCCAGGTCCGGCTGGATGATGTCGGCGGCCTGCGACTCGAACAGCTCCCGGAACTCGATCCGGTCGTGGATGCGCTCGCCGGTGGCGATGGGCAGCGTGGTCTTCTCGGCGACCTTCGCGAGGGCCTTGAGGTTCTCCGGCGGCACCGGCTCCTCCAGCCAGGACGGCTGGAACGGCTCCAACTCCTTCGCCAGCCGGATCGCGGTCGCCGGGCTGAACCGGCCGTGCATCTCCAGCAACAGCTCACGCTCCGGACCGATCGCGTCCCGCACCGCCTCGACCAGCGACAGGGAACGCACGGTCTCCGCGTGGTCCAACTCGAAGCTGCCGGTCCCGAACGGGTCCAGCTTCAGCGCCAGATAGCCGCGCTCGACCACCCTGGTGGCCGCCTTGTGGAACGCCTCGGGGGTGCGCTCGACGGTGTACCAGCCGTTGGCGTACGCCTTGATCCGGTTGTCCTTCGCGTTGGCCCGCCCGCCCAGCAGCTGCCAGACCGGAACGCCCAGGGCCTGTCCCTTGATGTCCCAACAGGCCGTCTCCACACAGGCGATGCCGGACATCACGATCTCCCCGGCGCGCCCGTAGTCACCGGTCTTCATCCGCCGCACCAGGTCCTCGACGGCGAACGGGTCGGAGCCCAGGATGTGGTTGACCTCGGCCTCCCTGAGGTATCCCAGCAGCGCGTCGGTGTGCCCCAGCATCCGGGTCTCGCCGACGCCGGTCAGCCCCTCGTCGGTATGGACCTGGACATAGGTGAGGTTGCGCCACGGGGTGCCCACGACATGGGTGCTGATACCGGTGATGCGCACGGGCTCGGACCTCCGCTTGTTCGGTATTTCGTCATACGTTCGAAATGCTGAGCAGAACGTATTCACCGAAGAGTTCCGCTGTCAATGGCGCGGCAGCGGCGGGAATCGGCCCGGCGCCGGCCTACTCGACGGCGTCCATGGTGACCTGCTCGTACGCGAGGGCCGCCAGCGTCGACTGCCCGTGCCGGCTGGGGTGGAACCAGTCCCAGTCGCTGATGTGGTCGGCCGTGAACGCGTAGTCGTACACCGCGCCACCGTCGTAACGGCAGAGCGCGTCCCGCGCGCACACCTCGGCCAGCGCCTCGTTGTAGGCGCGCACCCGGTCGCTCACCTCCGCCCTGCGCTCGGTCGCCTCGGCGCCCTGCTCGTCGGCGTCCGCCAACATCGAGGGGCACACGTTCGCCAGCCGCCATATCGCCCGCGCCAGCGTCGAGCCCTGCCCCTCCGACCACAGCCGCTCCAGGTCGGGAACGCTCGCCACATAGACGCCGGTCTCCGGCAGCTCGGCCCGGATCACCCCGAGCGCCTCCGCGAAGTCCGCGCGGAACTCGGCCACCTCCGTCATCCGCTCGACGTCGGTGGCGCACGCGTCGTTGGCGCCGATCAACACCGTCACCAGCTCCGGCTCCAGCGCGACGGCCTCGGCGGCCTGCGCCGGCAGGTCGGCCATCACCGCGCCCGAGGAGGCCAGGTTCCAGGAGCGCTCGGCCACCGCGACATCGTCCCCGAGCAACTGCCGGGCCAGGCTGTCGACCTCGCTGTCCGTGCCGGTGGCCCACGACGCCTCGGGGCAGTCCGCCAACAGGGCGCAGGCGTCAAAGCCACGGGTGATGGAGTCACCCATCGCCGCGATGGAAGCCGGTTCGGTGTTCCAGGTCGGGACGTCCTCCTCGGGGGCGGCCGCCTCCCCCTCGGACGAACCCTCGGACGAACCCCGGTCGGACTCCGTCCCGGAGCCCCGCTCGGCCTCCTGACCAGCGTCCTGGCCGGTGGAGGTGCACCCGAGCAGCAACGCGGACAGGGTCAACGAGGCGAGTGCGGCGCGGAGGTGAACGGTCATGCGGACTCCCTCGATCTCCCGCTGTTCGGGCGTGGTGCCGCCGTCCGGGCTCGCGTTGTCCCGGTGGGCACCGTGCGGGGCGGTAGCTTGGTTGTGGCACGGGCAGCGCCTGGGGTGCGTGCCACCACCAAGGTTAAGAGATGACCGCACGTCACACGCTGTCCGCTTTGCCGAGAAAAGACGGCAATGGTGTTTACTGTTCGTGCGCGGTCGGGGTCACGGTGGGGGCGGCCGGAGGCGCGGCGCGGGCGCAGGTTGGGAAGTGGAGGTCCCGATGACGACACGTGGTGTTCTGTATGTGCACTCCGCCCCCCGCGCGCTGTGTCCGCATATCGAGTGGGCCGTCGCCTCCGTCCTCGGCTCCCGCGTCGGCCTCGACTGGACCCGACAACCCGCCTCCCCCGGCACCTGGCGCGCCGAGCTGTCCTGGCAGGGCGAGCCCGCCACCGCCTCCCAACTCGCCTCCGCGCTGCGCGGTTGGCACCTCCTGCGCTACGAGGTCACCGCCGACCCGGGCCCAGCGAGCGAGGGCGAACGCTACAGCTGCACCCCCGACCTCGGCATCTACCACGCCGTCACCGGCCCACACGGGGACATCATGATCCCCGAGGACCGGCTGCGCGCCGCCGCCGCCCGCGCCGCCGCCGGCGAGAGCGACCTCCACTCGGAGATCACCCGGCTGCTCGGCAAGCCCTGGGACGACGAGCTGGAGCCGTTCCGGCACGCGGGCGAAGGTGCCCCCGTCCGCTGGCTGCACCAGGTCGTCTGACCGCGCGCGGCGAACCGGGGCACAGCGGACGCGAGTTAGCGTGTGGGACATGACCGACAGCTCAGCTTCCTCCCCGACCGACCCCACCTCCATCGCCGTTCTCGGCACCGGCATCATGGGCGCGGCGATGGCCCGCAACCTCTGCCGCGCCGGCCTGGACGTGCGGGTCTGGAACCGCACCAGGGCCAAGGCGGAGCCGTTGGCGGACGACGGCATCACGATCGCCGACAGCCCGTCCGAGGCGGTGGCCGGCGCGGGCGTCGTGGTCACCGTGCTCCACGACGGCGACGCCGCCGCCGAGGCCATCGCCGAGGCGGCCGGCGCGTTCGCCCCCGACGCGGTCTGGCTCCAGTGCACCACCGCCGGCCTCGACGGCCTCGACCGCCTCGTGGCGCTGGCCGAGCGGCACGACCTGACCCTCGTCGACGCCCCCGTGCTCGGCACCCGGCAGCCGGCCGAGGCGGGAATGCTCACCGTGCTCGCCGCGGGCCCCGAGGAGACCAGGGGCCGGCTGGCCCCGGTGCTGGCGGCGATCGGCAGCCGCACGCTGTGGCTGGGCGGGACGCCGGGGGTCGCGACCCGGCTCAAACTGGTCTGCAACAGCTGGTTGTTGGCGATCACCCACGGCACGGCGGAGGCGCTGGCCCTGGCCCACGGGCTGGGCGTCGACTCGGCGGACTTCCTGGAGGCGATCGCGGGCGGTCCGTTGGACGTGGGGTATCTGCGCACCAAGGCGGCCGCCATTGAGGCCGGCGAGCTGTCGCCGCCGAGCTTCGCGGTGGACACGGCGCTGAAGGACGCCCGGCTGATCGTCGAGGCCGGAACCCGCGCCGGCGTCCAACTGGACGTCGCGGCCGCCGGCCTCGACCGCCTCGCCCGCGCCTCCTCCCAGGGCCACGGCGGGGAGGACATGGCGGCGTCCTACTACGCGAGCTTCGCGCCTGCCGAGTGAACGGTGCCGCCTGCCGGCGGGGCCCGGGAGCGGCGACGGCGGGGTGCCTGCCGGCGGGGCTCGGGAGCGGCGACGGTGCGTGAGCGGTGCGGGTTGCGGCCGGCCGGCGGGTTGTCTCTGGGGCGCGGGGTCGGCGGACGTGGGGTGGTGCGGGTTGGCTGGGGTTGCGGGGGCTCCGCCCCCGCGCCCCGAGGTACTTGGCTCGCTGCGGTGACCGGCTTCGCTCGCCCCGGGTGGCCCGGCGCTCGCGCCGCTGGCGCCGCCCCGGTTCGGGGAGTTCGCCGCTGGCGCTGCTCCGCCAACGCCCGCCGCAGGCGACGCCCGCGCCGCTGGCGCCGCACTCCGCCGTAGGCGCGCCGCTGTCCTCCGTGCTCGCGCCGCCGGCGCTGCTCCGCCAAGGCCCGCCGCAGGCGCCGTACCGCGGGCCCGCCACACGCGTTACCCCCTGTTCGCCGCCGGCGGTGGCGAGCCGCCCTTCGCCTTAGGCGTCCCGGGGCCGCCCGCCAGGGCGGCAGCCCGCGTTCCCGGGGCCGCCCGCCAGGGCAACAGGCGGGAGACGGCGCGGTGGGCGCGGGCGGCGGCCTGAGGGTCGGGGGCCAGTTGCAGGGAGTGGTTGAGGCTCATCATCACCCCGTACAGCTCGAAGACCAGCTGCTCCGGGTCGGTCTCCGGCGGCAGTTCGCCCCGGGCGACCGCCGTGCGGAGTTCGCCGGTCAGCCGGCGGCCCCAGGCGCGGAACTGGCGGCGCAGCAGGGCCAGTACGGGCCCGCCCCGGCCGTCGAACTCGAACGTCGAGCTGACGAAGAGGCAGCCGCCGGGGAAGACGCCGCGTTCCAGGTAGGAGATCCACGCCGCGCAGACCGCGCGGAGCCGGTCGAGGCCCGGCGTCGCGTCGGCCGCCGGCCGCCACACCTCGCGGTCGAAGATCACCGCGCCCCGCCGAAGCGCCGCCAGCTGGAGCGCCTCCTTGGAGCCGAAGTGGCCGAGCAGCCCGGACTTGCTGATGCCCAGGTCGCCGGCGAGCCGGCCCAGGGTCAGCCCGCTCAGCCCCTCGACCGAGGCGACGTCCACGCTGCGCTGGATGATCCGCTCCCGGGTCTGCTGGGCCTCGGCGAGGGAGTGACGGGGACTCATGGCAGCCACTATAGGAGAGCCTCACCGATAGCGTCCGACCGGTCGGTCGCTATTATGTCGGGCATGACGCGCATCCACGCCCTGGGGCACTATCAGCCCGAACATGTGCTGACCAACGACGACCTGGCGACCATGGTGGACACCAACGACGCCTGGATCAGACAGCGCACCGGCATCGCCACCCGCCGCATCGCACGCGAGGAGTCGGTGGCCGACCTGGCGACGGCCGCCGCCGGCAAGGCGCTCGCCGGGGCCGGCCTCGCGCCCGAGGAGATCGGCCTGGTGGTGGTGGCCACCTGTAGCGCCAGGGACCGGGTGCCGTCCATCGCCGCCCGGGTCGCCGGCGAGTTGGGCATCCCCGAGGCCGTCGCATACGACCTCAACAACGGCTGCGCCGGCTTCACCACCGCGCTCGCCACCGCCGACCACTCCGTGCGCGCGGGCGCCGCCCGGCACGCGCTGGTGATCGGCGCGGAGAAGATGTCGGACGTCACGGACTGGACCGACCGCGCCAGCTGTGTGCTGCTCGGCGACGGCGCGGGGGCCGCCGTGATCGGCCCCGACGGGACGTCCGGCGGGCCGGACGGCATCGGCCCGGTGGTCTGGGGCTCCGACCCGAGCCGCCGCGACGTGGTGCGGCTCCAGGGCGAGTGGCAGCCGAAGTTCGGGCAGGAGGGGCAGGCCGTCTTCCGCTGGGTCACCACCGAGCTGGCGCCGATCGCCCGCCGCGCCTGCGAACGGGCCGGGCTCACCCCGCAGGAGCTGGGCGGGATCGTCTTCCACCAGGCCAACCTGCGGATCGTCGAGTCCCTGGCCCGCCAGCTGAACGCGCCACAGGCCGTGCTCGCCGCCGACGTGGTCGACTCCGGCAACACCTCGGCCGCCTCCGTGCCGCTGGCGCTCGCCAAGCTGGTGGAGCGGCGCGAGATCCCGGCGGGCGCGCCCGTGCTGCTCTTCGCCTTCGGCGGCGGCCTCGCCTGGGCCGGCCAGGTCGTCCGCTGCCCCTGACGCTACACGCGGGAACCCCGCACGCGGGAACCCCGCACGCGGAAGCCCCACACGAGAAAGGGGGGCGCCGCCGGCCCCAACAGGCCGGCGGCGCCCCCTCGTTGTGCGTTCCCGAGCGCGCTCAGACCGTCCGCAGCGCGAGCACCACGTTGTGCCCGCCGAAGCCGAACGAGTCGCTGAGCGCGGCGATCGTGCCGCTGGGCAGCTCCCTGGGCTTGCCGACGACGACGTCCGCGTCCACCTCGGGGTCGAGTTCGTCCACGTTGATCGTCGGCGGCGCCACCCGGTGGTAGAGCGCCAGCGCCGTCGCCACCGTGGCCACCCCGCCGGCGCCACCCAGCAGGTGGCCGGTCATCGACTTGGTGGCCGAGATGGCCACCGGGTCCAGGTTCTCGCCCAGCACCGCGCGCAGCGCCTTCACCTCGGCCAGGTCGCCCTGCGGCGTCGAGGTGGCGTGCGCGTTGACGTGGGCGAGCTGCTCCGGCTTGAGGTCGGTGGTCGCCAGCAGGTGCCGCAGCGCCGTGGCGATGCCGTGCCCGGTCGGCTCGGGCTGGGCGATGTGGTGGGCGTCGGCGGACAGCCCCTGGCCCAGCAGCTCGCAGTAGACCCGCGCGCCCCTGCGGGCCGCGTGGTCGGCGGACTCCAGCACCACCAGGCCGGCGCCCTCGCCCAGCACGAAGCCGTTGCGGGCCGTGTCGAAGGGGCGGGAGGCGGTCTTCGGGTTCTCGTTGTCCTTGGACATCGCCATCATGTTGGCGAACGCCGCGATCGGCAGCGGGTGCACACACGCCTCGGTGCCGCCGGCCAGCACCACGTCGGCGCGCCCGGTGCGGATCATCTCCGCCGCGTAGCCCACCGCCTCGGCGCCGGAGGCGCAGGCGCTCACCGGGGTGTGCGCGCCGGCGCGCGCGCCCACGTCCAGACTGACGTTGGCGGACGGGCTGTTGGGCATCAGCATGGGCACGGTGTGCGGCGAGACCTTCCGCGCGCCCCGCTCCCTGAGGACGTCGTACTGATCCATCAGCGTGGTCACCCCGCCGATGCCGGAGGCCAGCACCACGCCCAGCCGGTCGGGGTCGACCGGCGCGTCCTCTCCGGCCCTGCCCTGGAAACCGGCGTCGGCCCACGCCTCTCTGGCCGCGATCAGCCCGAACTGGGCGGAACGGTCCAGCTTGCGGGCCTGCGGCCGGGGCAGGATCTCGGTCGGTTCGACCGCGGCCGTGGCGGCGAAGGTGACCGGCAGATCCGCTGCCCACTCCTGGGTCAGCGGACGCGCGCCGGACTCACCGGCGAGCATGGCCTCCCAGGTGGTCGCGCTGTCGCCACCCAGCGGTGTGGTTGCGCCGACACCGGTGACAACCACCGCTCGATTGGTCGCGTTCACAGTTCTCTAACTCCGCTAGATCGGGGATGGGGCCGCCGCCACCCCGCATCCCGGGTGGCGAACAGCGCGTGGTGCCGAGGGCCGAAGCCGTCAGCTCTGGTGGTCGGCGATGTAACCGACCGCGTCACCCACGGTCTTGAGGCCCTTGACGTCGTCGTCCGGGATCTTGACGCCGAAGCGCTCCTCGGCGGCGACGACCACCTCGACCATGGACAGCGAGTCGACGTCGAGGTCGTCGGTGAACGACTTCTCCTCGGTCACCTCGTCGTTGGGGATACCGGCGATCTCGTTCACGATCTCGGCGAGACCGGCGATGATCTCTTCCCGGCTGGCAGCCATGACGGCGCTCCTTCGTGTGCTGCGGTGGGGTACCGCGTGGTTGGTGGTCCGTGGACCGTCGGGCGGACCCGGGTCAAGCGGTGGGTCCTTGGTTGTCGGGTCCTCGCTTAGGGGAGGGTAACGACCGTGGCCGCGTACACCAGCCCCGCCCCGAAGCCGATGACGAGCGCGGTGTCCCCGCTTCTCGCCTGACCGGTCTCCAGCATCCGCTCCATCGCGAGTGGGATGGAGGCGGCCGAGGTGTTGCCGGAGAACTCGATGTCCCGGGCGACCGCGACATGCTCCGGCAGCTTGAGCGTCTTCACCATCGAGTCGATGATCCGCATGTTGGCCTGGTGCGGGATGAAGACATCCAGATCCTGTGCGGTGATCCCGGCGGCGTCCAGCGCCTGTTGGGCCACCTTGGCCATCTCGTAGACCGCCCAGCGGAAGACCGACTGGCCCTCCTGGCGCAGGGCGGGGAAGCGCTGCCCCGGCTGGTACTCGTTCCAGGCCACGGTCTGCCCGATGACGTCCGCCTTGTCGCCCTCGGAGCCCCAGATCGTCGGCCCGAGCGCCGGCTCAAGCGAGGGGCCGAGCACGACGGCGCCGGCGCCGTCGCCGAACAGGAACGCGGTGGAACGGTCGGTGGGGTCCGTCAGGTCGGAGAGCCGCTCGACGCCGACGACCAGCACATGGCCGGCGCTGCCGTCCACGATCAGGCCCTTGCCGACGGTCAGGCCGTAGCCGAACCCGGCGCAGGCCGCCGAGATGTCGAACGCGGCGGCGTTCTCCGTGCCCAGGCGGTGCGCGATCTCCGTGGCCACGGCCGGGGTCTGGGCGAAGTGCGAGACGGTCGAGATCACCACGGCGTCCACCTGGCGCGCGGTGATCCCGGCGCCGGCGATCGCCTTGCCGGAGGCGGAGATCGCCATCTCGGCGACCGTCTCCTCGGGCCCGGCCCAGTGGCGGGTCGCGATCCCCGAGCGGGATCTGATCCACTCGTCGGAGGAGTCGATGTGGCGGAGGATCTCCTCGTTGGGTACCACCCGGGCGGGCCGGTAGCCACCGACGCCAACCAGCCGCGCATACGGCGCGCCTCGGCTGGCCTTGAGTGTGGCGGGGGGCATGTCCGGACTCCTATTCGGCTGATTCGGGGGACTGGTGCGCGTGCTCCGCTATCAGTGCGCGGGCCGCGTCCAGCTGGTCGGGCCGCTTGATGGCGACCCGCGCGACGCCCGGCAGGTTCCGCCGGGCCAGGCTGGCCAGGGTGCCGCCGGGCAGCAGTTCGATCATCGCGGTGATGCCCAGCGCGCTGAAGCGGTCCACGCACAGGTCCCAGCGGACCGGGCTGGAGACCTGGGCCACCAGCCGGCGGAGCACCTCGGCGCCCTCGCCGACCACGGTGCCGTCCGCGTTGGAGACGAACGGCACGCTCGGGTCGCCCGGGGTCAGGTCGCGGGCGGCCTCCTCCATCTCGGCCACGGCCGGGGCCATGTACGCGGTGTGGAAGGCGCCGGCGACCTTCAGCGGCATGACCCGCGCCCCGGCCGGCTTGTCGGCGGCCAGCGCGGCCAGTTGTTCCGTGGTGCCGGCGGCGACCAGCTGGCCACCGCCGTTGTTGTTCGCCGCGACCAGGCCCAACTCGGCCAGCTTGGCGTCGACTTCCTCCGGCTCGCCGCCGAGCACGGCGGACATCCCGGTCTCGGTGACGGCGGCCGCCTTGGCCATCGCGGTCGCCCGGCGGGCCACCAGGGCCATCGCCTCGCGCTCGCTCAACACCCCGCTGATCGCGGCCGCCGGCAACTCTCCGACGCTGTGGCCGGCGATCGCGCCCAAAGCCTCGGCGGGGGCCGGCACGCCGTCCGCGCCGAAGAGCGCGCCGGCGGACAGCAGCGCGCCAGCGACCAGCAGCGGCTGGGCGACGGCGGTGTCGCGGATCTCGTCGGCGTCCGCCTCGGTCCCATAACGGACCAGGTCGAGACCGACGACATCGGACCACTCGCCGAGGCGATCGGCCACACCAGGAAGTTCGAGCCACGGTTGCAGAAAGCCAGGGGCCTGGGAGCCCTGGCCGGGGGCTACGAGTACGAGCACCTTCTCACTCTCTCCCGGGTGAGGGGTTCGCCACCGGTGGTGGCGAGAACGAAGAACGGTCTCGGGAATTGTAGAGAGTCTCTAACTATCAGGAGTTCGCATCTCCATCCGCGAGACGGCCGAGCATGAGCGCGATGCGGAGTGTGAAGGCCGAGCGTACGTCAGAAGGAGGCCACCCGGTGACATCAGTCACACGTCTGAGGCGGTAGCGCACGGTGTTGGGATGCACAAACAGCATTCTGGCGGCACCCTCCAGAGAGCTGGCCTGCTCCAGATAGACACTCAGCGTCTCCAACAGCGCCGACCCCGCCTGCTGGAGCGGTCTGTAGATCTCCTCCACCAGCAACGTGCGCGCCGCCGGGTCGCCGGCCATCGCGCGCTCCGGCAGCAGATCGTCCGCGAGGACCGGGCGCGGCGCGTCCGGCCAGGCGGCGCACGCCCGCACCCCGGCCGCCGCCGCCCGCGCCGAACGCGTCGCCGACAGCAGGTCCCCGACGACGGGCCCGGCCACCACGGGCCCGGCGGCGAACGGGCCGATCAGCGCCTTCGCCGCCTGCACCGGGTCGTCGCTGCCGCCGGCGATCACCACCAGCCGCTTGCCCAACACCCCGGTCAGCACCTGGAGCTTGGCGTAACGGGCGGCCCGGCGGATCGCCTCGACCGTCAACTCGCTGTCCCCGTTGGGCGCGTTGCCCAGCACCACCACCACGTGCTCGGGGGCCCGCCAGCCCAGCGCGGCGGCGCGGGAGACGTCGGACTCGTCGGCCTCGCCCGAGACCACCGCGTTGACCACCAGCGACTCCAGGCGGGCGTCCCACGCGCCCCTGGCCTCGGCGGCCTGGGCGTAGACCTGGGCGGTGGCGAACGCGATCTCCCGCGCGTAGACCAGCAGCGCGTTGCGCAGCGCCGTCTTGCCGCCGGGCGGCGCCAGTTCGTCGACGGCCGACTCCACCACCTCGATGGTGGTGCGGACCATCTCCACGGTCTGCCGCAGGGTGACCGCCCGGGTCAGCTCGCGCGGCGCGGTGCCGAAGACGTCGGTGCTGATCGCCTGGGGCGCGTCCGGATGCCGGAACCACTCGGTGAACGCCGCGATGCCCGCCTGGGCGACCAGCCCGATCCAGGAGCGGTTCTCCGGAGGCATGGCGCGGTACCAGGGCAACTGCTGGTCCATCCGCGCGATGGCGGCGGCGGCCAGCTTGCCCGAGGACTGTTCGAGACGGCGAACGGTGGCGGCATGAGCCTGTTTCTCATCGGCATCGGACACGGGGACCAGCCTGCCTCATTTCGTCGTCGGGCATACCCGGGGGGTCCCCGCCCGCCCCTCGTCGGGCGTTAACGTGGCGTGCGTGTCGTCTCTCCAACCGAGCGAACTCGGGATCGTGCGCGCCGCCGACCGCTTCCGGGGCGGGGACCCGGACGCCGGCGTCGACACCCGTCACGCGTTCTCCTTCGGCGCCTTCTACGACCCGGACAACCTGCGCTGGGGCCAGTTGACCGCCTGCAACGAGGAACGGCTGGCGCCGGGCGCCGGGTTCCCGCCGCATCCGCACCGCGACGTGGAGATCGTCAGCTGGGTCATCGAGGGCGAGCTGACCCACGAGGACGACACGGGCGCGACGACGGTGGTGCGCGCCGGCGACCTGCAACGCCTGACGGCCGGCTCCGGGGTGCGGCACAGCGAACGGAACGAGGGGGACGTGCCGCTGCGGTTCGCGCAGATGTGGCTCGTGCAGGACGAGCCCGGCGGCGAGCCGGAGTACGAGGTGGTGCGCGGGTTCGCTCCCGACGACGGGTACGCGCTGCCGCGCACGGCGGCGGAACTACGCCTGCTGCGGGTGGCCTCCGGCGGTTCCACGGTCCTGGCCGGGGGGCTCGCACATCTGCAACTGGTGCGGGGGAGCGGGGAGTTGGGTGGACGCGAGGTGTTCGCGGGGGACAGTGTGCGGACGCGGGGACCGTGGGTGCTGACGGCCGGGCCGAGCCCGGTGGAGGCGCTGCGCTGGTCGCTGCGCGACTGATTCTTCCTGCCCGCCCGCCCGCACCGGCCCACGGCGAGACTTTACGGACACGGCCTAGGTGCTCAGGTCACGCAACACCGCGTCCGTGAACGCCGGCCAGGCGCTCGCCGCCCACGGCCCGAAGGGCCGGTCCGTCAGCGTCGCGCACGCCGCCCCCGCGTCCGGGTCGACCCACAGGAACGTCCCGGACTGGCCGAAGTGGCCGAAGGTGCGCGGCGAGGAGTTCCGCCCCGTCCAGTGCGGGGACTTGTGGTCGCGCAGCGAGAACCCGAGCCCCCAGTCGTTGGGTCGCTGGTGGCCGAAGCCGGGCAGCACGCCGCTCAGCCCGGGGAAGACCACCCGTGTCGCCTCGTCCAGCGTCTCGCGGGCCAGCAGCGCCGGGTTCAGCAGCTCGGCGCCGAAGCGCAGCAGGTCGGCCGCCGAGGAGACGCCGTCCTTGGCCGGGGAGCCGGCCAGCCCGGTGGCCGTCAGGCCCAGCGGCTCGCAGACCGCCTGCCGCAGGTACTCGGCGAAGGGCATCCCGGTGGCCTTGGCGATGTGGTCGCCGAGCACGTCGAAGCCGGCGTTGGAGTACAGCCGGCGCTCGCCGGGCGGGGCCATCACCTTCGGCTCGTCGAAGGCCAGCCCTGAGGCGTGCGCCAGCAGGTGCCGGACCGTGGAGCCCTCGGGCCCGGCCGGCTCGTCCAGCTCGATCGCGCCCTCCTCGACCGCGATCAGCGCGGCGTAGGCGGTCAGCGGCTTGGTCACCGAGGCCAGCGGGAACGCCTCGTCCACCGGCCCGCGTTGCCCGGCGATCGTGCCGTCCGCGCGCACCACCCCGGTGGCCACCGTCTCGACCGGCCACTCGTCCACCAACGCAAGGCTTCGCATACGGTCGAGCCTAGCCGCGCCCCCGGCCCGCCCGGCGGCCGGCCCCGGGGGCGCCGTCCGTTCCCCGGGCCCTTGCCTTGAGTCCACTCCAAGGATCTAGCGTGGGCGGCATGACCCTGACCCAAGCACAGCCCTCCCCTTCGACCTCCTCGCCGGTGGAGGGCGAGGCGGGAGCGGATGATCTCTGCGCCTCGGTGGACCGGCCGTTCCCCCGGCCCACGGGGCAGGACCGGTACACCATCAGCGAGGTGGCCCAGCACACCGGGCTGTCCGTGCACACGCTGCGCTGGTACGAGCGCATCGGGCTGATGCCGCACGTCGACCGCTCCCACACCGGGCAGCGCCGCTACCACAACACCGACCTGGAGTGGCTGGCGTTCGTGGGGAAGCTGCGGCTGACCGGGATGGCGGTGGCCGACATGGTGCGCTACGCGGACCTGATGCGGGAGGGGGACCACACCTACCCCGAGCGGCAGGCGCTGCTGCTGGCCACCCGGGAGAACGTGCTGCGGCGGATCGCCGAACTCCAGGGCACGCTTTCGGTGTTGGACTACAAGATCGACTTCTATGGCGAGGCGGCCGCGGCCGTCGAGGCCGGGCACTGAGGGCGGGCGCGGGGAACTACCCGCGTAGCGGGCGGTGCGGCCGGCCGGTCACAGCTCGGCCAGCAGCTCCCGCTTCTTGGCCGTGAACTCCTCGTCGGTGACCAGGCCCGAGCGGTGCAGCTCGCCGAGGTGCCGGATGCGTTCGGCGATGTCGGCCGGCGCCGCGCGGCGCTTGCCCCGGCCCGGGGCGCGGTGCCCGTTCTCCTCGGGGTCGCTCGCGTGGATCGCCTCCAGCACGGCGGCGGCCAGCGGCAGCGACTCGTGGACCAGGCCGTAGCCGGGGCCGAAGACCACCGTGGCCGGGTCCTGGTCCACCGGGCCCTGGTCCCGCTCGGGCTCCCCGTCGGGGCCGCGCCGCAGCAGCCGCAGATGGCCGCCGGCTATCTCGGGCGAGCGCCACTCGACGTCCGCCAGCTCGCTGACCGGGAAGGTCTGGTCGCCCGCCTTCCACTTGGCCGACGAGGCGCCCGTCCAGAACCAGCGGAAGCTGACCACCTTGCTGTCGAACGAGACCTTGCCGTCGTACGCCTTGAACTGGAGCGGGGCCACGGGAGCGGCCACCAGGTGGCGGTCCGCGTCCTGCCCGGCCTCGGGCCCGAGCGCGGAGCGCAGCTCGCCCGCGTAGTAGGCGGCCAGCGACTCGCGCTCGGCCGGCAGCACCAGCCGGTACGGGTCGGCCGCCTGCCGCAGCTGCCCGGCCGCCGCCTCGACCAGCGGGTCGGCGCCGGGACGCGGCACGGCGTGCAGCACCACGGTGCCCTTGCGCGACCCGGGGGCCAGCTCGACCGAACTCAGCGCCTCGTACGGGATGCGGCGCTCGCCCAGCACCTGGAACAGCTTCGGCGTGCGGATCCCCCGTTCGAAGCGGATGAGCACGGAGTCGGTGTCGAACTCCCATGTGGAGTGGATTCCGGCCAGCACATCACCCATGCGGGTCATCGTAAGGGGCGGCACCGACGAAACGGCTTCCCCCGGATGGGTGTGTTCGCGTCACCTTGACGGAACGCGCGCGCGGAGGTCAGCCGCAGGGGGTGAGCGGCGCGCAGTCGGGCGCCTCCGGAGCGCAACCGGCGCTCGCCGCCGTGCCGTTGCCCACCCGGGCGAGGTTGCTCAGGCTGGCCGAGCCGGGGAGGTAGTAGCCGTCGTGGCCGCTCGCGCCGCCGCTGCCGAGCGGGCGGGCCCCGAAGGTCGGGGAGGACGGGTCGTTGCCGTGCCCCAGCGGGCCTATCGCCAGGTGCGGGATGCCGCCGATCCAGTCGTCCTCGGCCCGCATCGCCCAGACCCGCGCCGTGGTGCCCAGGTCATCGACCCGCTCGGCGCGCATCCCCGGGCTGCCGGTGACCGCGATGTCCGTGACGCTGGACGGCAGTTCGTCGGCGGCCAGCCCGCAGACCACCGAGCCGTAGGAGTGGCAGAACAGCGCCAGTTCGGCGTCGTCCGGCAGCCCGCGCAGCGTGGCCAGAAGCCGCTCGGCGCCCGTCTCGGCGCTGCCGGCGGTGACCGCCGACATGGTCAGCCCGCGCGGTGCGTCGTAGTCGGCCCAGGCGATGGTGGCGGTGGCGGTCTCGGGGGAGCGGGACCGCTCCTCGGCGTAGAGCGCCCGCGCCATTCCGGCGGGCGCCGACCAGCGGCCCTCGGTGCGTTCGAAGGTCAGCAGGTCGGTGTTGACGCCGGGCACGACCAGGGAGACCCGGTCCGCCGCTTCGAGGTCGCCGAAGACCTCGGCGACCCGGCCGCGCCCCGAGGGGTCGAACGCGAGGATCTGCCGGTCCTCGCGCAGCAGCGACGCCAGGCGGTTGGCGCGGCGGCCGGCCTCCCACTGGCCCTCGGGCGAGAGCCGCGCGTCCTCGGCACGCCGCCGCTCCTCCGCCCTGGCGTCCTCGATGGCCAGCCGGTTGGCCTGGTAGCGCAGGGTGAGCGGGGCCCCGGGCAGGTTGCCGACGACCAGCGGGTAGCGGTCGGCCAACGTCCGCGCCTGGCCGGGGTCGAGGGCGGCGAAGAAGGCGGCGATCCGCTCGGCGGGGGCGTCGGGGTCGGGCAACGGCCGGTCGGCGATGGTCGCCTGGGTCCACAGGGCCAGCTGGCGTTCGAGGGGGCCCGGCTCCGCGGCCCGCGCGTTCACCAGCCAGCCGGCGGCGACCAGTACCGCGAACGTCACGGCCAGCACCAGCACCACGCGCCGCAGCGGGTGGGCGGTGCGTGTCGGGGCGGAGCGGACGAACGCGTACATCGCGCCCCAGCGTACGGGGCCGCCAGGGCGACCCGTCCAGCCCTCCGCGCCCGGCTCAGCCGGCGCGCTCCGCCGTGTCGATCTCGCGCAGCCGTCGGATCAGCGGCAGCCAGCGGTGCGGGTCGGTCACGTTGGGCTCGTAGAAGCTGAGGCTGGTGGCGTGGCCGGCGTAGGTGTCGTGGAGTTGGCGGGCCACGTCCTCGGCCTCGCCGACGAAGGCGAACGTGCGCAGCACCGAGTCGTCGATGACCGAGGGCATCTCGTCGGCCCGCCCCTCGGACGCCAGCCGGTGCAGCTCGTCGCGGACCTCGCCCAGGCCGTGCAGCTCCAGGATGGACGCATAGGTGGGGGCCGCCACATAGAACGCCAGCTGTGACCTGGTGCTGGCGACCGCGCGCTGGTACTCCTCCTCCGTGCGGCCGGTGGCGACCATCGGCGTCAGGTGCAGCTCGAAGTCCGCCATGTCCCGGCCGGCCCGCTCCCGCCCCCGGCGCAGCGCGGGCAGGGTGACCTCCGTCAGGAAGCGGGGGGTGGTGATGTTGTGGGCGACGAAGCCGTCGGCGACCTCGCCCGCCATCTCCGTCATGGCCTCGCCGACGCCGCCCAGCACCACGGGGGGCCAGCCGTGCGGGTTCGGCCCGGGGTCGAAGAACGGCACCATCAGCGTGTGGCGGTAGAACTCCCCCCGGAAGCGCAGCCGTTCGCCGGTCTCGAAGCTGTGCCAGATGGCCCGCAGCGCCTGCACGTACTCCCGCATCCGGGCGACCGGGGCGGACCACGGCATCCCGAACCGCTTGGTGATGTGCGCCTTCAGCTGGGTGCCCAGGCCGAGGGTGAAGCGGCCGCCGGAGAGCGTCTGGAGGTCGTTGGCGAGCATCGCGGTGGACATCGGGTTGCGGGCGAAGGCGACCGCGATCCCGGAGCGCAGCGCGACGGAGCGGGAGCCGCCGGCGGCCACGGTCAGGCTGACGAAGGGGTCGTGGCGGGTCTCGGAGACGACCAGCTCCTGGTAGCCGTTCTCCTCCAACGCGCCGGCGAGCTGGCCCAGTTCGCCGGGTGCCACGGAGATCGCGGCGAAGCCGGCGCGGAACGGGCGGGCCGCCGCGTGGGCCGGGGCCCCGGGCGTCGTCTCGATGTCTGTGGCCACGTCAGTGCCCCATTCCATAGCCGCCGCTGACCGGAATCACCGCGCCGGTGATGTAGCTGGCCTCGTCGCCGGCGAGGAAGCGGACGATCCCGGCGACCTCCTCGGGGCGGCCGGGCCGGCCGATCGGGGTGGCCGCGAGGATCTCGGCCCTGCGCCGGTCGCCGAGGTCGGCCACGAGGTCGGTCTCGATCAACCCGGGGGCGACGACGTTGACGGTGACCCTGCGGGTGGCGACCTCGTGGGCGAGGGAGCGGGCGAAGCCGATCATCGCGGACTTGGCGGCCGCGTAGTTGGAGACGCCGGCGGAGCCCATCATCCCGGCGGCCGAGCCGATCAGGATCACCCGTCCCCAGCGGGCGCTGGCCATGTCCAGCAGGGCGCGGCGGGTGACCCGCACCCCGCCGCCGAAGTTGGTGTCCAGGACGGCGTCGAAGTCCTCGGGCTCCATGCCGAGGAAGAGGTTGTCCCGGGTGATGCCGGCGTTGGAGACCAGCACCTGGACCGGGCCGTGCTGGGCCGTCACCTCGTCGTACGCGCGGTCGACCGAGCGCTGGTCGGTCACGTCGCAGCGCACGCCGAAGAGGCCGTCGGGCGGCGGGCTGGTGCGGTAGGTGACGGCGACCTTGTCGCCTGCGTCGGCGAAGGCGCGGGCGACCGCGAGGCCGATGCCCCGGCCTCCGCCGGTGACGAGGACGGAACGAGACACGGATTGCCTCCCGATGGCTGCGGGTTCGGGTTCGGATGCACAAACGGGGCCGTGGAAGAGGCCGCGGAGGAATACGCGCGGGCCACGCTCCCCGACCGGAGAACGGGCGCGGTGACGCGTTCCCGGAACCGGGAATTCCCGGAGCGGGCAGCGGCTCTGTTTCCCGGCGTTCCCGCAATGCTGGCCGCAGCGCGTCAAAGCGATGTCAACTCCGGGTCAAAGAGCGAATCCCGGCGGAATGCGGTGTCACTTAAGGGGAATTACCGAGGCGAATCCTGGGAGTGGGGAGGGGCCGCTGGCTAGTTTTGCCGCGACCACAACGCCGAGCGGCGTTCCGTCCGGGGGTGGGCCCCGTGACGGGGGAGCAGTCGACGGAACGACAGGAGACGCACAGATGACCACCGACCTGACCTCGGACCCGACGACGACGGAGACGGGCGCGACCACAGCGACCGCCGTGCCCGCCGTGACCACCGCGACCGCCTCGGTGCGCGAGCGGATTCGCGACATCGTGGTGGCGGAGTTGGAGGTGGAGGGGGAGATCGAGGAGACGGGCGACTTCGTGGAGGAGTACGACGCCGACTCGCTCTCGTTGATCACCATCGTCAGCCGCGTGGAGAAGGAGCTGGGCATCCGGGTCCCGAAGGACGAGCTGTCCGAGATGAACAACCTGAGCAGGACCTACGAGATCGTCGAGGCCCACGCGAGCGGGGCCGGCGATGCCGCCTGAGACGCGGGCGCGCGCCGAGGGGCGGCGCGTCGTGGTGACCGGGATCGGCGTGGTCAGCAGCGTGGGGATCGGGGTGGCCGCCTTCACGGAGGCGATCAGGGCCGGGCGCACCGGCACCTTCCCCATCACGAGCTTCCCGACCGAGGGCTTCCCGGTGACCATGGCCGGCGAGGTCAGCGACTTCGACGCGGCGGACTGGCTGGAGCGGCTGACGGCCGAGGAGTGGGGGCGCAGCGCCCAGTTCGCCGCGGTCGCCGCCCGGCTGGCCGTGCGCGACGCGGGGATCGACCCGGAGACGTTGGGCACGGTGGCCGCCGGCTCGGTGATGGGCACCACGGGTGGGGAGTCCACGGTGCTCCAGGAGTTGGCCGAGGCCGCGCACGCCGGGGGGCTGAAGTCGTTGGCCCCCGAGGTGGTGTGGCGGCTGCCGGCCAGCCGGATCGCCAACGCGGTCAACAGCGAGCTGGGGCTGACCGGTGAGGCGCAGACCGTGCCCACCGCCTGCTCGGCGAGCAACTTCGCGCTGGGCTACGCCTACGACCTGGTCAGCGGCGGCGAGGCCGACCTGATGCTGGCGGGCGGCGCCGACGCGGTCAACCGGGCGACGCACGCCGGCTTCTTCCAACTGGGCGCGCTGTCGCCGGACGTGTGCCGCCCGTTCGACGCCGAGCGGGCCGGCATCCTCACCGCCGAGGGCGGCGTGGTCCTGCTGCTCGAACCGCTGACGGCGGCCCTCGCGCGCGGCGCGCGGATCTACGCCGAGCTGCTGGGGTACGGGGCCAACTGCGACGCCCGCCACATGGTCAACCCGGACGCCGGCAGCATCGCCGAGTGCATCCGGCTGGCCCAGGCGGACGCCGGGGTGGGGCCCGAGGAGATCGACTACATCTGCGCCCACGGCACCGGGACCCCGACCAACGACGCCACCGAGATCGCGGCGGCCCGCATGGTCTTCGGCGACCGGCTGCCGCCGATCAGCTCCATCAAGTCGGCGATCGGGCACACCATGGGCGCGGCCAGCGGCCTGGGCGCGGTGATCTGCTGCATGGCGCTGCGCGACGGCTTCCTGCCGCCCACGGCCCATCTGCGCGCCGTGGACCCGAAGTTGGGGCCGGGCGTCGACCCGGTGCCGGGCACGGCGCGGCCGGCCAGGCCCCGGGTGGCGCAGAACCACGGCTTCGCGTTCGGCGGGAACAACGCCATCACCCTCTTCGGACGGTACGAGGCGGACCGGTCAAGCAAGGTGAACGAGGCGAGCGAGGCGAGCGAGGCGAACAGGGCGAACGGGGCGCACGGCCGGGTCGCGGCCGGCGCCGCCTCGGGCGGGGAGGGGACATGACCGTGACGACCACGGCGGCGGCCGGCGCCGGGCGCGCCGCCGCGCGGCCGGGCGGAACGCTGCGGATCACCGGTTGCGGGGTCCTCTCGGCCGCCGGCCAGGGCCTGGACGCGCTGGCCGAGGCGCTGCACGGGGCGCGCGCCCCCGTCGGCGAGCCGACGGCCGACCCGCCGGCCGACTTCCCGCCCGCCCCGCTGCGGCCCGTGACGCCCCTGGACATCAGGGAGTTCCTGGGGCGGCGCGGCACGCGGAAGCTGGATCGGTTCAGCTCGCTGGGGCTCGCCGCCTCCCGGCTCGCCCTGGGCGGCCCGCCGCCCGAAGGGGAGGACCGCTCCACCACCGGCGTCGTCCTGGCCACCAGCACCGGCAGCCTGCGGTCGTTGGCCGCCGTGGCCAGGGACACCCTGGTGCAGGAGCTGCCCTATCTGGTGGACCCCTCGATGTTCCCCAACACCGTGATGAACAGCTGCGCGGGACAGATCGCCATCTGGAACGGGCTGCGCGGCCTGAACGCGACGGTCGCCACCGGGCAGACGTCGAGCCTGGCGGCGCTGCGCCACGCCCGCACGGCGCTGGCGCGCGGGCGCGCTGACCGGCTTCTGGTCGGCGGCGTCGAGGAGTTGACCCCGGCCGTCGCCTGGGGCCGGCACCGGGCCGGCGGCCTGGAGCCGGACACCCCGCTGGGCGAGGGCGCCGCGCTCTTCGTCGTCGAGCCGGCCGGCGGGGAGCCGGCCGGCGGGGAGGCGGCGGACCGAACGCGGGGGACCTCGCGGGACGCGAGACCGGAGACGGGCGCGGAGACCGGCGCGGGGGCGGTGTCGGCCGAGGTGCTCGCCGTCGAGATCGGCTATGCGGGCGGCCCGGCCGGGCGGCCCGGAGGGCTGGCCCTCGGGCTCGCCGACTGCCTGTCACGCGCCCTGGCGCGCGCGGGCGTCGAGGCGGGCGAGGTGGACGTGGTGGCCACCGGGGCAGACCGGCACCTGGCGCTGGCCGGGGCCGAGGAGCGCGCGCTGCGGCGGGTGCTCCCGCGTGCCGCCGACGTGCGCCGGCTCAGCGTGGCCGAGGTGCTGGGCGACTGCTACAGCGCCAGCGGCGCGCTCCAACTGGCCGCGCTGCTGGCCGACTGGCGCGCGTCGGACTCGGCCGAGCGCATCGGCCTGGTCACCTCGGTCGGCGGGGACGGCAATGTCGCCTGCGCCGTGGTGTGCGCCCCGGGAGCGCGCTGAGGGCCCTCGCGCCGGCGCGCCGACTCCCGTGCGGCGGCGGGATGTTGACAGTGTCATCATCGCCGCTAGGATGGGTCCGCGCGCCATGTTTCCACCGTTAACATTCGGTCGGCCCCGCGCCCCGAAGCAGTGTCACCGATCCACCGACCCAGCCGGCGGCGCCGCTCGGTCCCGACCGGCGCCGCCGCACCACACGGCACCACCGCCGCACCACGCCGGCCCGGCCGGCGGTCCGGACGCCGGGCCGTCGGCTCACCAGGCGTCACACAGCCCTGTACCACCTCTCCGAGGGGATACCGCTACCCATGTTTACCTGGCTCGGCAGCCTGGCCATCCGGCGTGCCCGCCTGATCCTGATCATCACGGGGGTCGTGGTCGCGATCTCCGGGGTGCTGGCGACCGGAGCGATGGACAAGCTCAAGGTGGGCGGCTTCCTGGACCCTGACGCCCCGTCGAGCGAGGCCGCCGAGCTGATCGAGGAGCGGTTCGGCGGGCAGGCGGACCTGATCGTGCTCGTGGAGGCCGAGGAGGGCGCCACCGTCGACTCGCCCGAGGTCCGCGAGGCCGGCGAACGCCTCACCGCCGACCTCACCGGCGAGGAGACGCTCAGCAACGTCGTCTCCTACTGGACCGACGAGGCGCCGTCGCTCCGTTCCGAGGACGGCCGGTTCGGCGTGGTGGTGGCGCACGTCGCCGGCGACGAGCACGAGGCCCTCCAGAACACCGAGGACCTGCACGCCGCCTACGCCGGCTCCATCGGCCCGGCCGAGGTCACCTTCGGCGGCTGGCAGGGCGTCAACCGGGACATCTTCGAGAACGTGATGACCAGCCTGGTCATCGCCGAGGCCATCGCCATCCCGCTGACACTCGTCCTGCTGCTCGCGGCCTTCGGCAGCCTGGTGGCCGCCGCGCTGCCGCTGGCCATCGGCGTGCTCGCCATCGTCGGTACCTTCGGGCTGCTCAGCCTCCTCGGCGGCTTCACCGACGTCTCGATCTTCTCGGCCAACCTCACCACGGCCCTCGGGCTCGGACTCGGCATCGACTACGCGCTGTTGATCGTCGCCCGCTTCCGGGAACGGCTGGGCCTCGGCGAGAGCGTCCCCGACGCGCTGGCCCACACCGTGCGCACCGCCGGCCGCACCATCCTCTTCTCGGCGGTCATCGTCGCGGCGGCCCTCGCCACCATGCTGCTCTTCCCGCTCTACTTCCTGCGGTCGTTCGCCTACGCGGGCATCGGCGTGGTCACCATCGCCGCGCTGGCCGCGCTCTTCGTGGTGCCCGCGCTGCTCGCGCTGCTCGGCGAACGGATCAACGCCGGCCGGCTGCCCTGGGTCACCGGGATCAGGGGCGGCGACGCGCCGTTCTGGGGACGGCTGGCCCGTGCGGTGCGCCGCCGCCCGGTGCTGGCGCTGCTGCCGGTGGTCGCCGGCATGGTGCTGGCCGCGAGCCCGCTGCTCGGCGTGCAGTTCAGCACCCCGGACGAGCGGGTGCTGCGGGACGACGTCGCCAGCCGCGAGGTCAGCGCCGTCCTCGACGAGGGCTTCACCGGGCTGGACGCCAGCGCCCTCCAGGTGGTCACCGACACCGCCCTGGACGCCCCCGCCGTCGAGAGCCTGGCGAGCGACATCTCCGAGCGGCCCGGCGTCACCCGCGTCGACGCCAGCGTCGGCTCGTTCGCCGAGGGCCGGCCGCTCGACGGGCCGCCGGCCGACGCCGAGCGTTCCGGGCCCGACGCCGAGTGGCTGACCGTCTCGACCAGCGTCGAGCCCAAGTCCGAGGAGGCCACCGACCTGGTCGCCGACCTGCGCGGGCTGGCGGTGCCCGGCGGGGGAGAGCTGCTGGTCGGCGGCACCGACGCCGAGCTGGTCGACACCAGGGACGCCATCGGCTCCCGGCTGGTGCTGGCCATCGCGCTGATCACCCTGGTGACGTTCCTGGTGCTCTTCCTCTTCACCGGCAGCGTGGTCCAGCCGCTGCGCGCCCTGGTGCTCAACGGGCTCGGGCTGGCCGCCACCTTCGGCATCATGGTCTGGATCTTCCAGGAGGGCCATCTCTCCGGGCTGTTGGGCTTCACGCCCCAGCCGACCGACTCCGCGATGACCGTGCTCGTCTTCTGCGTGGTCTTCGGACTGGCCATGGACTACGAGGTGTTCGTGGTCGCCAGGATCAAGGAGCTGCACGACCAGGGCATGACGCCCGACGCGGCGGTGGAGCACGGGCTGGCCCGCACCGGACGGATCGTCACCACGGCGGCCGGCCTGCTGGCGGTCAGCTTCCTCGCCTTCGGCACCAGTTCGATCAGCTTCGTGCAGATGTTCGGCATCGGCGCGGGGCTGGCGATCCTGTTGGACGCGCTGCTGATCAGGGGCGTGCTCGTGCCGGGCTCGCTGGCGCTGCTCGGCCGGAGCGCCTGGTGGCTGCCCGGCCCGCTGCGCGGCGTCTACGCCAGGTTCGGACTCTCCGAGGCCGCCGAGCCCGAGGACGCGGCGGCCGGCGACCGCGACCGGACGCCGGCCACGGACCCGGTCGGCACTCGGGGCTGAACCACCGGCCGGCACCGAACGGGTACCGACGGCCGCCCAGGGAGGGCGAGTTCCCTCCCTGGGCGGCCGTGCGCGTTTCCACGGCGCCTCTCTCCGGCCACCGCCCCGGATTTCCCGATTGACCTCTCCTTGACGCGTGTTTGATGTCGGTCCACGAGAATGACGGCACAGGAAAAGCCAGACGAGGAAAACAGTCAGGGGAAGGCCGAGTCCGTGACCACAGCGCTGAGATTCTCATCGATAGACGAGTATCTGGGGGACGGCAGCAGAAGGTTCTTCAGCGAGGGGTTCAGAAGGGTCGGCCAGCGGCTGACCGACATCCGGGTCGAGCCCGCGCGGCCCGGCCAGGGGAGCGTCTCGGCGACGGCCGCCGTCACCTACCCCGAGGACTGGTCGCGCAAGGACCGGGCCATGGAGCTGAGGCCCCACCTGTCCAGCGTGGACGTGATGGTGCTCGCGGTCCAGCTGGTCGAGGTCTACCTCACCCGGGTCCACGGCCTGACCCCGGAGCAGCGGGCCGCCAGCTGGCTGCGCCGCTTCGCCGTGCGCTCCAGCGCCGGGCCGCAGGAGGACCTGGGCCGCTTCCCCGTCGTCGGCCGGCTGCGCCGCACCCTGCCGGGCGCCGGCCGCGTCCGGCCTGCGGTCTCCGCGTTCGACCTCAACGTCGGCGCCCTGAACGCGGTCTGCGAGGTCGAGCACGACGCGGGTTCCTCGGAGCTGACCCCGGTCGGCTACGCCGACGCCGAGCAGGCGTTGGGCCCGGCCGGGGAGCGGTACTACGGCGACGGCTTCCGCGCCCGCCGGCACACGCTCACGGACGTCCGGCTGGACCCGGACGGCCAACGGGTCGCGGCGCTGGCCACGTTCGCCGACCCCGACGGCCGGGCAGGGCTCGGCTTCGCCGCCGCCTACCAGCCGGGGCTGACGATGGTCGACTGCTTCCTCGCGCTGGCCCAGCTGGCCCAACTCCTCGTCTACCACGAGGACGGCATCACCCGGGGACAGAGCAACACGCTCTGGATGCGGCGGCTGACGATGACCTGCGAGCGGCCCGAGGCGCCCCTGGGCGCCGGCCTGCCGCTGGCGGTCACCCGACACCGCAGCGACGCCCTGGAGTTCTCCGGCGCCCGCTGGCGAAAGGCCGACATGTCAGGCGACTTCCACACGATTCAGGCGCGCTCCTCGATGGCGCACCAACTCCCGAGGTGACCATGGAACGCACGATCAGGCTCGCGGTCTCCGGAACGTACTCGACCGGGAAGACCACGACCACCGAGGCGATCTCGATCGCCACCGGCATCCCCCGCACCCACGCGCTGACCGCGCGGGACATCCTGCACGAGCTGCTGCCCGGGCGGCGCCTGGACCAGCTTTCGGCCTCCGAGCTGATGGTGATCGGCTTCCGGCGCATGGAGGAGCGCATCCACCACGAGGCGGCGGCGATGGAGAGCCACGGCTCGTTCGTCGCCGACGGCTCGGTGATCCACGAGTGGGTCTACGGTCACGTCAGGATGCGGGTGGGCATCAACCCCCAGGCCAACCGGGCCAGTCGGATCGCCAGGGAGATCGCCGGCATCCCGTTCAAGCCCATGATCCGCCAGACCATGGACGCCTGGGGCACCGTGGTCAGGAACCGCGCGCGCAACCACTACGACGCCTTCGTCCACCTCCCGGTGGAGACACACATCACCCAGGACGGCCACCGGCCGGTCTCCGAGGAGTTCCGGAAGCTCGGCGACCGGCTGCTGTTGGAGACGGTCGCCGACATCGGCATCCCGCACCACGTGGTGCGCGGCACCGTCGAGGAACGCGTCGGCAGGATCGCGGAGATCTTCGACCTGCCGCTGGTCATGCCGCTGGACGAGGCGGTCAAGCTGGCCGTGGACAGCGTGCGCGAACAGCGGGAGTCGCTGGCCAGGCGGGCCAGCGAGCAGGAGGCGGCCAACCCGGTCCCGCGCCGCAGGCGGCTGAAGTACGCGATCCGGTTCTGAACGGGCACGGCCGCCTCCCCCGGCCGCGCCACTCCGCGCGACTCCGCGTCGCCGGGTGGGTGCCGGCGGCCCCTCGGCGGCGCGGGGACCAGCGCCTAGACTGGGCGGAGTTCGATCCGCAGGGCCGCGTTGACCAGGCAGGGGTGAGCCGATGGCGGACACGGCGGTACACGACGGGCCCCCGGCCAGGGGCGGTTACCACCACGGCGACCTGCCCAACGCGCTGACCGAGGCGGCCGTCGCCCTGGCCAGCGAGGGCGGCCCGGGGGCCGTGGTCCTGAGGGCCGCGGCACGCCGCGTGGGGGTCTCGGCCACCGCCGCCTACCGCCACTTCGCCGGCCACGCCGACCTGTTGCGCGCGGTCAAGGAGCGCTCCCAGCGGCTGTTGGACGCCTCCGTCGCCACCGCGCTGGCCGCCTCGCCCCCGCTGCCCGAGCGCGGCGACGAGGCCGAGCGCCGGCTGCGCGCGATCGCCGAGGCGTATGTCTCCTTCGCGTTGGGACAGCCGGGGCTCTTCCGCTCCTGCTTCTGCCACACCGACGACGAGAACCCGCCCGACCCGCGCGCCTACGGCACCTACCAGCTGCTGCGCGAGGTGCTCGACGAACTGGCCGAGGCCGGGCGGGTCTCGCCCGGGCTGCGCGAGGACGCCGAGGCCGCCGTCTGGTCCACCGTCCACGGCCTGGCCACGCTGCTGCTCGACGGCCCGCTCAGCGTGCTCCCCGAGCCACGCCGGCGGGCCGTCGTCGAACGGTCCCTGGACGGGATGGTCCACGGGCTGCGGAGCTGACGCCCCCGAGCCGCCCGCGTCCCGCCCGAAGTCCCGTCAGCCGGCCGGGAGTTCGCAGGCGTCCACGGTCAGCACGGTCTTGCCCACGGCGTGCCCGGCCTCGACCGCCGCATAGGCGGCCGGCAGCTCGGCCAGCGGCCAGGTCCGTTCCACCAGGACCTCCACCTCGCCCCCGGCGGCGAGCGACGCCAGCTCGGCCAGCGCCGCGTGGTCCGGCTCGACCAGCATCGGAACGCCCCGCCTGCCGTCCGCGCCGGCGAACGGCGCCGGGTCGCCGCCCGCCACCCTCACCAGCACGCCGCCGGGGCGCGGGGTGCCCAGCAGCCGTTCGGTCTCCCGACCGCCCAGCAGGTCGAGGACGACGTCCACGTCCGCGACCTCGGTCGCCGGGTCCTTCCTGGTGTGGTCGATCACCTCGTCCGCGCCCCAGCCGCGCACCAGCGCGTGCTTGCCCTCGCTGGCGGTGGCGATCACGGTGGCCCCCAGCCGCCGCGCGAGCCGCACCGCCAGATGCCCGACGCCGCCGCCGGCGGCCGTCACCAGCACCCGTTGCCCCGCCTCCACCCGCGCGACCTCGGTCAGCGCCTGCCAGGCGGTGAGGCCGGCCAGCGGCAGCGCGGCGGCGGCCTCGGGGCTCAACGCGGCCGGCCGCAGGGCCAGTTGACGCGTGGGGGCGGTGACGAACTCGGCGTGACAGCCGCCGGGGCGTGGGAAGCGCAGCAGCCCGAGCACCTCGTCGCCCGGCGCGAACCTGGTCACCATGGGGCCGACCGCGCGCACCACGCCCGCCATCTCCCAGCCCAGCGGGAAGGGATGCTCGACGGGCAGCCCCCGGCCGGCGGCGGCCCGGCAGTCCGCCGGGTTGATCCCGGCGGCCCGCACCTGAACCAGCACCTCGCCCAGCCAGGGCGCGGGTCGGTCCACCTCCGTCAGGCGTATCTCGCCGGGGCTGGTCGCCACGGCGGCGGTCATCGTCTCGGGCATGGTCCTCGCGTTCTCCTCGAAGGAACGGATCGTGAAGTGGGGGCGGGCGGCGGGCAACACCCCGCGCGCCGGCCCCCGTTGACGCCCCCGCGCGGTCAGGCGACCGGCCGCAGCGCCAGCAGTTCCGCGTGCAGCCGCTGCACCTCGGGCGACGGATCGATGCCCAACTCCTCGGCCAGCAGCGCCCGCAGCGAGCGGTAGGCGGCCAGCGCCTCGCTCCGGCGACCGGACGCCCACAGCGTCTCGATCAGTCGGCGGTGGAAGTACTCGTGCAGCGGATGGGCGGCCAGCAGCCCACGCAACTCCGGGACCAGCTCGCGGTGTTCGCCGAGCGCCATGTCCGCGTCGATACGCAGCTCCAGCGTGCGCAGCCGCAGGTCGGTGAGGTAGCGCAGGTGGCCGGAGAGCGCCGGCCCCGCCGCGACGTCGGACAGGGCCGGGCCGCGCCACAGCGCCAGCGCCTGGCGCAACAGCACGGCGGCGCGCCGGGTGTCGCCGGCCACCAGGGCTGTCCTGCCGCGCTCGGCGGTGGCGGCGAAGACCTCGGCGTCCACCTGCTCCTCGGTGGCCCGCAGCAGATAGCCGGACGAGCCCGTCGCCAGCGTCCCCTGGCCCACCGGCACCGGGCAGTCGCGCTCCAACATGGTCCGCAGGTGGTAGATGTGGGTGCGAACGGTGGTCTCCGGCCGGCGCGGCAGCCGGCTGCCCCACAGCTCCTCCGCGAACGTGCCCAGGCTGACCACCTGGCCGCGCCGCGCGGCCAGCAGCGCGAGCACCGTGCGCACTTTGACACCCCGTGGGGTGAAAGCCCCCTGGTCGGTTTGGATTTCGAGCGGTCCGAGCAGACCGAACCTGATCATTCTCAACACTCCGAACTGGTCACGCCTTTGACGGTGGAATCCAGGCGGGCGTGCCTCTTTACGGCGGTGTTCCCCCGTGGTCAGGTTCATGGGTAGCAGCAGGAGAGCGGCGGCGCCAAGCAATATCGTTCAGGGGATGCGTTCCATGTGTCGAACGAAACATCTCATGCCCGAGAACGCAACCGAACGGGACGTCGGAACGAACGGGGACGGGAAATTCCAGTTCCCCGAGGGAACCTCCCCGAGATCCCCGTGGAAGGTCAACTCCTCTCGTCAACAAGGTGGTTGCGAGAGTGTTGACATCCGGTCCCCGCAGGTGTGCGGGTGTAGTATGCCGGTGTAACTAATGGGGGAAAGACAACACGCCGTGGGCACCGGGCATAGCTGGCGAGACGGACGCCAACGGTGGGCGTCAATGATCGATCAATGAACACAGACGTCATGGGGGAGTGCTGTGCGCCTAAGATCATCAACGCTTGACACGGCCGATTTACTGTCAGAACGTCGGCCTCTGATCGTGGGGAACTACGCGGCGGAGTTGGAGCGGACCGCCTCGCCGCTGGCCCGGGACACCGGGCTGTTGAACGGATGCCTCACCCAGGCCGAGTACGTGCTCGACGACTGCGTGCGGGCGCTGCGCACGGGCGAGGTGCACCTGGACGTCACCAACCTGCCCCGGGTCGACCTGATGGCGGACAAGTTCGTGACCCACCAACTCCAGCCCGGGGACTACCTGGAGGCGTCCCACGTCTTCGTCGAGGTGGCCTCCGTCGAGGTGCAGCGGGTCCTGCTGGACACCGCCTGCCCGGCCGACCTCCGCGAGGTCGCGACGCGGACGCTGGTGCGCGGAGCCGCCCGCCGCACCCGGTTCCTCGCCGGGTTCTACGACGCCGCCTCGCTGGACACCATCGACGAGATTCGGCTCCTGGAGCGGCGCAGCCTGGCCAGGGACGTGCACGACGGCATCGGGAACGGCCTCACGCTGGCGCTGCGGCTGGTGGACGGCGCGCTGGGGCGGGGCGGGGAGCCGGCGGAGCTGGCCTCGCGGCTGCGCAGGGCCCGCCAGGTCCTGCTCGACACGCTCTCCCAGGCGCAGGAGGTCATCTGCCAACTGCGCCGGCAGGACCCCGCGTTGGGCATCTTCGAGGCCCTGAGGATGTTCCGCGACCACGCCGGGTGCGGGACCACCGCCGTCGACCTCCGCTTATCCGGGGACGACTGGCGGGTCCCCGACACCTCCCGCAAGGAGATCTATCTGATCCTCTGCGAGGCGCTGCGCAACGCCCTGGCGCACGCCGAGGCGGAGCGGGTGACCGTCACGGTGACGGTCGCCGACACCGAGGTGGTCGCCGAGGTCGCCGACGACGGGTGCGGCTTCGACCTCACGCCCCCCGGCGCCGGCGGCTACGGGCTGCGCTCGATGAGCGACCGGGCCGCGCTCCTCGGCGGCACCTGCCGGGTGTTCAGCGAGGTCGGGGTGGGGACCCGCGTACGACTGGGCGTTCCGCTGCGGGGGGAGTGAGGTGCGCCCCGGCCCGGGGCGGCGCGTGCGCGTCGCCCTGGTCGACGACCATGCCCTGCCGCGCGAGACGGTCCGCGACATGCTCCTGTCCACGGGCCGCTTCACGCTGGTCGGCGAGGCGGGGAACGCGGAGGACGCGGTCGCGCTGGCCGCCAGGGAGCGCCCCGAGGTGCTGCTGCTCGACATCGGGATGCCGGGCCACGACCCGGCCCGCACGCTGCGCCGGGTCCTCGTCGAATCGCCCGGCACCCGGGTGGTCGTCGTCAGCATGTACGGCGAACTCCCCATGGTGCGGCAGCTGATGGCCCGGGGCGCGCGGGGCTATGTGCACAAGTCGGCGCGCTCCGACGAACTGGTGGACGCCATCCTCGGGGTGGCCGCCGGCGACCGGCGGATCGTGCTGTCCCGGCCGGAGACGTCGCCGCTCCCGGGCGGGGAACGCGGGGAACGCGGGGAACGGCGGCGCTCGGCGGCCCGGCTGATGTCCGACCGCGAGCTGGAGGTGCTGTCGCTGGTGGCCGGCGCGATGAGCAACCGGCAGATCGCCGCCCGGCTCTCCATCACCGAGGGCACCGTCAAACGCCATCTGCGGAACATCTTCGCCAAGTTGGACGCCGTCTCCCGCATCGACGCGGTCAACAAGGCGTTCGCCGCCGGCATGATCCCCCCGCCCCCACCCCCGGCGCCCCGCGCCAGGCAGCGCCCGCCCGGCTGAGGGGCCCCGCCGAGAGAACGGAGCGGGCCCCGGGCGGAGAACTTCTCCGCCTGGGGCCCGCCCGTTCACTCCGTGTCGGTCAGGCGTCGCCGCCGGCGGCGCCCGGGTCGGCCGCCGCCACGTCCAGCAGCTGGTACCGGTCGATGGCCTGCTTCAGCACCGAGCGGTCGATCTTGCCCTCCTTGGCCAGCTCGGTGAGGACCCCGAGCACGATCGACTGCGCGTCGATGTGGAAGAACCGCCGGGCCGCGCCCCTGGTGTCGGCGAAGCCGAAGCCGTCGCCGCCCAGCGACTGGTAGGTGCCCGGCACCCACCGCGCGATCTGGTCCGGAACGGAACGCATCCAGTCGGAGACGGCCAGGAACGGACCCTCGGCGCCCTGGAGTTTGCGGGTGACATACGGCACCCGCTGCTCCTCCTCCGGGTGCAGCAGGTTGTGCTCCTCGGCCTCCACCGCGTCGCGCCGCAGCTCGTTCCAGGAGGTGGCCGACCACACATCGGCCTTCACGCCCCACTCCTCGGCGAGGATGGACTGCGCCTCAAGCGCCCACGGCACGGCCACGCCCGAGGCGAGGATCTGCGCCGGGACGTTGCCCGAGGTGCCGACGGCGATCCGGTGGAGGCCCCTGAGGATGCCGTCCACGTCCACGTCGTCCGGCTCGGCGGGCTGGGTGATCGGCTCGTTGTAGACGGTCAGGTAGTAGAAGACGTCCTCGGCGTTCTCGCCGTACATCCTCCGCAGACCGTCCCGCACGATGTGCGCGATCTCATACCCGTAGGCCGGGTCGTAGGCGACACACGCCGGGTTGGTCGAGGCCAGCAGGTGACTGTGCCC
Source organism: Streptomyces triticirhizae (assembly GCF_003696235.1). Taxonomy (GTDB): domain Bacteria; phylum Actinomycetota; class Actinomycetes; order Streptomycetales; family Streptomycetaceae; genus Streptomyces; species Streptomyces triticirhizae. Next base: position 42,740 of record NZ_RFFJ01000010.1, read on the forward strand.
GTCGGCGTGCTGGGTGCCCTCACCGGTCAGGGTCGTGCGCCCGGCGGTCGCGCCCAGAACGAAGCCCCGCGCGAGCTGGTCGCCCATCTGCCAGAACTGGTCACCGGTCCGCTGGAACCCGAACATCGAGTAGAAGACATAGACCGGGATCAGCGGCTCGCCGTGCGTGGCGTAGGCCGATCCCGCGGCGATCAGGGAGGCCGTACAGCCGGCCTCGGTGATCCCGTCGTGCAGCATCTGCCCGGTCGGCGACTCCTTGTAGGAGAGCAGGAGTTCGCGGTCGACCGACTCGTAGGTCTGCCCCAGCGGGTTGTAGATCTTGGCCGAGGGGAAGAGCGAGTCCATGCCGAAGGTGCGGTACTCGTCCGGCGCGATCGGCACGAAGCGCCTGCCGATCTCCTTGTCCCGCATCAGGTCCTTCAGCAGCCGCACGAAGGCCATGGTGGTGGCCACCTGCTGCTGCCCCGAGCCCTTGCGGACGGCCGCGTACGCCTTGTCGCCCGGCAGCGTCAGCGGCTTGGCGCGCACCACCCGGGTCGGTACGTAGCCGCCCAGCTCGCGCCGCCGGTCGTGCATGTACTGGATCTCGTCCGATTCCCGGCCCGGGTGGTAGTACGGCGGCAGGCCGGACTCCAGCTCGCGGTCGGGGATCGGCAGGTGCAGCCGGTCGCGGAAGCGCTTCAGGTCGTCGACCGTCAGCTTCTTCATCTGGTGAGTGGCGTTGCGGCCCTCGAAGTTCGGCCCCAGCATCCAGCCCTTGATCGTCTGCGCCAGGATCACCGTGGGCTGGCCCTTGTGCTCCTTGGCCGCCCGGTACGCCGCGTAGATCTTGCGGTGGTCGTGACCGCCCCGCCCCAGGTGCAGGATCTGGTCGTCGGTCATGTTCGCGACCATGTCGCGCAGCCGCTGGTCACCGCCGAAGAAGTGCTCGCGGATGTAGGCGCCGGTCTCGGTGGCGTAGGTCTGGAACTGGCCGTCCGGGGTGGTGTTGAGCTTGTTGACCAGCACCCCGTCCCGGTCCTGCGCCAGCAGCGGGTCCCAACTGCGGTCCCACACCAGCTTGATCACGTTCCAGCCGGCGCCCCTGAACTGGGACTCCAGCTCCTGCATGATCTTGCCGTTGCCGCGCACCGGGCCGTCGAGCCGCTGGAGGTTGCAGTTGACGATGAACGTCAGGTTGTCCAGGCCCTCCCGGGCGGCCAGGGCCAGCTGCCCCAACGACTCCGGCTCGTCCATCTCGCCGTCGCCGAGGAAGGCGTAGACGTGCGAGTTGGAGGTGTCGGCGATGCCCCGCGCGTGCATGTAGCGGTTCATCCGCGCCTGGTAGATGGCGCTGATCGGGCCGAGCCCCATGGAGACCGTGGGGAACTCCCAGAAGTCCGGCATCATCCGGGGGTGCGGATAGCTGGAGAGCCCGTACGGGAACTTGGACTTCTCCTGCCGGAACGCGTCCAGGTGCTGCTCGGTGAGCCGGTCCAGGAGGAAGGCCCTGGCGTAGATCCCGGGCGAGGCGTGCCCCTGGAAGTACACCTGGTCGCCGCCGTCGCCGCCGTCCTTGCCCCGGAAGAAGTGGTTGAAGCCCACGTCGTAGAGAGAGGCCGACGAGCCGAAGGTGGCGATGTGCCCGCCCACGCCGATGCCGGGCCGCTGGGCGCGCGAGACCATCACGGCCGCGTTCCACCGGGTCGCGTTGAGGATCTTGCGCTCCACCTCCTCGTCGCCGGGGAAGTAGGGCTCGTCCTTGGTCGCGATGGTGTTGACGTAGTCCGTGCTGCGCATCTCTGGCACGGCCACCCGCTTCTCACGGGCGCGCTCGATCAGCCGGAGCATGAGATAGCGGGCCCGTTCCCGGCCTCGTTCGTCGACCGCGGCGTCGAGCGAGTCAAGCCACTCCTGAGTCTCCTCAGGGTCGAAGTCCGGGACCTGGCTGGGAAGGCCGCCAATGATGATCGGGTTGCGATCTGATCCGGAAGCCACGCTGTTCCTTCACTGTGAGTTGTCTGCTCTGCTGTGTCGCGCCGCCTCCATCGTGTACCGCCGGCGGCGAAACGTCATCTCTACCGGGTGGTAATCCTCATCTCACGGGGCCAGGGCGGCTCTCCCGACCGGCGTATCGGCGGCGATCCTCGATCTGAGGGCCGACCGTCAAGCCTACGCCCGGCCCGCCCGCCACCCGCGAACACCCGTTCCCCGCGCCATGGCGCGGATCACCCCACGTCATGGGCCAAGACGTCAACGTTTGGGCGGGCTCGGGGGGCGGGTACTTGCGCGATCCGCCCGGCCCGTGTGGACTACGCCCCAAGCCGCGCGCACGCGTGGCCCCCATTCGATACTTACCCGAGACAGGACAGGAGCTATCCGTGAGCGCGACCGCGGACCACGCGGATGAGCGGACCAACCCGGCCGCCAGGCTGGGTTTTCAGCCCGGGCAGGTGGTCCAGGAACTCGGCTACGACGACGACGCCGAGCAGGAGCTGCGCGCGGGGATCGAGGCCATCACCGGCGAGGACCTCGTGGACGAGAGCTATGACGACGTGGCCGACGCGGTGGTGCTGTGGTTCCGCGACGATGACGGCGACCTGACCGACGCGCTGGTGGACGCCACCACGCTGATCGACCCGGGGGCGCCGGTCTGGCTGCTGACGCCCAAGACCGGGCGCGCTGGCTATGTCGAGCCCAGCGAGATCGGCGAGGCCGCGCAGACGGCAGGGCTGGCGCAGACCAGCACCGTCAACGCCGGCAAGGACTGGTCGGGGAGCCGGCTGGTGACCCCCAAGACGGCCGGCAAGAAGTAACGGTCCGTGGTTTCTTTCACCACACAGCGTCCCCGGGAGCGGCGCCAGGGGCCCTCCTGGCCCCACCTTCCGGGGGCGCGTCCGGGTTTTCGGGGCCCGACGTAGGCTGGGGCTCGTCACTTTGCCTTCCCCAGGGAAACGGATTACGCGAGCATGGCGATCGAGCCCGGCACCCAGGCACCCGAGTTCACGCTCAGAGACCAGCACGGCCAGTCGGTCTCGCTGGCCGACTTCCGTGGTCGGAAGAACGTGGTGCTGCTGTTCTATCCCTTCGCGTTCACCGGTGTCTGCACCGGCGAGCTGTGCGAGCTGCGTGACCGGCTGCCCGACTTCGTCAACGACGAGGTGCAGCTGCTCGCCGTCTCCAACGATCCGGCCCCGGCGCTGCGCGTCTTCTCCGAGCAGGAGGGCCTCGACTACCCGCTGCTCTCCGACTTCTGGCCGCACGGCGAGGTCTCCCGCGCCTACGGGGTCTTCGCGGAGGACAAGGGGTGCGCGGTGCGCGGCACGTTCGTGATCGACACCTCGGGCACGGTCCGTTGGACCGTCGTCAACGACCTGCCCAACGCGCGGGACCTCGACGACTACGTCACCGCCCTCAAGGCACTCTGACCCGGGTTCGACGGTGGCGAGTGGGACACGGGGCGCGGCGCCTGGGCGCCGGGTTCGCGGTCCGGCCACCACGGGCCGGGTGGGAGGGCCCCGGGCCCCGGGGCCGCCTCCCGACGCGTCCACCTGCCTGTCCACCCGCATAACCACCGCGGTCTCGCGCGGAAGACTGGACTACTCGTGATTCTCAAGACCTTTGGCTGGTCCTTCGGCGTGACCATCGCCGGACTCGCCGCCGCCCTGTACTTCTGGGGTTGGGAGGGGTTCGCCGTGGTGGCGATCCTCTCCGTGCTGGAGATCTCGCTCTCGTTCGACAACGCGGTGGTCAACGCCGGCGTGCTCAAGCGGATGAACGAGTTCTGGCAGAAGATCTTCCTCACCATCGGCATCCTGATCGCCGTCTTCGGGATGCGGCTGGTCTTCCCGGTGCTGATCGTCGCCGTCACGGCGGGGGTCGGCCCGATCGAGGCCGTGGAGCTGGCGCTCGACGACCCCGACCAGTACTCGGAGATGGTGACCGACGCGCACCCGTCGATCGCCGCCTTCGGCGGGATGTTCCTGCTGATGATCGCCCTCAACTTCGTGTTCGAGGAGCGCGAGGTCATGTGGGCGCGCTGGCTGGAGAAGCCGCTCTCCAAGCTGGGCCGGATCGACGGCTTCTCGGTCGGCGTCGCGCTGGCCGCGCTGCTGCTGACCGCGACCACCGTCGCCAGCCAGGCGTACCAGCACGGCGGGCTGCACGCGGACAAGACCGAGACGGTGTTGCTCTCCGGCCTCGCGGGCCTGTTGACGTATCTGCTGGTCGGCGGGCTCTCCGGGTACTTCGAGCACCGCCTTGAGGACGACCAGGAGAAGATGCACGAGGCCGAGGAGGCCGCCCGCCGCGCGGGGAAGAAGCCGACGGCGGTGGGGGTCGGCGGCAAGGCCGCGTTCTTCCTCTTCCTCTACCTGGAGGTCCTGGACGCGTCGTTCTCCTTCGACGGCGTGATCGGCGCCTTCGCCATCACCAACCACATCTTCTGGATGGCGCTCGGCCTGGGCATCGGCGCGATGTACGTCCGTTCGCTCACCATCTACCTGGTCCGCCAGGGCACCCTCGACGACTACCGCTACCTGGAGCACGGGGCGCACTACGCGATCGGCGCGCTGGCCGTGATGCTGCTGATCAGCATCCGTTGGCACCTGCCCGAGGTCGTCACGGGCCTGGTCGGCGTCGGGCTGATCGGCTGGGCGTTCTACTCCTCGGTGCGCGCCAACCGGCGGGACGATGCCGAGGGCAGGGGACACCGGCAGATCTCCGACGAGGTGTGAGCGCCCGGCCAACGCGGAAGCCTGTAACGGGACGGCCCGAGACCGTCCCGTTACCGAAGGTGCGCGGAGTGCGCGTGGGACCTCCCGGCCGGGAGGGGGAGAGGCGAGGGGTGGAGCCGCATGGTGTCCCTGTGGACATACTGGCGCGGCGGCGCGGCCAACCAGAAGTTCGACTCGGTCGGCGGGGCCATGAGCTACGCGTCGGAGCTGACCCGACGCAACCCGACCGCCGTGCTCACCGGCGACGGGACGGACAGCGGGACCCTGCGGGTCGACCTGACCTGGCGCATCCGCAGCAACAGCGACTTCGGCCGCTCCCAGCGGCGGCGGATGGCCAACTGGCGCCATCCGCTGGCCGTGTTCCGGCCGGCCGAGATCCAGGCGCACTCGCAGGGCGTGGCCAACATGGACTTCGACCTGGCCTGCATGTACGAGCTGGCGGACGGCAGCAGGGGCGTGGTGCAGACGCTCGGCGGGCTGCACGGCGACTTCAGCGAGGCGCCGTTCATCAAGCTGAGCGGCGACGACCGGTTCGGCACCGGCTCGGGCGAGCACCTGTACATCAACCTGGACAACAAGGACCAGTTCAAGCGGCTGTTGATCTTCGTCTACATCTATGACGGGGCGCCGACCTTCGACCGGGCCGACGTGGTGGTGACCCTCGCCACCCCGGACGGGAAGAACGTGGAGATCGGCTGCACCGACCCGCCGCCGCAGGCGCGGTCCTGCGCGGTCGCGCTGATCGAGGAGGAGAAGGGGCAGCTGGTGGCCCGGCGGGAGGTCAGGTACGTGTACGGCTTCCAGTCGGAGATCGACCGGCTCTACGGCTGGGGCCTGTCCTGGGGGCGGGCCCGCAAGTAGCCCGGCGCGGCCGGCCGTCGGGGCGTTCCCACGCCGGCGGTCAGGTGCCGGCGCCGCTTCCGGCGTTCGGGAGGAACTGCGGGCCCTGCGGCGGCAGCGTGAACGTGGGGTCGGCGCCGGCGTAGCCGTGCGGGGTGGGCGGCGGCCTGCGGGCCGCGCCGATGCCGAACTCGGCGGCCAGCGCGACCAGTCCGCCCGTGAAGCCCCGGCCGATGGCCCGCAGCTCCCAGCCGCCGTCGCCGGCGCGGGCCAGCTCCCCGCAGAGCACCGCCGTCTCCCGGGGCCCGGGCCGCAGCGGCAGGCCGGCCAGCGGCTCCCCGCTGGCGGCGTCGTGCACGGTCAGCTCGGGCCGGCTCAGCTCGGCGCGGAAGCCGCCGTCAGCCGAGGCGGCCAGCGCCAGCCGCTCGATCCCCGGGGCGAGTTCGGTGAGTTCGGCGTGCACCACGTCCCGCACGCCGTCGGCGGCGCGCTGCTTGGGCAGCCGCCTGACCAGACCCGAGGGGTGGGCCGGCTGGTTGTAGAAGACGAAGTCGCCCTCCTGCCCGACCCGGCCGTCGGGGCCGAGGAGCAGCGCGGACAGGTCCAGATCGGGCGCCCCCGCGCCGCTGTGCTGCCAGCTCCACCGCAGCACGACCCGGACCCCGCCGGCGTCGAGACGCAACGGAGCACCGGGTTCCACCACAGGGGTCATACACCGAATCCTGCCTGCGGCCATGCCCCCGAAACAATGGCGAGCTTACGATGGCCCGAAACCGGTGACGTCAGCCAGACGGCCGGAGAGTGGGGGAGATCGGGGGCATCATGCGGCACTTCGGGCACCTGTCGGCCGCGCGGCGTCGCGCGTTGTTCCATCGGGAGCCGGCCGAGTTCGGCCCCGACTCGCCGGTGCGGACGGTGGGTTACGCGCTGGGTGCGACGCTCTACGCTCCGGCCACCCGCCCCCGGCTCGCCGAGGACGTGCGCAAGCAGACCAGGGCCGGGGTGGTGTCCATGGTGCTGTGCCTGGAGGACTCCATCAGCGACGCCGAGGTGGGCGACGCCGAGGAGAACCTGGTGCGGCAGTTCCGGCTGCTGGCCGACGGCACTGACCCGGCGGCGCTGCCGCTGCTCTTCGTGCGGGTGCGGGAGCCGGAGCAGGTGTTGGACCTGACGCGCCGACTCGGCCCGTATGTGGCCCTGTTGACCGGCTTCGTGCTGCCGAAGTTCACCCCGGCTTCGGGCGCCGCGTTCCTGGACGCCGCCGTCGCCGCCGAGATCCTGTGCGGGCGGCGGCTGCTGGTGATGCCGGTGCTGGAGTCGCCCGAGCTGCTGCACCTGGAGAGCCGCTACGAGGGGCTGCGCGCGGTGGCGGCGCTGGTCGAGAAGCACCGGGAGCGCGTCCCCGCCGTGCGGCTCGGGGTGACGGACTTCTGCTCCGCCTACGGGCTGCGCCGCACCCCCGAGATGACGGCCTACGACGTGGGCCTGGTCGCCTCGGTGATCGCCGACGTGGTCAACGTGCTGGGCCGCGCGGACGGCTCGGGGTGCGTGGTGACCGGCCCGGTCTGGGAGTACTTCCGCACCCAGGAGCGGCTGTTCAAGCCGCAGCTGCGCAACACCCCGTTCAGCGGCCGGGCGGAGGCGCTGCGTGCCCGGCTGATCGAGCACGACATGGACGGGCTGCTGCGCGAGATCGAACTGGACCGCGCCAACGGGCTGATGGGCAAGACCTGCATCCACCCCTCGCACGTGGCGCCGGTGCACGCGCTGTCGGTCGTCAGCCACGAGGAGTTCAGCGACGCCGCCGACATCCTCCGGCCGGAGGCGAGCGGCGGCGGCGTGCTGCGGTCCGCGTACACCAACAAGATGAACGAGGTGAAGCCGCACCGCGCCTGGGCCGAGAGGACCATGCTGCGCGCTGAGGTGTTCGGCGTCGCCAGGGACGGAGTGGACTTCGTGGATCTGCTGGCTGCGGGGAACGCGTGACGGCCCCCATATGGTCGGGTGACTGGGTCACCCGCGCGCTGGGCGTGCGCCTGGAGGGCGCGGGGACGCGGGAGTTGCTGGGCCTGGCCCTGCGGCGCAACCCGCGCCGGGCGCATCTGCTGGTCTCCCTGGTGCTGGGCAAGCACGTGCCGCAACGGCCCGAGCTGGTGCACGGCACCGGGCTCGACCTGGGCCGGCGGGTCGCCGCCGAGCTGGGCCCCGAGGCGGCGCGCGCCGTGGTCCTGGGCTACGCGGAGACCGCGACCGGGCTCGGGCACAGCGTCGCCGACGGCCTGGACGCCGTCGGCTTTTTGCACTCGACGCGGCGCGCGGTGCCCGGGGTCACGCCGGTCGGCGGCTTCGAGGAGGAGCACTCGCACCACACCTCGCATCTGCTGCTGCCCTCCGACCCCGGCCTGCTGGCGGGCGACGGGCCGCTGGTGCTGGTGGACGACGAGCTGTCCACCGGCCGCACGGTCCGCAACACCATCGCGACGCTGCACCGGCGCTGGCCCCGGGACCGCTATGTGGTGGCCGCCCTGGTGGACACCAGAACCGAGCGGGACCGGTCCGAGCTGGCCAAGTTCGCGGCCGAACTGGGCGCGACCGTGCGGGTGGTGGCGCTGGCCCGGGGCCGGATCGCGCTGCCCGAGGACGTGCTGGCCCGGGGCGCCGCGCTGGTCGCCGCCCGGGAGACGCCCGGCGCCGAGCCGGCGCCCCCCGAGACCCCGCCCGTGCCCCGCCAGCGCACCGCGCCCGCCAGGATCGCCCTCGACTGGCCGGCCGACGTGCCCGACGGGGGCCGGCACGGCTTCACCCGCGCCCACCGCGCCCGGCTGACCGCCGCGCTGCCCGCGCTCGGCGCGGAGCTGGCCGCGCGGGTGCCGGAAGGCGCCCGGCGGGTGCTGGTGCTGGGCACCGAGGAGCTGATGTACGCGCCGCTGCGGCTGGCCGGCGCGCTCCAGGCCGCGCTCGGCGACCGCGCCGAGGTGGCGTTCTCCTCCACCACCCGCTCCCCGGTCCTCCCGGTGGACGACCCCGGCTACGCCATCCGCAGCCGGCTGACGTTCCCCGCCCACGACGCCCCCGCCGACCCCGGCCCTCGCTACGCCTACAACGTGGCCGGCGAACGCTGGGACGCGGCCCTCGTGATCACCGACGCCGCCGGCGACACCCCCGAACTCCACGCCCCCGACGGGCTGTTGGCCACCCTCGCGCCGCACGCGGGCCGGGTGCTGCTGGCCGCGCTGCCCGCGCCCAGGCCGCTGCCGCCGCCGCTGCGCGGCCCCGCGTTCTCCTCCTACCGCGCCGACGAGGTGGGCTGGCTGCTCCAGGACCTCTCCGAGGTGCGCCTGGAGGCGCCGCGCGAGGAGCGCGAGGAGGCCATCCAGTCCGGCGGCGCCCACTACGCGGAGTCGCTACCGGTCGAGTACCAGCCGAGCGAGGAGTACCAGCGGCTCTTCCACAGCGCGCTGGAGACCTCGGCCGCCCGCGTCGCCCGCGCCGTCGGCACCGTCACGGAGACGGTCATCGCCGAACGCGCCCGGCCGCCCGTGCTGGTCTCGCTGGCCAGGGCCGGCACCCCCGTCGGCGTGCTGATGCGCCGCTGGGCCCGGCACGCCCACGGCCTTGACCTGCCGCACTACGCCGTCTCCATCGTGCGCGGCCGGGGCATCGACACCACCGCGCTGCGCTGGCTGGCCGCCCACCACGACCCGGCCGACGTGGTCTTCGTCGACGGCTGGACCGGAAAGGGCGCGATCACCCGGGAGTTGACGGCGGCGCTGGCCCCGTTCCCCGGCTTCGACCCGGGCCTGGCCGTGCTGGCCGACCCCGGCGGCTGCGTCACCACCTACGGCACCAGGGACGACTTCCTGATCCCCTCCGCCTGCCTCAACTCGACCGTCTCCGGGCTGGTCTCCCGCACCGTGCTGCGCGCCGACCTCGTCGGCCCCGACGACTTCCACGGCGCCAAGCACTACCGCGAACTGGCCGGGGCCGACGTCTCCGGGGCGTTCCTGGACGCGGTCACCGCCCGGTTCGCCGAGGTCGGCGCCGCCGTCGCCGACGACGCGGCGGCCCTGCTGGCCGCCGACCGCACCCCGACCTGGGCCGGCTGGCGGGCCGTGGAACGGATCAGCGAGGAGTACGGCATCCACGACATCAACCTGGTCAAGCCGGGCGTCGGCGAGACCACCCGGGTCCTGCTGCGCCGGGTGCCCTGGCGCATCCTGGCCCGGCGCGGCGCCGGCGCCGACCTCGACCACATCAGGCTGCTCGCCGAGCAGCGCGGCGTCCCCGTCGAGGAGACCGACGAACTCCCGTACAGCTGCGTTGGGTTGATCCACCCCCGCTACACCAGGGGCGCCACCGGCGCCGACGGCCACGCCAGCACCCCGAAGGAACGCCGATGACCCCGGCCCGCACCCTGGTCGCCAGCGACCTCGACCGCACGCTGATCTACTCGGCGAACGCCCTGGAGCTGACCTGCGCCGACCGCGACGCGCCCCGGCTGCTCGCCGTCGAGACCTACCGGGGCCGGCCGCAGTCCTTCGTCACCGAGGCAGCCGCCGCCCTGCTGGCCCGGCTCGCCACCCACCCGGCGGCCGTGTTCGTGCCCACCACCACCCGCACCCGCGAGCAGTACCTCCGGGTGCGGCTGCCAGGCCCGCCGCCGCGCTACGCGATCTGCGCCAACGGCGGCCATCTGCTGGTCGACGGCGTCACCGACCCCGACTGGCACCGCGCGGTCACCCGCCGGCTCGCCGCCGAGTGCGCCCCGCTCGACGCGGTCAGGGAACGCGTCCGCGCCACCGCCGACCCGGACTGGCTGCTGCGCGACCGGGTCGCCGAGGACCTCTTCGCCTATCTGGTGGTGGACCGCGAACGGCTGCCCGACGCCTGGCCCAAGGCCCTCGCCGAGTGGGCCGCGCCCAGGGGCTGGACCGTCTCCCTCCAGGGCCGCAAGCTCTATGTGGTGCCGGAGCCGCTGACCAAGAGCGCCGCCGTCGCCGAGGTCGCCCGCCGCGCCGGCGCCGAACGCGTGCTGTCCGCCGGCGACTCGCTGCTCGACCGGGACCTGCTGCTGGCCGCCGACGCCGCCTGGCGGCCCGGCCACGGCGAGCTGGCCACCAGCGGCTGGACGGCGCCGCACGTCACCGGGCTCGACGAACGCGGCGTCAGCTGCGGGGAGTCGATTCTTCGCGCGCTGCTCGGCGAGCTGCCCGCCCCGGCAGCACCCGACGCCGCCGACGGTCCCGCGCCCACCGCCGCTCCCGGCGCCGGTCGGCCTGCCGCCACTCCTCGCTGATCTCCCGGCGCCGCCGCTCGACGATCCGCGACCGGCGCTCCGCGCCGCTGGCGACCTCCGGGTTGCGCGCCCGCCAGTACGGGTTGTCGTGCGGCAGCCGGCCGGCGACCCGGCCATAGGCGCCGATGAACAGCAGCAGCAGGCCCACCGCGTAGCTGAAGACCACGTTGGAGATCTCGAAGTTGAGGATGTTGGCGTCGGTCTTGATCAACGCGAGGTTGACGAAGCCGCTCAGCAGGAACAGCACGCCCAGGCCCAGGCAGAACGTGGACGCCAGGTTGCCGCCCACCAGCATCGCCACCCCCAGCGCCAGGCCCACCACGACCGACAGCCAGCTGAGCGCGCCGTTGGTGTTCATGCCCCACACGGTGTTGTCCCCGGTGGAGAACGCGCCGAGCTTCCGCGTGATGCCCAGGACGCCGAAGATCACCAGGCCCAGGCCCATCAGCCCGGCGCCGATCCGGTAGAAGCGGTTCAGCCGGCGGTCGGCCGGCCGGTCCCGCTCCAGCCTGGCCCGGCTGAGCAGGCCCAGCGGTCCGCCGTTGGGCAGTCGAGGCTCACCGCGCGGGTCCGTCCCGATCAGGGACGACATCGATGCCGCCATGGCGACCTCCTCCTCGGGTTCCTCGGGGACGCGTGCTACTCCCGGAAGCTCCGCCGAACGACCCGGCGGACTCCCGAAATGTCCCGTTCCGCGTACCCGATGTGGCGCCGCCCAACCACGCCGGGGGGCGCGACGTCAGCGGCCCGGGGCGCGCGGCGCGCTCAGCGCCCCGCCCGGATCGCCTCCACCACAGCGCCGGCCGTCTCCCGCACCGCCTCCAGCTCGGTCAGGAAGTGCCAGTAGTCCGGGTTCCGCCCGCCCTCCTCCAGCTCGGAGACCGCACGCTCCAGCCGGGCGACCGCCCCGTCCAGCGGGCGGGCGTGCCGGGGGTCGGGCACCGTGCGCCCGCGCATCGCGAGCCGCTGCGCGTCCCGCACCACGAACCGTGTCCGCTCGATCTCGCCCGACGGGTCCCCGGCGATCTCGTTCAGCCGCCGCAGCCGCTCCCCGGCCGCCGACACCGCCTCGTCCGCGCTGCCCAGCAGCTCGTGCGCCCGCGCCAGCTGGGCGGTCGCCGCCTCGAACCGCTGCGCCCGCCGCTCCGAGCGGGCGGCGGCCAGCGCCTCGCCGGCCTCCCGCACCGCCTCCTCGGCCTGCTGGGGCACCCGTTGCAGGTCCTGCCAGCAGTTGGCCATGAAGCGGCGCCGCAGCTCGCTGAGGACCGGGCCGACGGAGTCCGCGCGGTTGCTGATCGCCTCCGCGCGGGTGCGCAGCGAGGTCAGCCGGCGGTCGATCTCGGCCGCCCGCTCCGGCAGCCGGGCCGCGTCCGCCGCGATCGCCTCGGCCTCCCGCCGCACCCGCTCGGCCCGCTGGATCGTCGGCCGCACCCCGTGCCGGCCGGCGCCCTCGTTCAACGCGCGCAGCTCCGGGCCGAGTTGGGCCAGCCGCGCGGCCAACTCGTCGGCGCCAAGACCTGACCCGCGCGCCCCGTCCAGCGCCTCCGTCGCCGCCAGCAGGGCCCGCCTGGCGCGCTCAACCGCAGGGGCCACCTGCGCCAACTGCTCCTGGGCCCGCGCGACCAGCGGCGTCAAACCCTGCTCGAACCGCTCCAGATCGCCCCTGACCCGCACCAGCGCGTCGGTCACCCGGGCCAACTCCCGCTGCGCGCGGTTGGCGTCGCCCGGCTCCAGCTGCTCCGCGTCCAGGTCGTGCGCGTCGAGGGTGGTGATGTAGTCGTGGCTGACCCGGTCCACCTGCTCGCCCAGGGTGGCGAACCCGGCGGCGGCCCGCCGCACCTCCGGCGACTCGTCGGCCGCCGTGACCGTCTCCAGCGTGATCCGCAGATCGCGCTGCGCGGTGTCCAACTCGTAGAACGCGGTGGCCGCCGCGTCCTTCGCCTGCTGCGCCCTGGCCCGCGACTCCTCCGCCCGGCCCCGACCCCAGCGCCGGGTCCCGCCGCCGGTGAACGCGCCGGGCAGCGCGGCCCACGCGACCACCGCCAACGCGGCCGGCACCAGCACCACGGAGACGGTGAGATCCCTCGCCAGTCGGCTCGCCGCTCGGCCGGTTGTCACGTGTCCTTCTCCCCGTGGTCGTGTAAGCCAGGTGAGTCCGCCGCCATTCTCCCATCCACACAACGATCCGAAAGCGGCTGGTAGTGCCCGCCTGAGATCCCTTTCGAACGGCTCCCGTGTAGGCTGTGCCCGCGAAATCCCCGGGTACATAGCTCAGTGGTAGAGCGCCGCCCTTACAAGGCGGATGTCGGCGGTTCGAACCCGTCTGTACCCACCGCTGTACCCGCCGCGGGTGGACGAGTCACCGGGCCTCCGTTCCGAGGGGCGTCGACGCCCGGAGGTCCCCGGGGGGAGCCCCTGGTTCGGGCGGTCGGCATGTGGTGTCATCGCCCATGACGTTTCGCGAGGGTGAGGGACGGGGGGAACTCGGGGCGATGGTTGTGGAGTTGGAGCCGGCTGACCCCCGGCGGGTGGGCCGGTACCGGATCACCGGGCGGCTGGGGGCCGGCGGGATGGGCCGGGTCTTCCTGGGGCGTTCGCCGAGTGGGCGGCTGGTCGCGGTGAAGGTGGTGCGGGCCGAGCTGGCCGACGATCCCGGCTTCCGGGAGCGTTTCGCGCGGGAGGTCAGGGCGGCCCGGAAGGTCGCCGGGCTGTTCACCGCCGCCCTGGTCGATGCCGATCCCGACGCGGTCACGCCCTGGTTGGCCACCGCCTATGTTCCGGGGCCTGCCCTGGACGAGGCGGTGGTGGCGCACGGCCCGTGGCCGGTGGCGTCGGTGCGTGCCCTGGGCGCGGGGCTGGCCGAGGCGTTGGAGGCGATCCACGCCGTGGGGCTGGTGCACCGGGACCTCAAGCCGTCCAATGTGCTGATCGCGCCGGACGGCCCTCGGGTGGTCGACTTCGGGGTCTCCGTCGCGGTCGAGGCCACCGCGCTCACCCGCACCGGCGTCGTCGTCGGCACGCCCGGGTTCATGGCCCCCGAGCAGCTCACCGGTGCGCCCGTCACCGCGGCCACCGACGTCTTCGCGTTGGGCGCCGTCCTGACCTATGCGGCCACCGGCACCGGCCCGTTCGGCACCGGCTCGGCGCAGTCGCTCAACTTCCGTATCGCCTACGAGGAGCCGGATCTCACCCGCATCCCCGCTCCGGGGTTGGAGATCATCGGCCGCTGTCTGGCCAAGGAGCCGGCCGAGCGGCCCACGGTGGCCGCTGTTCTGGCCGAACTCGCCTCCGAGCGGGAGGAGTCCGACGACCACCCGCCCACCGCCGTCGACCAGCACGCGGGGTGGCCCCCAGAACACATCGCCCAGGCCCTGCCCACGGCCCCGGCAACGCCCCGGTCCCGTCCGCGGCAGCCGACGCGGGCGTCCACCGTCCCGCCTCCGCCACCGACCGGAGCGGCCGCACGCGCGACGGTCCGGACTCCGAGCCCGCCTCCGGCCGCGCGCCCGGCCGCCGCGGCCCGCGCCGCCGCGGCCCTCCGGGCCGCCATCGTGATGGTGGTGGCCGCCCAGTTCCTGCCCATGGAGTATGGCGTCAGCGTGATCAGCGCCCCGATGGGTCCCCGTGGGCTGGCCCTCCCGCTCGGCGCGCTCAGCGCGGCCACCTGCGCCCTGGTGCTGAGGCTCCAGAACCGGGGCGGGAACGCGCCGGTACCGGCCTGGGCTCGGGTGCTGCACGGGGTGGTGACCACGGTCGTCACGGCTCTGGCCGTCCTCCTCGTGCCCATCCTCCTCACCGGCGGGGACCTTGGCTCCATCGGCGCCGGGGGGTGGTGCCTGATGTTGGCCGGCGTGCCGTTGTTCTACAGCGTCTACCAACTGTCCCCCGCCCGGCTGCGGAAGTAGCCTCGCGGGGTTGGTGGACCACGCCTTCTCGGCGCGTCAGGCGTCCCGGCGGAGGAAGCCGGCGACGGCCGGCGCCGTGATCAGGGCGATCCAGCCGAGCAGGACCAGCGCGCCCGTTCCCGGAGGGAGCGCGGCCTCGGGCCGGTGCGGGTGGTAGAGGGCGCCGCCGGCCGGGCCGGGCAGCAGGCGGGCGTGGCCGGTGAGCGGGGCGAGCAGCGGCGGCGCGAGCAGCACCAGACCGAGCGCGGTCACCAGCGCGGGGACCAGCGAGCGGAGCGGCAGCGCCACGGCCAGGCCCAGCAGCCCGACCAGCACCAGATGGCCGCCGGCGCCCAGGACGAGCAGCGCGTCGGGGGCCGCGTCGCTCCCGAACGACGCGGTGGCCAGGCTCGCGCCCAGGGCCGCCGCGCCGGTGAGCGAGGCGGCGGCCAGGTAGGCGAGGCCCTTGCCGAGCAGCAGCGCGCGCCGGTCGGGCACGGCGACCAGGGCCGGGCGCGCGTGCCCGGCCGGGTAGTCGGCGGCGACGGTGAGCACGCCGAGCAGGACCGTGCCGACCTGGAGGAACGGGACGGCCTCCGCGAGGACTTGGCCGCTGCCGGCGCTGGCGGCGGTGGCCGTGGTGGCGACGGTCAACGCGACGGCCGCCAGCACCGTTCCGAGCGCGGTCGCGAGGACGAGCGGCAGGCTGCGCAGCTTGATCAGCTCGGCGGCCGTGACATCGACGAGCGCCCGCCTCATGCGTCGCGCCGGTGCAGGACGAAGGCCGCGACGCCGAGCAGCGCCGCCGCCCAGGCGGCCATGACCAGCCCGCCGGGGAGCGGCGCGAGCGGGTCGTCGACGGCGATGGACGAGGCGTCGGCGAACAGCCGCAGCCCGGCGAGATCCGGCAGCAGGCGCGCCACCGGCGTCACCTTGGCGAGCAGCGCCGAGAACGACACGACCGAGCCGTTGACGAGGAACCAGACCAGTGGGAGCACCGGGCCCCGGGCGAGGACCGTGACCGCCAGGGCGAGGAGCGCCATCAGCGCCCAGTACAGCGCGACCCCGACCGCCCGGCCGACGAGCGCGCCCGGCTCGTGCGCGCCGGCCGCGTCGCCGAGCGCCGGCCGCGCCAGCGTGAGCGAGGCGGCGAGGGTGACGGCGGCGCCGGCGGCGACCAGCGCGACGAGGACGACGGCCTTCGCCGCCAGCACGGCGGACCGGCGCGGCACCGCGACGAGGGTCGTGGTGAGCTGCCGGCCGCCGCCCGCCCCGGGGCTGTTGGTCCGGTACTCGCCGCTGACGGCGAGGACGCCGAGCACCACGGCGCCGACCACGCCAAGTGGCGCCGCGTCGAAGGCGAGGTCGGCCGGCGAGGCGCCGGCCCCGGGGTCGAGGCGCGCCTCCCGGCGCGCGGACATCAGGACGACGCCGAGCGTGCCGAGGAACGTCAGGCCCAGCGTCGCCCAGGTGGCGGGCAGGCTGGCGGCCTTGAGGAACTCGCCGCCGACCGCGCCCCGCAGCGGTGCCCCCGCGCGCCCCCGGCTCATCGCGCGGACCCCGAGCGCCCCGCGCCCCCCAACGGCCCGGTCCCGCCCGGCCGTTGGGCCCCACCCAGGTCGGCCGCCCCGCCCCGGTCGGCCGCCCCCGTCCAGGCGAAGTACGCGCCCTCCAGCGAGCCATGGCCCGCCGTCAGCCGCCCCAGCGGCCCGTGCGCGACGACCCGCCCGCCCGCGATGACGGCGAGATCGTCAGCCACCTCGGCCACCTCGCCGATCTGGTGGCTGGACAGCAGGACCGTCCCGCCGCCGTCCGCGTGCCCCCGCAGCAGCTCCCGCAGCCAGCGGACGCCCGCCGGGTCGAGCCCGTTGGCCGGCTCGTCCAACACCAGCACCTCCGGCTCGCCCAGCAACGCGGCGGCCAGCCCCAGGCGTTGACCCATCCCCAGCGAGAACCGCCGCACCCGGGTGCGGCCGGCCGCCGCCAGCCCCACCCGTTCGAGCACCTCGGCCACCCGGCGCCCGGGGATGCCGTTGCTCCGCGCCACCCAGGCCAGATGCGCCCGCGCGGTCCGGGAGCCGTGCGCCCCCGAGCCGTCCAGCAGCGCCCCCACGGTGCGCAGCGGCGTGCGCAGGTCGCGGTACCGGAGCCCGTTGACCAGGGCGGCGCCGGACGAGGCGCGGTCCAGGCCGAGCAGGATGCGCAGCGCCGAGGACTTGCCGGCTCCGTTGGGGCCGAGGAACGCGGTCACCCGGCCGGGAAGCGCCCGGAACGTGACGTCCGTCAGGACGGTGCGGGGTCCGTGACGCTTGGTCACGCCGTCGAAGGAGAGCATGTCCCCATGCCAGCCGGGCGGCGCCGGCCTGTCATCGGGCCGGGGGCCGGCGTTCCGGGGGCGACTCCGTCCCCGGTCCCTCGGACCCGGGTCCGATGCCCGGGGCCGCGTCCCGTCCCTAGACTGCGCGGGGTGGAGACCGAACGGCCCAGGTGGCGCTCGTATGACCGGCGCGTTGTCGCGACCGTGCTGGCCGTCGTCCTCCTGGTGCTGTTCGCCTTCGGCGTCAACTCGACCACCGGGTGGTGGGTCGCGCTCCTGGTCAACGCGGCGATGAGCGTCTCCGTCCTGACCTGGGCGCTGCGCCGCACCCGCGCCCAACGCCTGCGCTACGAGGACGACCTGACGGCCTGGGCCGCCGAGCGCGCCATCGGCACCGAACGCCTGCGCATCGCCCACGACCTGCACGATCTGGTCTCCCACGGGATCGGGCTCATCACCGTTCGCGCCGCCGCCGCCCGCAGGATGACCGGCCCCGAGGGCGAGGCCGAACGGGCCGAGGCGCTGGCCGACATCGAACGCGTCGGCCGCGAGACGACCACCGAGCTGCGCCGGATGCTGGCCGTGCTGCGCGCCCCGCACAGCGCGCCGCTGCGGCCGGCCGACACCCTCGACGCGCTGCCGGCGATCGTCGCGGCGGCGAACGCGTCCGGGCTGGCGGCCACCCTCGACATGGACGACCTCGGGGAGGTCACGCCGGGCGTGCAGCTCGCGATCTGCGCCGTGGTGCGCGAGGCGCTGCACAACGCGGTCCGGCACGCCGGCCCCACCCGGGCGCGGGTCACGCTCCGGCGGGACGGCGAGGCGCTGACCGTGGACGTGCGCGACGCCGGCCCGGTCGAGGGCTGGCGGTCGCAGCCGGGCGCCGGCCACGGCCTGGCCGGGCTGCGCGAACGCCTCACCGCGCTCGGCGGAACCCTCCGCGCCGCGCCGGCGGCGGACGGCTTCCGGCTCGCCGCCCGCATCCCGGACCGGGTCGCCCCGTGACCGCCCCGGCCCCCGACCGCCGCGTCCGCGTGCTGATCGCGGACGACCAGCCGTTGCTGCGCCGCAGCCTCGCCATCGTCATCGACGGCACCCCCGACCTCCGCACCGTCGGCGAGGCCGCCACCGGGCGCGAGGCCGTCGCGCTCGCCCGCGAACTGGTGCCCGACGTGGTCCTGATGGACCTGCGGATGCCCGGCGGCGACGGCATCGAGGCGACCCGGGCCGTCACCGGCGACCCGGGCCTCCCGGCCTGCCGGGTGCTGGTGCTGACCATGTTCGAACTCGACGCGTACGTCCAGGACGCGCTGCGCGCCGGGGCGAGCGGCTTCCTCCTCAAGGACGCGACCCCCGAGCAGCTCCTCGACGCGATCCGCCGCACCCACGCCGGCGAGTCGCTGTTCGCCCCGGCCATCCTGACCCGCCTCGTCGAGCACTACGTCCGCCGCCCGGCCACCGCGCCGCCCAGGCGGCTCGACGCGCTCACCGAACGCGAGACCGAGGTGCTCGCCCTCGTCGGCCGTGGCCTGTCCAACGACGAGATCGCCGCGAGCCTCACCATCTCGGTCAGGACCGTCAAGACGCACATCGGCAACCTCCTGGCCAAGCTGGCCGCCCGCGACCGGACCCAACTGGTCATCGCCGCCTACGAGAACGGGCTGATCCCGCGCTAGGTTCTTTCGTTTGGATCATCGTGCGGACCAGATGAAGATGCCTGCGATGTGGAGTCCGGCGAGGTAGATGGTTGCGGTTTTGTCGTAGCGGGTGGCGAGGCCGCGCCAGTGTTTGATGCGGTT
>NZ_RFFJ01000100.1 GCF_003696235.1 Streptomyces triticirhizae
CGGAGCCGGCGTGGGACGGGGGCGCGGCGTCGGCCGCGTCCGCCGCCGGGGCGGTCGCGCGCGCCGGGGCGGTCGCGCGCGCCGGGGCGCCGTCCGGCTCCGGGCTCTCATCCAGGTTCAGCTTCGGAAGGTGCAGCGCGTCCTCGGCGGCGTTGTCGCGTGAGGTGGTCCGCTCGACGGTCACCGTGGAGTCGACCGTGCCCCCGACCCCGGGTCCCCCGTTCTCGGTGATCACGCAGTCGAGCAGGGTGAGTTCGGCGCCGTCCGCGCAGGCGGCGCCGCTCGCGCCGTTGCCGGTGAGGCGGGCGTCGGCGAGCGTCAACGAGGAGCCGGCGTTGGCGGTCAGCGCGCCCTGGAGTCCGCTGCCGCCGATGGAGCCGCCGGTGAACGAGCAGGTGCTCGCCTGGAGCGTGGCGAGCCCCGGACCCTCGGTCGCCCCGCTCAGCGCGCACTCCGCCAGCCGCGCGGACGAGGAGCCGGCCACGCTGACGCCCATCACGCGCGGTTCGGCGACGGACAGCCGGGTGGCGGTCAGCGCGGACTCGGCCTCGAGCAGCACCCCGTAGGCCCCGCCCCGCACCCGGGTGTCCCGCAGCGTCGCCTCCGATCTGTGCAGCGCGATCGCGTCGCCGCCGGGCTGGAGAACGTCCGTGTGGGCGACGGCGACCGTGGCCCCGTCCTCCGCGACGATCCCGCACTCCTTCGACGCGGCCACGCAGCCGTTCTCCAGCGTCGCCGTCCCCTTCTCGGTGACATGGAACCCGGACGGGCCCTGCGCCCGCTCCACCAGGACGCGCCGGGCGGTGAGTTGGCCGCCGCCCGTGGTCCAGACGCCGACGTTCCCCGCGTCGGAGACCGTGGTGTCCTCCATGACCACGACGGCCCGGTTCCGCACGATCACCCCGGCCTCGCCCGGGGCCCTGACCTGGGTGCCGAGGAGCGCCGCCGTGGCCCGGCCGTCGATCACCACGCCGGCCGTGGCGGCCTCCTCGACCCGGCACCGCTCGATCCGCGCGTCGGAGCCGCTGGTCACCCAGACCCCGAAGGCGCCGGCCTGGCGGACCGTGACATCCGCGAGCGTGAAACGGCTGCCCCGGTAGAAGTCCATGGCGTTGGCGGTGGTGTCGGCCACCGTGCACGACTCGATGACGCCCACCGCGTCGGAGCAGGCGACGCCGCCGCCCGTGACATGGCTGCGGCGCAGGAACAGTTGGGCCCCGCCGGCCGAGACGGCGGTGCCGGAGATGCTGGAGAGGACGCACTCCTCCACCGTCAGCTCCCCGCCCACGACCTCGACGGTCGGGGCCTGCTCGTGGAAGTTGCGCAGCGTCAACCGGTGCAGGACCACCGAACCGCCGTTCTCCACGCGGACGTTGGGCTCCCCGCCGCAGTCGATCGTCACGCTGCCCAGGGCGTCCCTGGCCTCGATGCGCACCTGGCCCCAGACGCGGCAGGCGGGCATCCGGTAGTGCCCGGGCTCCACCACGATCCGCAGTGGTCCGGTGGCCGCGTTGAGGGCGTCCACCAGGTTCCTGAAGGCGCGGCGGGACGTCTGCGAGACGACCAGTGCGCGCACGGGCCCCTCCTGGCGGTCGGCGGTTGCGGTCGGCGGCGCGGCGGGAAGGCAACTCGCCACGCTGGCGGGACGGTTCGTCACCCCAGCGTAACGGCCCGCCGACGGAAGCCCCCGGCGGGCGTCGCGCCTCGGACGCGGCCCGCGTCCCGCGGCGGCGGCGACCACCGGGCCGAGATCTTCCGCGCGGCGATGCCGACCCCGCCCGACGACCTCCACGCCCGGATTCCCGTGGCCCGAGAACGTAGGGGCCGGGGCGCCGGGGCTCAGGTCGGGCCCGGGCCGGGCCGCGCGTTCCGGCTGGGCTCAGGTCGGGCCCGGGCCGCCCAGGATGCCGCGCTCGTAGGCCCTGGCCACCGCCTCGGCGCGGTCGTTCACGCCCAACTTGGCGTAGACATGCGTCAGATGCGTCTTGACCGTGGCCTCGCTGACGAAGAGTTCCCTGGCGATCTCCCGGTTGGACGTGCCGCGCGCGACCAGCGCCAGCACCTCGCGTTCCCGCGCCGAGAGCGGCCCGCCGGCCGGCGAGCGGACGGCCGAGACCAGCCGGGACGCGACGGCGGGGGAGAGGACCGTGCGGCCGTCCGCCGCCGCCCGCACCGCCGTGAACAGCTCCTCGCGCGGCGCGTCCTTCAACAGGTAGCCCGTGGCGCCCGCCTCGATGGCGGGCAGGGTGTCGGTGTCCGTGTCCCAGGTGGTGAGCACCAGCACCCGGGCGCGGGCGCCCCGCCTGGCCAGCTCGGCGATGGCGTCCACCCCGCCGCCGCCCGGCATCCGCAGGTCCATCAGCACCACGTCCGGGTCCAGTTCGACGGCCAGCGCGACCGCCTCCACCCCGTTGGCCGCCTCACCCACCACCTCGAACCCGGGCGCGGAGTCGAACATCCCCCGCAGCCCGTCCCGCACCACCGGATGGTCGTCGACGACCAGCAGTGAGATCACCCGCCCGGAGGCCCCGGCACCGGCGGCGCCGTGCGTCGCGTCGTTCATCGCGCGCCCGTCTCATCGTTCATGGCCCACCAACGGTACGCGAGCCGACACCGCCACCCCGCCGCCCGGCTCTGACTCCACGGTCAGCGCGCCCGCGATGCGCTCCGCGCGGGCCCGCATCCCGTCCAGGCCGAACCCCGTGGTGGCGGTGCGCTCCGCCGGCTCGGACGGGTCGAAGCCCCGCCCGTCGTCGCGCACGTCCAGGGTGACCTCGCCGTCCATGAAGCTGAGGGTCACGCCGACCCGGGAGGCGTCCGCGTGCTTGGCCACGTTGGACAGCGCCTCCTGGGCGATCCGCAGCAGCGTCGCCGAGACCTCCCCGTGCAACCGCTGCGCCGCGCCCGTGACCACGAACTCCGCCCGCACCCCGGTCCGTTCGCCCCACTCGGCGACCGTCTTCCGCAGCGCCTGGGGCAGCCCGTCGTGGGCCAGCCCCACGGGCGCGAGGTCGCGCACCGAACGCCGCGCCTCGCCCAGGCTGTGGCGCGCCAGCCGGGCCGCCCGGTCCAGATGCTCGTGGGCCGAGGCCGGGTCGGGCAGTTCGGCGACGGCCCGGAGCTGGGCGATGATCCCGGTCAGCCCCTGCGCGATGGTGTCGTGGATCTCGGCGGCCAGCCGCCTGCGCTCGTCCGCGATCCCCGCCTCCCGCGCCTGGACGAGGAGTTGGGCGTGCAGGGCGGCGTTCTCGGCCAGGGCCTGCTGGAGCGCCGCGTTGGTGCGCTCCAGCTCGGCGATGGTGGCCGCCTGGACCCGGGACCGCTTCTCCTCGTGCTCGGCGAAGTGGACGATGATCGTCAGCATCGCGTTGTTGGCGACCAGCAGTCCGGCGAACGCCAGCCAGGTCGCGCCCGAGGCGAACGGCATCCCGCCGGCCTGCGAGCCCGCCACGGGAACCGAGCAGGCCACCATCCCGAGCCGCCACCAGCGCCGGGGCAGCAGCTCGGCGGCGTCGAAGTAGCCGGCGGCGGCGTAGAAGGCGAAGAACGGGTTGAGCCAGGTGAGGACGAAGCCCAACGCCCAACGCACGGCGAAGTAGCCGACCGTGGCGGCGCTCGGGTCCGGGTGGGCGGCGATCGCACGGGCCCGCCACACCTGGAGGACGACGGCCGCGACGACCAGCCCGGCGGCGGCGACCCGTTCGCCCGTGCCCGGCGTGAGTTCGCCGGCGACCAGCACCAGCGGCAGCGCGATGGCCAGCAGCCCGCAGGGATGCCACCGCAGGTACAGCGCGCGGCGCCGCTCCATCTCCGCTCCGGCCGCCGTCATCCCCCCAGTCTGCCCGCCCGGCCGACCCGACTCGACGGCGTGCCCCCGCCGCGCGGCGCCGGGATGCCCGGCGGCGGCCCCCGTCGCGACCACTCCCGGCACGGCTCCTCCTGCTGCCGCTATTCCCACCGGAACCAGCGCACCGCCGCCGCCGTCAGCACCGCCGTCCAGGCGGCGGTCACGCCCAGGTGCGACCAGGCGGGCCAGTCGCCGACGGCCGCCTGGTCGAGGGCGCGGGCGGCGGCGCCGAACGGGGTCGCCTCGACGACCCGGGCCATCACGTCCGGCATGGTCCGCACGGGCAGCCACAGGCCGGTGCAGAACAGCATCGGGAAGAACACCACGGTCCCGATCGCGCTGGCGTTCCGCGCCGTGCGGGCCCACGCCGAGATGAGGGCCCCCAGGGACAGCGAGGCGGCGAGGGCGAGCAGCAGCACCAGGAGGTAGGCGGGGAACTGGCGCGGCAGCGCCACGTCGAACACGACCCGGCCCAGCGTCACCGACAGCAGCGCCGACACCAGGCCGGCGACGCCGTTGAGCACCATCTGCGCGGAGAGCAACGCGGCGGGGCGGACGGGCGTCGTCGACATCCGGCGCAGGATGCCGCGTTCGCGGTAGCCGGTGATCACCGGCGGCATGGCCTGCGCGCCGACGACGATCAGGCCGATGAGCACGGTCACCGGCACATAGATGTCGATGGGGCGCAGGCCGTCGAGGTCGTCGCTGACCTCGCGGAACATCGGGATGCAGCCGAGGATCGCCAGCAGCAGCGGCGGGAAGGCCAACACCCAGAACAGGCTGCCCGGTTCGCGCAGATACAGCCGCGCCTCGGCCCGCAGCACGGCGGTGCGGGCGGCGCGTCGGGCGGTGGCGGGGGCGGTGGTGGCGGACGGTGGGGATGCGTTCATCGCGGGGCTCCGGGTCGGGCGTCGATGCGGGCGGGTTGGTCAGCGGTCCGGCCGGGTCTCAGGGCGTGCCGGTCAGGGCGTGCCGGTCAGGTCCAGGAACGCGTCGTCCAACGTCGCGTCGCTGACCCGGAGTTGATGGGCCGTGATGCGGCGCCTGGCCAGCAGCGAGATCACCGCGTTGACCGTCTCGTCCGTCCCGCCGAGGGTGATCCGCCCCTCCCGCCGCTCGACGGAGGCCAGCGCCGGCAGCGCGGACAGCTCCTCGTCGTCCAGCGGCACCGACGGCGTGAACGAGATCACCGTCGAACGCGCCAGCCGCGCGATCAGCCCGCGCGGCGTGTCCAGCGCGGTGACGCGGCCGTTGTCGATCAACGCGATCCGGTCGCAGAGCCGCTGCGCCTCCTCCATGAAGTGCGTGACCAGGAGCACGGTGACGCCGCCAGCGCGGACGTCCTCGATCAACTCCCAGGTGTCGCGGCGGGCTCGCGGGTCCAGGCCGGTGGTCAGCTCGTCCAGGACGACGACGCGCGGGTTGCCGATCAGCGCGAGCGCGATGAACAGCCGCTGCTTCTGCCCGCCGGAGAGCCGGCCGAAGCGGGTCGTCAACCGACCGGTCAGGCCGAGCCGTTCGGCCAACGGGCGCCAGTCCAGCGGGTGCGGATAGAGCGCGGAGTACAGCTCGAGCGCCTCCCGCACGGTGAGCTTGGCCTGGAGTTCGCTCTCCTGGAGCTGCGCGCCGAGGACCCGCGTCACCTCGTCGTGGTCGGCGACGGGGTCGAGGCCCGCGACCCGCACCCGGCCCCCGTCGGGGACGCGCAGGCCCTCGACACACTCGACGGTGGTGGTCTTCCCGGCCCCGTTCGGGCCGAGGATGCCGAAGATCTCCCCCTCCTCGACGGCGAACGAGATGCCGTCCACGACATCCCGTCCTCCGTAGGACTTCCGCATTTCACTCACTTCGACGACGGCCCCGTGGACCGCCGCGCTCCCGCTGGCCAAGGTCATGCCCCGACCCTCCCGCACCGCCGTCACCCACGACATCGCCCAACGGGATCGCCCCACCATCAACCGATCGGCTGATGCCCACCCGCGACCGCTTCGCCTGAACGAGTGGGCGCGGTGCTTCCGCGGGTGCGTTCGGTGAACCATGCCGTCCTGTGGGGAGGCGAGCGGGAAAGTGCGAAATCTGGAGGAAGAGCGGGCGGTTCTGGGATGGGTGGGCCGTTCCGCGGATTCCTTCCGCGCCGAGTTGGCCTCCTCACGGGACTGGGCGACGCGGGCGGGTGCCGAGGTCGAGCGATTACGGGAACGGCGTGACCCGGAGTGCCCCCCGTCGCAGGCGGAGTTGGATGCGTCCGACCGGGCGACGCGGCAGCACAGGCAGCCTGCGCAGTGGCACAGGGCCGCGTGGACAGCGCGGAGGTCGAACTGACGTCGGCCAGACTGCTGGCGCGGGAGGCGCTGGAACTGCGGCGGGAGGCGGCCCGCGTCTGCGCCGGTGAGATCGAGGACGCCGCCTACAGCGGTCTCCGTACCCGGACCTGGCTGGAGGGGGCCGTCCGGCGCGGCTCGTCACTCGCACCCCTGATCGGGCGGTCTGCCCACCACGGCCCGGCTCGGCCGGTCACCGGCGATCTGGGCGACGAGGGCACGGGCGAGGAGTCTCCACCCAACGAGGAGGAGAACGACGCCGGGGGCATGGAGGGAGACGGTTCCTGGCCCCGAGAATCCGCATTCCCGCGGCAGCACGAGGAAACGATCGAACAGGCGGCTGAGGAGTACGGCGTTGACAAGGTCACACTCACCGCCCTCCTGATCAAGGAGGGTTCGGGGCGCGCGTGGTGGGCGAATCGTGTTCTCGGGCCAGGGTTCCTCTTTCTGCCGTTCGAGGCGAACGGCCCTTATCTGGGGAGAAACCAGACGGTGGGGATCGCGCAGATGCGGCCCGACGTCGCCCAACGGCTGTTGAGGGACAACGGGGCCGAGGTTTCCGAGCGGGATGCCCGCGTTCTCCTCACGATGGATGACGAATGGGCCATTCGTCTCGCCGCAGCGGAGTTGAGTCATCTCAAGGAGGAACTCGCGATAACCGACAGGCAGGCTTGTGTCGCCTACGCGGGGGGAGCCGGGGAGGATGTCACCCGGGCCTGGCTCGACGGCGCCCCCCGAGAGAGAGCGCCGCTGATGTACGAGCGGGAGGACGGCGCGGCCAGGCACCACGAACTCGCCGAGGAGTACTGGGAGTGGGCGGAGATCGAGGAATCCGGTGCGGGTGAGGGCGGCGGCGACGGAGGAGGGACAACGGGGGACGAGGGGGGATCAGGCGGGTGACCGTGCGGGTGGGGCGGAGCGTGGCGGTGGGGATGGCCGTCGGCGTCGGGGCGCTGGTGGTCGGCTTCGCGGCGTTTGTCGTCCTGTACGTGTGGGCGACCGACGGGCCGACGCCGGTCTCGGGGGAGGCGCGGGAGGAAGTGGTCGGCCCGGCCGAGGTGGTGCACTCCGTCGAGACGTCCAACGCCACCGGCGCCGACGGCTACGAGATCGCCTTCCTGGTGCTGGACCCGCCCGGCGAGGGGCTCGGGAGTCCCGGGGCCGAGGAGGCGGAACGGGCTCGGCTGGCCGGGCTCGGCTGGGAGTTCGCCCCCGATGCTCCGTCGGCCGACGACGGTTGGCCGGTGTGGGCGTTCACTCCCCGGCACAACGCCTCGGTGGAACTCCAGCCGCTGCCGGAGTTCCTGGCGTCCGGGAGCAGCGTGCTCCCCGAGGACGAGTTCCGGGACATCGAGGAGCGGTTCGCCGAGCGGGACGACCTGGTCGTGGCCCGGTTGCGGCCGCACCGTCCCTGAGGGCGGCCCGCTCAGTCACCGTCCGGCGCCGGCCCGTCCAGGGCGGCCAGCCGGTCCCTGGCCTCGGCCGCCTCGGGGAGGCCGGCGGCGGCGTAGCCGGTCAGGGCCTCGCGCCAGTGGGCGCGGGCCGCTGGCCGGTCGCCGAGGCCGGCGTGCGCGGCGGCCGCCCCGGCGTGGGAGTGGGCCAGCGCGACCCGTTCGCCGGCCTCGGCGGCCAAGGCCAGCGCCTCGCGGTGCAGCGGCAGCGCGCGCTCCGGCGCGCCGGCGCGGGTGTGGCCGCGCCCGAGCGCGTTGAGCGTCTCAACGGTCAACTCCGGCTCGCCCACGGCCCGCGCGATCGCCAGCGCCCGCCCGTGCAGCGCGAACGCCCGTTCCGTCGCGCCGCGCAGCCGGTGCAGCGTGCCCAGCTTGACCAGGCAGTGCGCCTCGATCTGGCGGTAGCCTGACGCCCTGGCCAGGGCCAGGGCGTGCCGCGCGTGCGCGAACGCCGCCTCCTCGTGGCCCAGTCGGGTGCGCACATCGGCCAGCACGCAGTGGGTGTTGGCCTCGACGGCGCGGTCGCCGTGGGGCGCGCGGAGTTCCAGCACCCGCTCCAGGTGCGCCCGCGCCTCGTCGAGTCGCCCCAGGGTGCGCAGCGTCCGGCCCATGTTGACCAGCACCGCGCAGTGCGCCCGCCAGTTGGCGCGGGCGCCGTCCAGCGCCTCCTCGAACTGGCCCAGCGCGCCCGCCAGATCGCCCCGGCGCAGGCTCACGCCGCCCAGGCCGCCCAGCACCAGCGCGGCCAGCGCCGGTTCGCCGGCGGAACGGTAGGCGGCCAGCGCCCGTTGGAAGTGGTCGGTGACCCGCGCGAGGTCGCCGCCGGCGAGGTTCATCGTGGTGCCGAGCGCGCGGCGCGCGTTGGCCTCGGCCAGCCGGTCGCCGGCGGCGGTCGCCGCGTCGAGGGCGCGGCCGTGCAGGGCGAGCGCCTCGTCGAAGTAGCCGCCCACCCGCAGATAGAGGTTCAGCGTCTCGGACACGGCGACCGCGAACGCCGGCTCGGCGTCCCGGGTGAGCGCCAGCAGGTTGGCACGCTCGGCGCGCAGCCAGCGCAGCGCCGCGTCGTTCCCGTCGAACGCGACCGGCGGCCCGGGCGGCGGCGGGGCCTTGGGGCGCGGCGCGTAGTCGTGGGGCGCGAACACGTCCATCGCGGTGGCGGCGGCGTGCAGGAGGTGGCGGCGCAGCCGGCCCAGCGCGGCGGCGCGTTCGGCGGCCGGCTCGGTGGCGACGGCGCGTTCGGCCGCGTACTCCCGCAGCAGGTCGTGGAGCCGGTACCGCCCCTCGCCCGCCTCGTCCACCAGATGCGCCCTGGCCAGCGCGGCCAGGCAGACGCGGGCGCGGGGCGGCGGGAGCCCGGTCAGGGCGGCGACGCCCTCGGCGTCGAGGTCGGGCCCCGGGGGGAGGCCGAGCAGCCGGAAGACCAGGGCCGTGGTGGGCTCCAGCCGCCGGTAGGACCAGGAGAACACCGCCCGCATCGCGGTGTGCGGGTCGCCGTCGAGGTCCAGCAGGTCCAACGCCCCCTGCTCCCGTCCGAGTTCCTCGGTCAGCTCGGCGACGGTGAGGGCGGGGCGCGACCTGATCAGCTCGGCGGCGACCCGCAGCGCCAGCGGCAGCCGCGCGCACCGGTCCACCAGCGCCCCGGTCGCCGCCGGTTCGCCCGCGACCCGCTCCCCGAGTAGCTCCCGCAGCAGCCGGCCGGCGTCCGCCGGCGGCAGCCGGTCGAGGCGCAGCCGCTCGACGACCCGCCCGCCGGCCCCTTCCTCGGCTTCCCCGGCTTCCCCGGCTTCCTCGGCGCCAAGATCTTCGAGGGCGTCGCGGCTGGTGACCAGGGTGAGGCAGGTCGAGCCGCCGGGCAGCAGCGGGCGGACCTGCTCGGCGGCGTGCGCGTTGTCCAGCAGGATCAGCATCCGCCGCCCCGCGACCAGGGAACGGAAGCGGGCGGCGCGCTCGGCGACGCCCTGCGGCGCCGCCGCGCCCTCGGGCCCGAGCGCGCGCAGGAAGCCGGCCAACGCGTCCTGGGGCGCGACGGGTTGGCCGGGGCCGTAGCCGCGCAGGTCGACATAGAGCTGGCCGTCCGGGAACCGCGCCCGGCCGCCGTGCGCCCAGCGCACCGCCAGCGCCGTCTTCCCGACGCCGGCCGTGCCGGTGACCGTAGCGACGGCCCCTGGCGACCGCGCCAGCAGGGCGTCCAGCCGCGCCAGTTCGGCCTCGCGGCCCACGAACTCGCGCACGTTCAAAGGGAGTTGCGCGGGCACCACCATGGGCACCGCCATGGGCACCGCCACGGGCTCCGCCCTGGCCGACCCCGCCCCGACGGCCCCGGCCCCAGACCCGACGGCCCCGACGGCCGGCGCGCCCGGCGCCGGGTCCGGCCGGGCGCCGGCGAGGACGGCCCGCTCCAACTCCCGCAGCTCGGGCCCGGGTTCGAGCCCCAGCTCGCCCGCCAGGGCCTCCCGCGCCGCGCGGTAGGCCGCCAGCGCCTCCGCCGGCCGCCCCGCCCGCCACAGCGCGGTCATCAGCAGCACCCGCAGCCGCTCCCGCAGCGGGTGAGCGCGCACCACCGGCGCCAGCTCGGCGGCCACCTCCGTGTGTCGGCCGAGCGCCAACTCCGCCGCGTACAGGGCCTCCAGCGCGGCGACGTGGCGGGCCGCCAGCCGGTGGGCCCAGCCGTCCAGGGCCGGCAGGTCAAGGCCGGCGAACGGCGCCCCCCGCCACAGCGCCAGCGCGGCGCGCAGCGCGGCGACCGCCCGCCCGGGGTCCTCGTCCGCCGCCGCCAGCCCCTCGCCGACCAGGGCCTCGAACCGTTCCGCGTCCAACTCGCCGACGTCGAGCCGCAGTCGGTAGCCGGCCGGCTCCCAGGCCAGCCGGTCGTCCTCGCCGAGCCTGCGGCGCAGCCGGTGCACCTGGAGCTGGAGCCGCTGCCGGCCGCGCGCGTCCGCGCCCTCGCCCCAGAGCGCTTCGGCGAGCGTCTCCCCCGGCACGGGCCGCCCGGCGCGCGCCAACAGCAGGACGAGCAGGGTGCGTTCGAGGCGTCCCGACAGCCGCTCCTCGCGCCCGTCGCGCAGGATGGCCACCGTGCCCAGCACCCGGAACCTCATGGTCGTGTGACAAGCCTCCCCGCTTCTGGCCGTGCGGGGTACCAGTGTGCCGACCGCCCCGGAACCGGCGACCGCCCGAGCGGCCCGGGCGTCGAGAACCGGCCACCGCCGCGCGCCGGCGCTGGCACCCGGCCCCCGCCGGCACCGCGCGCGATCCCGCGTGGAGTCGCGCACGAGCGCGCACGGAGTCGCGCACGATGCTGTGCGAAAGTGTTTGACGGTCGCCGAGGAGAAGGACGTAAGCTGAACGGGCCGGGGGCGCTCTGTGCCGTTTCCCGGCTTTCTTCCTGCCCGGCCGCCGTTCGCGCCGGCGCGCCCGTCAAATTTGGTCAGCCCAGCCCAGCCCATCAGTCAGCCCAGCCAACCCCCGTCGCTCCCCGTCGCCCGAGGACCCCATGGAACCCGTCACACAGCCGCCCGATCCCGAGACCAGTACGGCCGACCCGGAGTCGGAGGCGATACCCCGCACCGTGGTGCTGGTCATAGGCGTGCTGCTGGCCGCCGCGTTCGTGATGATCCTCAACGAGACCGTCATGGGTGTGGCCCTGCCGCGCCTGATGGAGGACCTGGAGATCTCCGCCGCCACCGGCCAGTGGCTCACCACCGCCTTCATGCTGACCATGGCCGTGGTGATCCCCACCACCGGCCTGATCCTCAAGCGGTTCACCACCCGCGCCGTCTTCCTGGCCTCGATGACGCTGTTCACCGCCGGCACCGCGCTGGCGGCGGCGGCCCCCGGCTTCCCCGTGCTGCTGGTCGGCCGGATCGTGCAGGCCGCCGGCACCGCCGTGATGATCCCGCTGCTGATCACCACCGTGTTGATCTTCGTCCCCGCCGCCCGGCGCGGGGCGATCATGGGGCTGATCTCCATCGTGATCTCCGTCGCGCCGGCCATCGGCCCGACGTTCTCCGGGCTGATCCTGTCCGAGCTGAGCTGGCGGTGGATGTTCCTCTTCGTGCTGCCGGTCGCCGTCGTGGCGCTGGTCGTCGGCTCGTTGAAGATCAGCAACATCACCACCCCGAGCGAGGCCCGCTTCGACCTGGTGTCGATCGCGCTGTCGGCCATCGCCTTCGGCGGGCTGGTCTACGGGCTGAGCAGCATCGGCGAGGCGGCCGAGGGCGACACCCCGCTGCCGCCCGCGCTGCCGATCGTGGTCGGCGCCCTGGCGCTGCTCGCGTTCACCGCCCGCCAGGTGCACCTCCAGCGGCAGGACGGCGACCGGCAGCCGCTCCTGGACCTGCGCCCGTTCCGCAACCGCGCGTTCACCGTGGGCCTGGTGATGCTGCTGGTCTCCATGGGCGCCCTGTTCGGCACGCTGATCCTGCTGCCCATCTTCCTTCAGAACGTGCAGGATCTGAGCACCCTGGAGACCGGTCTCGTCCTGTTGCCCGGCGGTCTGGTCATGGGTCTGATCGCGCCGCTCTCCGGCCGGCTCTACGACCGGCTGGGGCCGCGTCCGCTGGTGGTGCCGGGCGCGTTCGTCGTCGCCGCCGCGCTGGCCGCGATGCAGCTGCTGGAGACCGACAGCCCCACCGGCCTGGCCATCGCCGTGCACATGGTGCTCAGCGCCGGCCTCGGGCTGCTGATGACGCCGCTGATGACCTCCTCGCTCGGCTCGCTCCCGGCCGACCTCTACTCGCACGGCAGCGCCATCCTCAACACGCTGCAACAGCTGGCCGGAGCCGCCGGCACGGCGCTGTTCATCACGGTGATGACGCGCAGCGCGACCTCGGCGGCCGAGGGTGGCACCGAGCCGATCGCGGCCCAGGCGTCCGGCATCCACGACGCGTTCCTGTGCGGCGCCGTGCTGGCGCTGGTCGCGGCGGCGCTGTCGTTCCTCATCCGCCGCCCGCAGGCCCCGGCCGCCGCCCCGGAGGCGGGCGGCGGAGCCGGCCAGGACACGGACGAGGCCGTGCCGGCGCCGCTGCACTGACCCGGCGAAGCGACAACGGAACGCCCAACGCACCGGGCGCGCGCGACCGTTCGCGCGCGCCCGGCCGCGCGTCCGGGCGCCCCCGGCGGGCTTCCGTTACTCCCGTTCCCCCTCCGCGCTGCGCCGGAGCACCTGCCGGATGCCGGCGAAGTGGTCGCGCATCGCGGTCACCGCGCGCGCCGTGTCGCCCGCCTCCAGCGCGGCGAGGATGTCCTGGTGCCGCTCGCGGGTGACCCGCGCGTCCTGCCGCTCCTCCCGCAGGTCCTCGCGGACCCGGTGGAACGCGGCCCAGAACGCGTCCAGCACCTCGCTCAACAGGTGGTTCCCCAGCGAGCGGTAGAGCGCCAGATGGAACGCGCGGTCCGTCTCCGCGCTGATCCGCCCCGTCTCGTCCGCCTCGCGCTCCATCGTGGCGACCAGCCCCCGCAGCCGCCCCAGGTCCTCCTCGGGGATGTCCCCGGCCACGCTGCCGATCAGCCCGGCCTCCAACGCCTCGCGCACCTCCAGCAGTTCGGCCAGGCTGGCCTCGCCCCTGCGGTGCCGGACGGCGGCGCGGAAGACCATCCCGTCCACGAACGAATCCAGGCTGAGGCTGCCCACATACGTTCCGAACCCGTGCCTGATATCAACGATGTTGACCGCCTGGAGCGCCTTGAGGGCCTCCCGCACCGAGTTGCGGCTCACCTCGAAGAGGCTCATCAACTCGCTCTCGGTGGGCAGCGGATCGCCGGGTGCCAGGCGGCGGGTGAGGATCAGCTCCCTGATCTGGCCCTGCACCTCGTCGGACATCATGCGGCGGGCCATCAAGCCCCTCCTCTGCTCGCGGTCCCGCCCACCGATCCCGGTGACGGCCCGATGATCACCTGTTCTTGACCTGGAGTTCACATTCTGCCACCGGGGTCCCCGGGAGATGGGACATGGGACGTCCAGACCCTTGACCCCCGTGCCCACCCGATTCTAGGTTCCTAGGACGTACAACGTAGGACGTCCGGCGCAACGGCCGGGAGCCCTGCGGAACATGGCGGAAACCTCCGCTTCCGAGCCGCGCTGGAGGCACAGTGACTCCCCTTTCCGGTGGCATCTCCGGTGCCCTCGCCGGGCGACCCCCCGGCCAACCGCCCCTGGACCGGCGCTCGTTCCTCCGCCTGAGCGGCGCGCTCGGCGCGGCCGGCGCGCTCACCGCGAGCCTGGGCGCCTGCACCGGCCCGCCGTCCACCATCGGCACCGGCGGGCGGGGCGGCGCCGCGCTCGACACCCTCACCGCCGTCATCGGCTACGGCAACGACCAGAGTTGGGACCCGACGCAGACCGCATCGGCGTTCTCCATGGCGGCCAACCACCACATCTACGAGGGCCTGCTGGACACCGACCCGATCACCCGGGCCCCCTACCCCGCGCTGGCCACCGCGCTGCCGGCCGATCTCACCGCCACCACCTGGACGTTCACCCTGCGGGACGGCGCCACCTGGCACGACGGGGAGCCGGTGACCGTCGAGGACGTGCTGTTCACCTTCGACCGGGTGCTTGACCCCGAGGTCAACACCCTGGCCAGGTCGTTCTTCGCCAGCTGGCTGGAGGGCGTGCGGGCCGTCGACGAGCGGACCGTCGAGCTGGACTTCCGCTTCCCGTTCCCGGACGCCGCGCCCCGGCTGACCATAGCCAAGATCATGCCGCGCCACGTCTTCGGCGAGGAGGGCGCCTGGGACCGCGCCACCGGCGGCCTCGCCGTCGGCTCCGGCCCCTACCGGCAGACCGCCCACCACCCCAAGTCCAACACCACCTTCGAGGCGTTCGAGGGCTACAACGGCCCCCGCCACCCCGCGTTCCGCGCCATGAACTGGCGCTCGGTGGTGGAGGCCGCGCCCCGCGTCGCCGCGATCTCCGGCAACAGCGCCGAGGCGCAGATCGCCGAGAACATCCCCTACGCCAACGTGGCCCAACTCCGCGACGAGGGCCTCCAGGTGGAGGGCGGCGCCGGGATGAACCACCTGTTCCTGATGTTCAACACGGAGAACCCGCCGTTCGACGACGTCCGCGTCCGCCAGGCGCTGCTCCACGCCATCGACACCGAGCAGCTGATCGAGGTCGGCCTCAAGGGCTACGGCCGGGCCGCCACCTCGTTCCTCGACGAGAACAACCCGGCGCACCGCCCCGCCGCCACCGTCTACCGCCACGACCCGGACCGCGCCCGTCAGCTGCTCGACGAGGCCGGCGTCACCGACCTGAGCATCAACCTGATGGCGGTGAACGTGAGTTGGGCCGTCGACTGCCTGCCCACCATCAAGGAGTCCTGGGACGCCATCGGCGTGCCGACCACGCTGGAGCCCCAGGAGACCTCGGCGCTCTTCACCAAGATGGACCAGGACCGCGCCTACCAGGCCGTCGCCGCCGTCTCCAACCCCAACCAGTTCGGCCTCGACGCCGACCTCATCCTCCGCTACAACTACACGCGCGGCGGCCTGTGGATGAGCTACACCGGCTGGGAGGGCAGCGAGGCGGCCGACGAGCTGTTCGCGCTGATGGACCGCGCCACCGAGGAGTCCGAGCCGGAGGCCCGCCTCCAACTCACCCACCAGGCCCTCGACCTGGTCGCCGAGCAGGCCGTGCTCTACCCGGTGGTCCACAACGAGCTGCTCACCGCCTGGAACCCCCGCGCCATCACGGGCGTCCGCGCCCAGCCCTACCCGGGCATCAACGTGCTCCAGACCGGGGCGGTCGTCTCGTGACGGTCGTGCTGCGGATGGTGGCCCGCCGGGTGCTGCTGCTGGTGCCGCTGCTGCTGGGCATCATCCTCTTCGTCTTCCTGGTGATGCGGTTCTCCGACATGGACCCGGCCTCCGCCTACTTCCAGGGCACCAACCCGACCCAGGAGCAACTCCACGAGTTCCGCGAGGAGAACGGGCTGCTCGACCCGCTGCCCGTGCGCTACCTCGACTTCGTGGGCGACCTGGTCACCGGCGACATGGGCATCAGCGTGCTGACCCGAGCCCCGGTCTGGGACCAGGTCACCACCGCGCTGCCGCTCACCCTCCAACTCACGTTCCTCGGGCTGGGGATCGCGGTCGCGCTGGCGCTGCCGCTGGGCGTGCTCGCCGCCGTGTACCGCGACCGGCTGGCTGACCAGCTGATCCGGGTGGTCTCCCTGGTCGGCGTCGCCGCGCCCGCGTTCTGGCTGGCGCTGCTGATGATCCAGTACCTCGCCGTGGACCGTGGCTGGTACCCGACCGGCGGCTACATCAACCCGCAGGACTCGTTCAGCGGCTGGCTCAACTCCCTGACGCTGCCGGCCCTCGCGCTCTCCCTCCCGGTCGCGGCGCAGCTGACCCGGGTGGTGCGCACCGCGATGGTCGAGGAGCTGGACCGGGACTACGTCCGCACGGCGGTCGGCAGCGGGCTGCCTCCGGTGGTCGTGGTCGGCCGCAACGTGCTGCGGAACGCGCTGATCAACCCGCTCACCGTGCTGGGCCTGCGGGTCGGCTACCTGCTGGGCGGGGCCGTCGTCATCGAGACCATCTTCGCCCTGCCCGGCATGGGCAAGCTGATGATCGACGCGGTGCGCAACGGCGACCCGGCCGTGGTGCAGGGCGTGGTGCTCACCACGGCCGTGGGCTTCGTCCTGGTCAACCTGGTCATCGACATCCTGTACCTGCTGGTCAACCCCCGGCTGAGGAGCGCCTCATGACGCGAAGCGAGACAGCGGGGGCGAGCCGGCTGACCGGCCCCCTCACCCGCGCGCTGCGCGGCCCCGCCCGGTTGCCGGTGCTCTCCCGGGTGGCGCTCGGGCTGTTGCTGCTGGTGGTGCTGGCCGCGCTGCTGGCGCCCTGGCTGGCCCCGCACGACCCCTATGCCCAGTCCGGCAGCTCCGAGGGCCCGTCGGGGGACCACTGGATGGGACAGGACAGCCTCGGGCGCGACATTCTCAGCAGGCTGCTGCACGGCGCCCGTTGGTCGCTGGCCATCGGCCTGGGCGCGACGCTGCTGGCGCTGGTCGTCGGCGCGCTGATCGGCGCGGTCGCGGCGACCTCGCGGCGCGCGGTGGACGAGACGCTGATGCGCTCCCTCGACGTGGTGATGGCCTTCCCCGGCGTGGCGCTGGCCGCCGTGCTGATCTCCGTCTTCGGCGGCGGCGTCACGGTCCTGGTGTGCGCGATCGCGTTCCTCTACACCCCGCCGATCGCCCGCGTGGTGCGCGCCAACGTGCTGGCCCAGTACGGCGAGGACTATGTGACGGCGGAACGTGTCGTCGGCGCGCGCACCCCGTTCATCCTGGTGCGCCATGTCGCGGTCAACTGCGCCGCGCCCGTGCTGGTGTTCGCCACGGTGATGGTGGCGGACGCCATCGTCTTCGAGGCGTCGCTCTCCTTCGTGGGCGCGGGCGTGCGCCCGCCGGAGCCGTCCTGGGGCAGCGTGATCGCGGACGGCAAGAACCTGGTGCTGCTGGGCGGCTGGTGGGCCACGGTCTTCCCGGGGCTGCTGATGCTGCTCACGGTGCTGGCGCTGAACATCCTGGCCGAGGGCGCCTCCGACTCCTGGGCCGCGCCCCGCCCGCACCGCGACCTGCCCCCAGAAGTCGGTGAGACCGCCCCCGCGCCCGCCGGCGCCCTGCCGGGCCCCCGGCCGGCGGAGCGGACGAACGCCGAACCGGTCGACGACGCCGAACCCGCCGCGCGTCCCGCCCCGGTGCCGCTGCCGCTGCCCGGCCTCGAACGGGCCGGCGCCCGGCTGCGCGCGCTGGCCAGGCCGCCGGTGACCGCCGAACCGGTGCTGAGCGTGCGGGAGTTGACCGTCCGTTTCCCGGAGCGGCACCGGGGGGTCGAGGTGATCTCGAAGGTCAGCTTCGACGTCCGGCCGGGCGAAGTGCTCGGCCTGGTCGGCGAGTCCGGCTGCGGCAAGTCGCTGACCGCGCTCACCGTGATGGGCCTCCAGCCCCGCGAGGCCGAGGTCGGCGGCAGCGTCCGCTTCGACGGGCGCGAGCTGACCGACCTCTCGCCGCGCGCCCGACGCGGCCTGCTCGGCCACCAGATGGCGATGGTCTACCAGGACGCGCTCTCCTCGCTCAACCCGGCGATGACCATCCGTGCCCAGCTGCGCCAACTGGTCCGCAGGGGCGGCCGGCGCTCCCCGGCCGAGCTGCTCCGCCTCGTCGGCCTCGACCCGGAACGCACCCTGCGCGCCTACCCGCACGAACTCTCCGGCGGGCAGCGGCAGCGCGTGCTGATCGCCATGGCGCTCTCCCGCGAGCCCCGGCTGATCGTCGCCGACGAGCCGACCACCGCGCTCGACGTCACCATCCAGGCCCAGGTCATCGAGCTGCTGCTGAGGCTCCGCGCCGAGCTGGGCTTCGCGCTGGTGCTGGTCTCGCACGACCTGGCGCTGGTCGCCGACGTCACCGACCGGGTGGTGGTGATGTACGGCGGGCAGATCGCCGAACAGGGCGTCACCGCCGACCTGGTGGGCGCCCCCGCCCACCACTACACCAGGGGCCTGCTGGGCTCGGTCCTCTCCCTGGAGTCGGGCGCCGAGCGGATGACGCAGATCAGGGGCGTGGTGCCGACCCCGGCCGACTTCCCGCCCGGCTGCCGTTTCGCCGACCGCTGCCCGCTCGCCGACGCCGCCTGCGCCGAGCCCGTTCCCCTGCTCCCCGCGAGCGCCCCGGGCCACCTCGCCGCCTGCCACCACCCGGCGCCGGCGCCGAACGGCGCGCCCCCGGCGCCCGGCGCCGAGCGCCCCGCGCCCCCCGACGGCACCGGCACCGAGAGCGAGGCCAGCGCATGACCGACGACCGCACGCCGCCCCTGATGGAGCTGTCCGACGTGCACCTCGACTACCCCGTGCGCGGCGGCGGACTGCTGCGGCGCGGGGAACGGGTGCGCGCCCTGGTCGGCGCCGACCTGACCATCGCGCCCGGCGAGACCGTCGGCGTCGTCGGCGAGTCGGGATGCGGCAAGTCCACGCTCGCCCGGGTGCTGGTCGGCATCGCCCGCCCCACCTCGGGCACCGTCAGCCACCGGGGCCGCGAGCTGTGGGCGATGCCGCCCGCCGAGCGCCGCGCCGCGATCGGCGCCGGCGTCGGCATGGTCTTCCAGGACCCGGCCACCGCGCTCAACCGCCGGCTGACCGTGCACCGCCTGCTGCGCGACCCACTCGACGTCCACCGGCGCGGCACACCGGCCGAACGAGACGCCCGCGTGCGGGAGTTGCTCGGCCTGGTCGGGCTGCCCGCGCACGCGGCCGACGCCCTGCCGGGCCAGCTCTCCGGCGGCCAGCGGCAGCGCGTAGCCATCGCGCGGGCGCTGGCCCTCGAACCGGCCCTGCTGGTTGCCGACGAGCCGACCAGCGCGCTGGACGTCTCGGTCCGCGCCCAGATCCTCAACCTGCTGCTCGACCTGCGCGCCCGCCTCGGCCTGGCCATGGTCTTCGTCTCCCACGACATCCAGACCGTGCGCCGGATGAGCGACCGGGTGATCACCATGTACCTGGGCCGCATCGTGGAGGAGTCCCCGGCCGCCCGGGTCACCGGGCAGGCCCGCCACCCCTACACCCGGGCGCTGTTCTCCGCCACGCCCGGGCTGCTCGACCCGATCGAGCCCATCCCGCTCACCGGCGCGCTGCCGTCCGCGACCCGCCCACCCAGCGGCTGCCCGTTCCGCACCCGCTGCTGGAAGGCGGACGGGCGCTGCGCCGAGTCGATGCCGGACTTCCGCGACGCGGACGGCGAGACTCCCGGTGGACACCGCTTCCGCTGCCACCACCCGGTGGCGGCCGAGGAGACCACCCACCAGCTCGTCGCCCAGGCGACCGAGGCCAAGGAGCGTTCCGCATGACTCTGCCCGCCCCCCTCACCGGGGTCATCCCCCCGGTCTGCACCCCGCTGACCCCGGAGGGGGAGGTGGACACGGTCTCCCTGGCCCGGCTGGTCGACCACCTCGCGGGCGCGGGCGTCGACGGGCTGTTCGTGCTGGGCTCCACCTCGGAGGCGGCCTTCCTCACCGACCGGCAGCGGACCGCCGTGGTGGACACGGTGGTCGGCCAACTCGACGGCGCGCTTCCGGTGTTGGCCGGCGCCATCGACATGACCACGCCCCGTGTGGTCGAGCACGCCAGGGCCGCGCTCGCCGCCGGCGCCGACGCCGTGGTCGCCACCGCGCCGTTCTACACCCGCGTCCAGCCCCAGGAGGTGGCGCGGCACTTCCGGGTGCTGGCCGAGCGCGCCCAGGCGCCCGTCTACGCCTACGACCTGCCGTCCGCCGTCGGCACCAAGCTGGGCGCCGACCTGGTCCTGGCCCTGGCCGCCGAGGGCGTGCTGGCGGGTCTGAAGGACTCCAGCCCCGAACTGGCCGGCCTGCGCGAGGTGTTGGCCGGCGTGCGGGAGGGCGCGACCGCGCCCGGCTTCGCCGTGCTGACCGGCTCCGAACTCGTCGTGGACGCCGCCCTGCTGCTCGGCGCCCACGGCGTCGTCCCCGGCCTGGGCAACGTGGACCCGCACGGCTATGTGCGGCTGGTCGCCGCCTGCGCCCGGGGCGACTGGGCGCGGGCCCGCACCGAACAGGACCGGCTGGCGCGGCTGTTCGCGCTGGTCGACGCCGGCGACCCGGCCCGCATGGGGCGCGGCTCCTCCGCCATCGGCGGCTTCAAGACCGCGCTCTACCTGCGGGGTTGGATCGACCACCCGACCACGGCCGAGCCCCAGATCCCGCTCAACGAGGCGGAGACCGAGCGCGTCGCCAAGCACCTGGCGGGCGCCGGGCTGCTCTGAGCCCGACGCCCGCCATCCGTGCCGGCCGCTCAGCCCCTGCCGATGTCGATCCGGCGGAACTCGACCGTCTCGTACGGCCCTTC
Organism: Streptomyces triticirhizae; assembly: GCF_003696235.1. Taxonomy (GTDB): domain Bacteria; phylum Actinomycetota; class Actinomycetes; order Streptomycetales; family Streptomycetaceae; genus Streptomyces; species Streptomyces triticirhizae. The sequence continues at coordinate 20,491 of NZ_RFFJ01000100.1, forward strand.
GAGGCCCGTCTCGTAGAGCAGCCCCACCGTGCGGCGGTCAAGCTCCACCAGATCGGAGTAGGCCGCCGGCTGCGCTGACACCGTGACCTCGGGCCGGAACGAGGCGCCCGCGTCGTCGCTGCGCCAGACCGTCAACGCCCGCCTGGCGTTCGGCTCCGAGGGCCCGGAGAAGAGCAACGGGCCCTGCCGGCCCGGCAGTCGCAGCACGCTGCCCTGCACCACCGGCACCCGCTCCAGGCCGACCTGCGGGGCCAGCGGCCCGTCCAGGCTCTCCCCGCCGTCCGACGAGTAGCCGCCCAGCCGCGCCCCCGGGTCGGTGCCGTTCTGGTCCCGCACGCTGAAGTAGAGCCGCCCGTCGGGGAGTTCGGCGACGCTGGACTCGTTGGAGTTGAGCGCGCCCTCGTAGGAGTCGTCGACGTAGCCCAGCTCCCAACTGGCGCCGCCGTCGTCGGAGTAGAGCGCGTGCGAGCCGTAGTAGCGGTCCTCGGCGCCGGTGTCGGGGGAGCCGGGCGGGGGAGCGGCCGAGTGGTTGGCCGGCACCAGCAGCCGCCCGGCGTGCGGGCCCCTGGTCAACGCGATGGCGTGCCCGGGACCCGTCGCGTACCAGCGCCAGTCGGGCCGCTTGGCCTCGTCCGTGATCTCCCTGGGCTCGCTGAACGTCGCGCCCTCGTCGTCGCTGGTCTGCACGAAGACCCGGCGGCTCTCCTCGGGCGCGACCTCGCCGCGCCGGATCGCCTCCTCGCCGACCCGGCCGCCGTTGAAGCAGGTCACCAACACCAGCCGCCCGGTGGCCGGATCGAACACCGGCGCCGGGTTGCCCCGGGTGTCCCCGTCGCCGCTGGCCACCACGGACAGCGGGCCCCAGGTGCAGCCGCCGTCGGTGGAGCGGCGCAGCACCACGTCGATGTCGCCGGTGTCGCCGGCCCCGGCGACCCGGCCCTCGGCGAACGCCAGCAGCGTCCCCGAGGGCGCGGTCACCACGGCCGGCACCCGGAAGGTGTCATAGCCGTCCGAGCCCGCGACGAAGGGCACCGAGGACAGACAGTCGGCGGGCGGCTGGCCGGCCTCGCCGGCGGCCGGCCCGGCCGCCAGCGCGGGCGAGGCGGCCAGCACCCCGAGCACGGCGGTGCCGGTCACCACCAGCAGGCCGAGTCCGGTTCGTCGCCGCACCCGGACGCGCCGGGCGGGCGGGGGTGAGGGGGCGGGGCTGGGCTTTCGAGCGAGACGGGACATGTGCGCGCTGACTCCTTCGAGAGGGCGACTCGTGCCAACGGGGCGCCGTGGGCGCCCGGTTGCCCAACATGGGACGTGGGACGTCCTACACGGTAGGGCGGCCCCCGCCGCCCGACAAGGCGCCGGACCGCACGACGTTCGGCCGTTTTCCCGCCGGGCGAGCGGCCGGCGCCCGGGCAACGACCGGGGCCGCCGGCCCGCTCGCCGCCGGCGGGCCCGGCCGGCCCGCCCCGTCCCGGCAACCCGCCGCGTCAGTCGTGCAGTTCGGCGACCGCGCGGGCGATCGGCGTCTCCCCGTTGACCAGGTCCAACGTCATCCCGGCCGTCGTCGGCCGCTCCAGCAGCGCGGCCAGCACCTCGGCCACGTCGTCCCTGGTCACCCGCCCGTAGTCGAGGCCCGGCGCCAGCCGAACGCGGCCCGTGCCCGGATCGTCGGTCAGCCGCCCCGGCCGCAGGATCGTCCAGAACAGGCCGGTGCGCGCCCTGATGTCCGCGTCCGCGGCGCCCTTCGCCCGCAGATAGGCGGCGAAGACCGGATCGGTGCCGGCCGGCGGCTCGTCGTCCACGCCCATCGCCGACACCACCACGAACCGCCGCACCCCGGCCCGCTGCGCCGCGTCGGCGAAGAGCGTGGCCGCCGCCCGGTCCACCGTGTCCTTGCGCGCCGCCCCGCTCCCCGGCCCGGCGCCGGCCGCGAAGACGGCCGCGTCCGCGCCGGCCAGATGCCGGGCCACCTCCTCCACGGACGCCTCCTCCAGGTCACAGACCACCGGCTCGGCGCCGGCGGCCAGCAGGGCTCCCGCCTGCTCCTGCCGCCGGATCAGCCCGGCCACCCGCTCACCCCGCCCGGACAGCAGCTTCTCCAGCCGCCGGGCGATCTTGCCGTGTCCACCAGCGATGACAGTGCGCATGTCTCGACCGTAACGCGCCCCCCGCCGGCCACCCCAGCACCGCGCCCCGGCGTCAACCCGCCTGCTGGCGCGGGAGTTCCAGACTCGCCTGGCTCGGCGGCCCGGCGGCGTACTCACGCACCGCGCTGGTGCGCGCCACGATCCGCCCCCGGTGCACCACCACCCTGCTGTACCCGAGCGACAGCGCCTCGGCCACCGACTCGCCCCGCACGGCGAGGAGTTCGGCCGGCGCCCCCACCGCCACCTCGGCCGGAGCCGGCAGCCCCAGCGCCGCCCGCGCCCGCGCGCTGACGGCGGCATAGGCGGCCAGCGGCGCCCGTTCCCCGCGCGTCGCCAGCAGGAACGCGGCCTCCAGCGGGTCGCCCCGCCCCACCGGGTTGGCCGCCGAACGCAACGCCCCGCCGCCGGCCGCCACCTCGACCCCCGCCGCCGCCAACTCCCGCA
>NZ_RFFJ01000101.1 GCF_003696235.1 Streptomyces triticirhizae
GGGGCGCGAGGTGAACAGCGCGGTGGCTGACCTGCGGCGTCCCGGGGTGGCGCGCCGGGTCGCGGCCGCGCTGCGCGCGGACGCCCAACGGCGTGGGCCGTGGCGGCAGTCGCTCGACCGGGTGCGGGTGCCGGTGCGGATCGTCGCGGGCGCGGCCGACCCGCCGGTGGCGGCCGTGGACCATTCGGTGATCGAGATCGCCGGCGCCTGGCACCACCGGCGGCTGACCCACGCCGAGTTGCTCAACGAGGGCCGGACGCCGGCCCGTTGACCGCGCGCCGCGCCGGCGCGGCGGCTCGGCCGTCGGTCCCGCACAGCCCGCGCAGGCGCGCGTCCAGCACGCCCCGGGCCTCGTCGCGGTCCAGTTGGCCGAGGAGCAGCTGCACGGTGAGCCCGTCGGTGAGCGCCAGCAGGGCGCGCGCCTCGGCCGCCGGATCGACGGCGACGCCCCTGGCCTGGGTGACCTCGGCGACCAGCCGGGTCAGCAGGTCGAGCACCTCGGGGCGGTCGGCGCGCAGCGTCCGGGCCAGCGACGGGGCGACGGCGGCGCGGGCCACGAACGCCAACCACACCTGCGCCTCAGGGCGTTGCTCCTCCGCCAGCAGCGCGAGGTCGGCCAGCACCCGGCCCAGCGCGGCGGGTGAGGGCTCGGTGGCGGCGGCGCGGGCCCGGGCGACGAACCGTTCGCCGACCCGGGCCAGGGCGAGGGCGAGCATCTCGTCCTTGTCGCGGAAGCCGCGCTGCACCGCGCCCATCGACAGGCCGGCCTCCCGGGCCACGTCGCGCAGCGTCACGCCCTCCAGGCCGTGCCGGTCGGCGAGGCGGTGCACGGCGTCCACCACCCGCTCGCGCCGCTCCGCGTAGTCCACCTGCTTCGGCATCCGCGCTCCTTCGTCGCCTCGGCCCCCGAGATGCGGCCGGCGTGCCCCCGAGGTGCCGCCGTCCCGCCCCCGAGCTTATTCGATGCGCTCGCATCGGTTCGCCGCGTACGATTCGATGCAACCGCATCGGAACACCAGCCACACGAGGCAGCACATGGATGACACCGGACTCTGGCAGCGCACGGCAGGCGAGTTGGGGGCCGCCGTCGGCAGGGGCGAACGGAGCGCCGTCGAGGTCGTCGAGAGCCATCTGGCCCGCATCGCCGAGGTCAACCCCACCGTCAACGCCGTGACCCAGCTGCTCGCCGAGCGCGCGCTCGCCGAGGCCGCGTCCCTGGACGCCCGACGCGCGGCCGGCGAACGGCTCGGCCCGCTCGCCGGGGTTCCGTTCACCGTCAAGGAGAACCTCGGCATCGCCGGCGTGCCGACCACGCACGGGGTGGCCAGGTTCCGGGAGTCGACGGCCCGCGTGGACGCGCCGCCGGTGGCGCGGCTGCGGGCGGCGGGCGCGATTCCCGTCGGGCACAGCAACATGCCGGACCTGACGCTCGGCGGGGTGCACCCGCGCAGCGAGCTGTTCGGGGAGACGGCCAACCCCTGGGACGCCGGGCGCACCCCCGGTGGCACCAGCGGGGGCGACGGCGCGGCCGTGTCCAGCGGGATGGTCCCGCTGGGTCTCGGCAACGACTCCGGCGGCTCGGTCCGGGTGCCGGCGGCGTTCTGCGGGGTGGTCGGCCTCAAGCCCAGCGGCGGCCGCTACCCCGCCGACCATCGCATCGGCGCCGACGACCCGCCCCTGGCGTCCCAACTCATCCCGGTGGACGGCCCGTTGGCCCGCACCGTCGGCGACCTCAGGCTGGCCCACGCGGCGTTGGCCGGCGCCGACCCGCGTGACCCGCGCGCCGTGCCGGTCCCCGTCGAAGGCCCGACGCCCCCGACGCCCTGGCGGATCGCCGTGGTGCGCGACCCCGGCGGGCAGGGCACGCACCCGGCCGTGGACGCGGCCGTGACGGTCGCGGCCGACGCCCTGGCCGACGCCGGGCACGCCGTCGAGGAGATCGCGGACGTGCCGCGCCTCGCCGAAGCCCTGGAGGTCTACGGCGGGTTGATCATGACCGAGTTCGCGCAGGGCTGGCAGTACATCGAACCGGTGCTGCCGCAGGAGAGCCGGGCCTATATCCGGATGTCGATGGAACGGAACACGCCCGTCGGCCTCGCCGGCTATCTGCGGCTGACCGGCCGGTGGTTGGGGCTGCGCCGCTCCTGGGCCGAGCTGATGGACCGTTACCAGCTGCTGCTGGGGCCGGTGTTCACCGAGCCTCCGGTGGAGCCGGGGCTGGAGTCCAGCGGTCCCGCCGGCTTCGAACGGGTCTCCAGGGCGCTGCGACTGTGCGCGGCGGTCTCCCTGGTCGGCCTGCCGGCGGTGGCCCTGCCCGGCGCGGTGGTGGACGGGCTGCCGCAGGGCGTGCAGCTGGTCGGGCCGATGTACCGGGAGGACCTGTGCCTGGCGGGCGCCGAGGTGGTGCAGCGCCGGACCGGGGTGCTGACCCCGGTCCAGCCGGCTCCACGCCGCTGACCGGCCCGGCTCAGGGCTCGCCGTAGGGGGCGAAGGCGACGGGGTCCTCGGGGCGGAGCCCGAGGTCGCCACCGGCGGTCAACTCCGGTGCCCGCAGCAGGATGTTGTAGTGGTTGGGGAAGTGGCAGGCGTCGAAGCCGAGCAGGGTGCCGACCGGGCGGCCGGCGATGGTCAGCGCGTCGCCCCGGTCGAGCACCCCGGCGGCGTCGATCTCGACGAAGCCGAGGAAGCCGACCCGGTCGATCCGCGCCCCGGCCAGGGTGTCGGCCTGGTCGGTGACCACCAGCTCGTGGACCTCGCCCCGCCGCACACAGCGGCTGGCGAACGGTTCGAGGCGCATTCCCCGTTCGGTCCTGGTGTGCAGCAGGACCTTCACCAGGGTTCCGGTGACCGGGCGCTTGGCGCCGTTCTCCCAGGAGGCGGGCCCGCTCATCCGACGCCTCCCACCGGCGCCTCGGCGCGTTCGGCGGCGTAGACGTCGGCGACCAGCTCCAGGGCGCGCAGCCCGTCGATGTGGGCGGGCCTGCCGGTGGCCACCACGCCGGCGAAGTCGGCCAGCAGGTGGCGGTACTCGTGCCAGAGCGAGGACTTGAAGCCGGCGTGGCCGGCCAGCAGGTCGGCGTGGTGTTCGGTGCCGTCGGCGAGCCGGAGGCGGACGTCCTTGGCCTCGCCCGGGTAGGACCAGTCCAGCTCGACGCGGGCCGACGCGCCGGAGGCGGCGGCCAGTTCGACGGTGGCCTGTCGGTCGAGGCCGGTCGCGTCGCGGGCCACGGCGGCGTCCACGACCCGCACCTCGCCGAGCAACTGGCGTACCAGGTCGAAGGCGTTGGGCCCGTTGTCGGCGACGCAGCCGCCGCCGCAGCGGGCCGGGTCGAGGTACCAGGTGTCGCCGCCGATGTGCTCCTCGATCCGCTCCAGATAGCGCACGGTGGCCGAGGCGATGGGCACGCCCGGCGGCAACCGGCGGACCAGTGCGGCGAGTTGGTCGTTGTAGCGGCGGTGGAACGCGGTGTACAGCGGCACCTCGGCCGCCAGTGCCAGCGCGGCGACCTCCCGGCCGGCCACCGGGTCGAGTGCCAGGGGCTTCTCGACCAGGACGGGCACGCCGGCGGCGACGGCGTCGGCCGCGATGGCGGCGTGCAGATGGTTGGGGGCGGCGACCACCAGGGCGTCCGGCCGGTCGTCGGCGAGCAGCGCGCGGTGGTCGGCGTGCCGGGGAACGCCGGCCGGCAGGTGGTCGGCGAGCGCCTCGGGTGCGTCGGGGCGGGGGTCGCAGACGCCCGACAGCTCCCAGTCGGGGCTCTCGGCGATGGCGGCCAGGTAGTAGCGGGAGATCACGCCGAGCCCGGCGACGGCGATGCGGCGGGCGGCGGGCGGGTGGGCGGTCATCGGTGGGCCTCCAGGGCGGGCAGTTCCAGACCCAGTGCGGTCAGCTCGTGGTGCAGGGCGCGCGGCAGGGGAACGCCGTGGGCGCGGCGCTCGGCGGCGCGTTCGGCCTCCCACCAGCCGGGGTAGCGCACCGGCCGGCCGTCCTCCAGCGGCGGGCAGTCGAGCACGGTGCCGAAGAGGGATCGGCTGGCCTCGGCGAACGCTCCGGGCTCGGCGCGCAGCAGGTCGGGGTCGATCGCGAGCAGCAGCAGGCCGATGTCGTCGTCGGTGCCGTGCGGGCGGCCGTCGCCTCCGAGGGCCTCGGGGGCGGGGCCGACGGCCGCGCCGGAGAGCAGCGCGGCCAGCAGCTCGACGGTCAGCCCCAGCCCGAATCCCTTGTGGGCGCCGGTGGTTGGGTCGCCGCCGAGCCAGCGGAGCCGGGCCTTGCCCTGGTCGAAGGCGGCGGGGTCGGTGACGGTCTCGCCGTTCCGGTCGGCCAGCCAGCCGGCGGGCACCGGCCGCCCTGCGGCGGCGGCGACCCGGACCCGGCCGGTGGGCACCACGGTGGTGGACATGTCGAGCACGAAGGGGCGGCCGGGCAGGGCCGGCGCGGCGACGCTCAGCGGGTTGGTGCCCAGCAGCGCGGGCAGGCCGCCGGGCGGCGGGGCGATGCGCTGGCCGCCGCAGTTGCTGGCGACCAGGCCGACCAGTCCGGCCTCGGCGGCGCGGGCGGCGTGGAAGCCGGCGCAGCCCAGATGGGTGGCACCGCGCACCGAGACCAGGCCGATGCCGTGCACGCGGGCGCGGGCGGCGGCCAGGTCCATGGACTCGGCCGCCGCCCACAGGCCGAGCGCGCGCCGGTGGTCGATCAGGACGCAGGCGCCCAGGTCGTTGATGACGCGCGGCTCGGCGGCCGGGCCGGCGCGGCCCGAGGCCAGCAGCGGGTGGTAGAGGCGGCCCAGGTTGAAGACGCCGTGCGAGTCCATCCCGGTGAGGTCCCCGTACACCAGGGCCTCGGCGGCGAGTTGGGCGCGCGGCCCCGGGACGCCGAGCGCGGCGAGGAACGCGGCGGTGGCGGAACGGAGTTGAGCGTGGTCAACGGTGACGGTCGGGCCGGGTAACGCGGTCAACGGAGGCTCTCCTCGGGAGTGGTGCGGGTCGTTTCGGTGTCGGTGCGCGCCGCGACGCGGTCGCGCGCGAAGGCGACGAGGGCGCCGGCGACGGTCTCGGCGAAGGCGTCGAGTTCGGCGAGGGTGACGAACTCCCCTGCCGCGTGCGCGTGGTTGGCGTCCAACGAGCCGGGGCCGAGCACGGCGGTGAAGGTGTCGGGGTGGTCGGCGAGCCAGAGCGCGTCGCAGGTGAACGGCGGCTCGTCCGCCGGCCAGGGCGCGGCGCCCGCGCCGGCCAGCAGGGCCTCGGCCCAGGGGTCGGCGGCGTTGAGCGTCGGCAGGCCGCGCTTGTCCCAGTCGAGTCGGGTGAGGGCGGCGGCGTCCCTGGCGGTGCGGGCGAACTCGGCGGTGGAGGCGAAGCGTTGGCGGAACGCGTCGAGCCCGCGCGCCACCTCGTCGGCCAACAGCCGCTCCAGGCGGGCGCCCTCGGCGGCCTCGTGGTAGGGGAGGTTGATCAGCAGGGTGCCCCGGCCGTGGACGCGGTTGTGGAGGTGGCCGGTGTGCAGCCCGGCTATGCAGGGGGCGCCCGCACCGGGTGGGCCGTGGCCGGAGTCCAGGGCGTGGGCGAGGTGTTGGGCGAGGAAGCCGAGCAGCACGGTGGCGTTGTGGCCGCCGCCCGGCCGGTCGTCCACGGCGTCATCGCCGGCGACGGTGATCCGGGCGGTGGCGGCCGCCGTGACGCGGGTCAGCAGGCGGCCGCCGGTGGGTTCGCAGAAGAGGTTGATCCGGCCCGTGTGGCCGGCGGCGACCAGGGGGCGGGTGCCGAGGGTGCCCAGGGCGCCGCCCTCCTCGCCGGCGACGGCCTGGATCAGCACGGCGGTCTCGCGCCCCACGGCCGGCTCCCTGGCGGTCGCGGCCCGCACCCCGGCCAGCAGGGCGACGGCCGGCCCCTTGGCGTCCACGGCGCCCCGGCCGGTGAAGCGCACCCCGTCGAAGGCCACGGGCTCCACGCCGGCGACGGTGTCCAGGTGGACGTTGCACATCACGGTCGCGGCGCGGGGCAGCCTCGGCCCCAACCGCAGCAGGAGGCTGGGCTGTTGACGCAGGAACGCCGGGTCGTCCAGCGCTGCGGCGACCGGGGCGGGCAGCGGCCCGGCGCGCACCTCGGCCTCGGTGGGCGGGGCGTGGCGCACAACGGTCAGGCCGAGGGCGCGGGCGGCCTCGGCGTAGCGGCGGCCCGCCGCCCACAGCTCGGCCGGCGGGTTCTGCGGCCCCGCCTCCAGGGGGCCCGCGGTCGGGGTGCGCAACAGGTCGAGGAGCAGGGCTCGTTCGCCGGCGGTGAGGGCCGCCCGGGTGGCGGCGCTCACCGGAGGGCCCGCGCGGTCGGCGGGGTGAGCCGGGCGAGCAGCTCGGTGAGGGCGTGGCCGGCGGCGACGAACGGCCCCGGGCCCGCGCTGCGGGTACCGGTGTGCGGCTGGTGCGCCAGGTGCGGCTCGATGGAGAGCGGGCCCCGGTAGCCCGAGGTCCACAACAGGTCGAGCATCGCGGGGAGTTGGGCCTCGCCCCGGCCGGGCAGGGTGTAGTGGACGCGCCCGCCCTCGTGCCGGGCGTCCTTGACCTGGACGTGCCGGACCCGGGGCAGCAGCCGTTCCAGCATCGCCAGCCCGTCGTAGCCGTGCGGGACGCCGTTGCCGGTGTCGAAGAGCACGCCCAGGGCGGGGCTGGCGATCTCGTCGAGCAGCCAGGCCAGCCGCTCGGCGCTGGTGCCGGCCCAGCCGGAGCAGTTCTCCACCAGCAGCGTGAGGCCGAGCCGTTCGGCGCGTTCGGCGAGCCTCGTCAGCCGTTCGAGGACCAGCGCGCGCCAGCGGTCGGCGGGCAGCCCGCCGCCCGGGTAGCTCATCACCCGCACCCAGCGGCAGCGCAGCACCTCGGCGCGGCGGGCGAGGGCGTCGAGCGTCGCGAGGTCGGCGGAGAGCGGGTCGGTGGCGTGGCTGCCCCAGTTGCCCAGGGTGGAGTCCAGGCAGACCACGTCCAGGTCGGCCTCGTGGAGGCGGGCGGCGAGGTCGGCGCAGGCGCGGGGCGGCAACTCGGCGATGCCGATGCCGTCCACCGACCTGATCTCGATGGCGTGCCAGCCGAGTTGGCGCAGCGCGGCGCACTGCCCCGCCGCGTCGGGCGCCGCCTCGTCGCCGATGCCGGCCAGGGGTGCGTCCCAGGGGGTGCGTCCTGGCTTGGGCGTCATGAAAGGGCCTCCAGGGGTGGGGAGCCGGTGGGGATCGCGGCGCGCTCCTTGGCCTCGCACAGCAGGCGCACCACGGCGTGGTGGATGGCGTAGGTGGCCTGCTGGCCGGTGGCGAAGCGCCGGTAGGTGTCCCGCAGGAAGGCGGCCAGCGCGTCGTCGCGGAAGATCGCCGGCGGGCGGCCGGGGAGCGTCAGCCGGGCGTGGTCGTCGCGTTCGCTGATCGGGTAGTGGCCGACGACCTCGCCGTCGGCGAACCGCAGCCGGACGCTGCGGCGTTGCACGGGCGCGGTCAGGTCGGAGCACAACTCGCTGGTCACTCCGCTGTCATGAGTGAGCGTCAGGGTCGCCCCGCCCATGAGGGGGCGCAGCGCGGTCTCGGTGCGCAGGTCCGCGCAGCGGGCCTCGGCGACGGTGGCGGGGCCGGCCAACCGGAGGACCACGCCCAGGGCGTGGGGTATCTCGACGTCGAACGCGCTGGGGTGGCCGTCGTCGCTCTGGCCGCGCAGCAGGCGCGGCTTGTCCTGCCGGAAGGCGATGGAGCGCAGCGGGCCGAGCCGCCGGTGTTCGGTCAACTCCCGTAGCTCGCTGGTGAGTCGGGAGGAGAGCCAGTGCGCGACGACCTCGATGTGCAGGCCGTGGCGGCGGCGCAGGGCGTCCAGCCGGTCGAGCTGGGCGCGGTCGGCGGCCAGGGGCTTCTCCACCAGGACGCGGGTGTAGCCGAGGGCGGCCAGCTCGCCGAGGAGCGCGACCCGGCGGGACGGCGGGGTGCACAGGTGGACGACGGTGGTGGCCGGGTCGCTGAGCCGGGCCGCGTGGTCCAGGGACGCGACGCGTTCCACCCCGGCCAGCCCGGCGCCGGCCTCGGGGCGGGGGTCGAGGGCCAGCGGTGGCCCGGTGAACCAGGCGTCGCCGGCGGCGCCGGCGCGCAGCAGCGAGGCGGCGTGCAGGCCGGCGCCCGACCTGCCGAGCCCGACGACGAGGGGCCGCACATTTCCTCCGCGAGGTGAGATCGAGGGGTGGGATCGGGGCTGGGATGGAGAAAGAGGGGAAGGTCAGGGAAGAGCAGGAAAAACGGGTCGGGGAATACAGGTGTTCGGTGTTGGACAACGCCCGGGTGAACACCGGAAGCGTTTTCGACAACGCTCCCGTCGAGGCCGCCAACGACCCGTCGGGAACACGCCGGGGCGACTTTCACAGCCCCGTCGGCGGGGTGTCAAGCAATGCCGACAGCTGATACCTCAAAGGGTGAATCGCCTTGCCGGGGGCGCGCGTTGGGCGGTGCTCGCTATACGTTTGGGCCCGTCCGGGCGCGGGCGGCGCCAGAGCCACCCGTGCCGGCCCCCGCGTTGTCTCCGCTCGTCCCTCTCATCCCCTGGCTGGCTTCCCTTGCTTTCGAGGAATTCCCCGCTCGCATTACCCGAGGACACCGGCGAAGAGGTCGCCTTCTTCTCGCAGGCCGCCACGTTCCGTCGGCTCTGGCCGTCGATAGCGGACCGGCTGAACGAGGTCTTCGACGACGGAAAGTTCTCGCACGGCGCCCAGGTCGCCGCGCTGGAACGGGAGTTGGCCGCCTACACCGGCGCCGGCTTCGTGCTCGGGGTGAACAGCGGCACCGACGCGCTGGTGCTGCTGCTGCGGGCCTGCGGGCTGCGGCCCGGCGACGGGGTGCTGGTGCCGGCGTACTCCTTCGTCGCCACCGCGTCCTCGGTGGTCCTGGCCGGCGGGCGGCCGCAGTTCGTGGACATCGAGCCGGCCGGCTACGCCATGGACCCGGCCGCGCTGGAGCGGGCGATCACCCCCGAGAGCCGCATGGTGATGCCCACCCACCTCTTCCACGCCCAGGCCGACATGGCGGCGATCGGCGCGATCGCCGAGCGGCACGGGCTGACCCTGGTCGAGGACAGCGCCGAGGGCATCGGGATGCGGCAGCGCGGGGTGCACGCCGGGCTGCACGGGCGCGGCGGGGTGCTGTCGTTCTTCCCCAGCAAGACGCTGGGCGCCATCGGGGACGCCGGCGCCGTCCTCACCGACGACCCGGCGGTGGCCGCCATGGTCGGCGCGCTGCGCCACCACGGGCGGTACGGCCGCACGCTGGCGCACTTCCCCGGCATCGCCAACGAGACGGCGCTGCCCGGGGTCAACAGCAAGATGGACGACTTCCAGGCGGCGGTGCTGCGGGCGAAGCTGCCCGAGCTGGACGCCGCGATCGAGCGCCGCGCGGCGCTGGCCGCCGCCTACACCGAGCGGCTGCGCGACGTGCCGGGGGTGCGGCGGCTGCCCGAGCCGCACCGTGAGGGCCCGGGCGAGCGGGGCGTGTTCTATGTCTACCTGGTGGAGGTGGAGCGGCGCGACGCGCTGGCCGCGCGCCTGGCCGCGCGCGGCATCGGCACCGAGACCTACTACCCCAGACCGCTGCACCGGCAGCCGTGCTTCGCCGAACTCGGCCACGGGCAGGGCGCGTTCCCCGTCTCCGAGGCGGCCAGCCGGCACGCGCTGGCGCTGCCGCTCCACCCCGATCTGACGGATGCTCAGCTGCACCGGGTCTGCGACGCGGTCGCCGCGTTCTACCGCGAAGGGGGCGACCGATGAGCGGAGAGCCCGTTCCGTTCTTCTCGCCCCGCCTCTTCGAGGAGGACCGGGCGACCGCGCTGCGGCTGATCCACGAGGTGGGCACCGCGCCCGAGCAGCGCTTCATCCTGGGCGAGCACACCCGGGCCCTGGAGGACGCCCTCTCCCGGAGCCTCGACGGGGCGCACGTGGTGGCCTGCGGCAGCGGCACCACCGCGCTGACCATGGCGCTCGCCGCGCTCGGCGTGGGCCGGGGCGACGAGGTGGTGGTGCCGGCCCTGGGCTGCGCGCCGCTGGCCTCGGCCCCGCTGGCGCTGGGCGCCACCCCGGTCTTCGCCGACGTGGACCCGGTCACCCTGACCCTGGACCCCGAGGACGCGGAACGCCAGGTCACCGCCCGCACCCGGGCGTTGGTGCCGGCGCACCTGTTCTCGACCATGGCCGACATGCCGCGCCTGCGGGCCCTGGCGGCGGCGCGCGGCCTGCGGCTGATGGAGGACTCGGCGGTCGCGCAGGGCGCGGTGCTGGCCGGCACCCCTGCGGGGCTGTGGGGCGAGGCGGGCGTGTACTCCTTCGTCCAGGTCAAGACGTTCGGGATGCCGGGCGAGGGCGGCGTCGTGATCACCCGCGACGCCGAACTCGCCGCGCGGGTACGGCTCCTCCGCAACCACGGGCAGGCCGACGGCGAGCGGTTCACCCACCGGCTGGTCGGCCACAACAGCCGCTTCGACGAGATCCAGGCCAGGCTCCAGCTGCACCGACTGCCCGGCCTGGCGCCCAGGTTGGCGCGGCGTGCCCAACTCGTCGACGCCTACACGCGGTTGCTCGCGCCGCTGGCCGAGCACGGGGTGATCGCCCCGCCGCCGGGCCGGGACGGGCGCTGCGGCTATGTGTACACGGTGCTCGCCGAGGACCGGGACGGGCTGGCCGGCCACCTGCGGGCCGAGGGCGTCGGGACCCATGTCTACTACCCGCGCGCCCTGCCGCACCACGCGGCGTTCCGCCGCTGTGCGCCGCCCGGGCGGCGGTGGCCCGTCGCCGAGTCGGCCGCCGCCCGGATGCTGTCCCTGCCGCTCTACCCCGAGCTGACCGACGCGCAGGTGGCGCGGGTCGCCGACGCCGTGTGGCGGTTCGTCGAACGTCGTGCCCAACACCCCGAGCAGATACGGGAGTTCAGCGACGCGACCGACCGTTCCCCCGCGAGCCGCACGGAGGCCAACCCCCGATGACACAGCACCTGACCGAAGCGCCCGACCAGGCCGGAGAGCAGCCGCCCGGCCGGCCGCCGGCCCGTCCCGCCGAGAGCCGGGCCCGCGCCTTCGCCCGGCTGGGCAAGCTGGACGTCTACGACTACTACCCGAGCATCGCGGTGGCGCTGTCCGCCGTGCTGCTGCCGCTGGCCGACTTCGAGGCGAGGACCGCGCTGGTCCTGGGGCTCTTCCTGGTCGGCGAGGTGTTCGTGGTGATGGCGATGGTGGCGCTGGACGACATCACCGGCTACCACGACGGCAGCGACGCCGCCAACTACGGCCCCAACCACCCGCTGCGCAACGTGCTCCGCAAGCCGCTGGTCGCCGGCACCCTGACGCTGCGCGAGGCGCACCTGTTCGCCTGGGGCTGCGCCGCGCTCGGCACCGCGCTCTGGGCGGCGGCGGTCGCCCTGGCGCCGCACCGCCCCGGCTGGGCGCTGTTGGTGACGGCGGCGCTGCTGGTGGTCTCCCTCCAGTACTCCTACGGGCTGAAGATCAGCTACCACGGCTTCCAGGAGGTCTTCCTCTGCGGCCTGGGCGTCGGCCTGGTGGTGGCGCCGCACGCGCTGGTCACGGGCGGCTTCTCCGCGTTCCTGCTGGTGCAGGGCGTGCTCTTCGGCTGCGGCCCGCTGCTGTTCGGGGTGTACTCCAACACCAACGACATCGAGGGCGACCGGGCCGTGGGCCGGCGCACCGTGGCCGCGCTGGTCTCGCCCCGGGGCAACGCGCGCTTCGTCGGGGCGCTCTCCCTCGGGGAGTTCGCCGTCGGCGCCGGCGCCTCGCTCGCCGGGGTCGCGCCCTGGTGGTTCGTGCTGGCGATGCTGCCGGTGACCGCGCTGCGCGCGCGGCAGTTCCACACCGGCTTCGTGGCCGGCGACATCATGCGGGCCCGCCGGATCGGCTTCACCGCGCACCGGGTGGCGATCGTGCTGCTGATCGGCGTCAACCTGGCGCTGGGCGCGGGGGTGGTCGCGTGAGCGCGCGCGAGACGGACCTGGATGTGGCGGTGGTCGGCGCCGGGATCGCCGGGCTGAGCGTGGCCGCCGAACTGCGGCGCGCCGGGCGCTCGGTGCGGGTCTTCGAGGCGCTGGACCGGGTCGGCGGCCGGATGCGGACGCTGCGGCGGGCCGGGTTCACCATCGACGAGGGCGCCGAGCAGATCTCGGCGCAGGGCTACCGGGCGACGTGGCAGCTGCTGCGGCGGGTGGGCGTCCGGCCGCCCGAGGTGCCGCCGATCGGCCGGACGGTCGGGCTGTGGCGCGACGGGCGGGCGCACCCGGGCGTGGGTTCGCGGATGGCGCCGCTGACCGGAGCGGGGCTGTCGGCGCGGGCGCGCGTCGACGTGGCGCGGTTCTCGCTGTGGATGGCGCGGCACAGCCGGGAGTTGGACCCGGACCGGCCGGAGCGCGGCCCGCTGGGCGCGCTGACCGTGACGGAGTTCGCCCGGCGCTACCACCCGGAGCTGCTGACCCATCTGTTCCAGCCGTTGGCCGGCGCGTTCTTCGGCTGGGACCCGGCCAGGTCGTGCGCGGCCCCCGCGGTGAGCCTGCTGCGGGAGGTCGGCCCGGTCTCCGCCTGGCGCACCTACCGGGGCGGGATGGACCTGCTGGCCCGGCGGCTGGCGGCCGGCCTCGACGTGGTCACCGGCTCCCCCGTCGAGCGGGTCGCCGCCGACGGCGAGTATGCCCAACTCGACGTGGGCGGGCGCACGTTGACCGCCCGCGCGGTGGTGCTGGCGGTGCCGGCGCCGGTCGCGGCGCAGCTGCACGCCAACGCCCCAGCCGGCGAACGGACGTTCCTGGAGGCGTGCTCCTTCTCGCCGATGCTGAAGGTGAGTTGCGCGCTGGAACGTCCGCTGACGCCCAGGGGCGGCCGTTCGCTCTATGTGCTGCTCACCCCGCAGGCGGAGGAGGACACCCTCGCCGGGATGGTGCTGGACCACGCCAAGCACCCGGGCCGGGTGCCGGCGGGCCGGGGCCTGGTCAGCCTGATCGCCAGCCCGCGCCAGCTGCCGGCGCTGCTGGCCGCGCCGCGCGAGGAGGTCGTCGAGCGGCTGACCAGGGCCGGGGAACGCTTCCTGCCGGGGCTGCGCGCGGCCCGCACCGACGCCTGGGTGCACGCCTTCCCGCACGGCCTGCCGGAGGCGACCCCGGCGGCGCTGCGGCACCGCGCCGCGTTCCACCAACGGCCGCCAGGACCGGTCGAGTACGCCGGGGACTGGGTGCTGCTGCGGCCAGCCAGCGAGGGCGCGGTGCGCTCGGCCGCGCTGGCCGCCGCCCGGGTGCTGGCCCGGCTCGGCGGCGAGGTCCCCGGCGACCCGCCGTTGGTCCCGCTCGCCGACAGTCCGTCAACCGACCACTGAGCAGGAGGAGTTCAGCGTTGCGACCCGATGACATGGGGACGCTCTTCGACGAGTGTGCCAGCCGGGGCGGGGCTACGGTGGTCCATCTGGACCGGCCCTTCGACCTGCCGGGAGCCGGGGGCATAGCGTATGACCTGGCCCAACTGGCCACGCTGGTCGAGGAGACCGCCGGCTGGCTGGCCGCCGCCGGGGTGCGGGCGCGGGACCGGGTGGCCATCGTCAAGGACAACCACTGGGACTACGACCTGCTGGCCTGCGCCGCCGTCCGGCTGGGCGCGGTGCCGGCCCAGCTCTCCGCCCATCTGGCCGCCGAGCCGCTGGCCACCCTGCTGGCCAGGCTGCGGCCCCGGCTGCTGGTGACCACGGCCGCGCTGCTGGAGCGGCACCGCGCCGACGGCGCCGACCCGGTCCAACGCGCCGAGCGCACCGTGGTGTTGGACGCTCCGGCCGAGGGCGCGACCCTCGTCGACGAGGTGCGGGGCGCCACCGCGCCCGCGCCCCGGCGGCGCGATCCGGACGCGCCGCTGGTCATCAACCACACCTCCGGCACCACCGGGGTGCCCAAGCTGGTGGCGCACACGACGCGGACCATCATCCACAAGCTGGCCAGGTTCGAGACGTTCCGCTACCCCAGGATCGGGGTGCGGCGCGAGGACACCGTGGTCAACGCCAGCTCCTACGCGCACGGGCGGACGTTCTGCTGGACGGCGAGCGTGCTGTGCCTGGCGCCCCGGGAGATCGCCATCCTCACCCGGCACGCGCCCGAGGAGGCCGACCTGTTCCTGCGCGACCACCCGCCGACCGTGCTGGAGGCGCTGCCGTCGGTCTACAACCGGCTGCGGCCGCTGACCGGCCGGCTCGACCAGCCGTTCCGCCGGGTGCGGCTGTATGTCTCCACCTATGACGCGGTCCACCCGCCGACGCTGCGGGCGTTCCTCGGCGCGAGCCGGGAGCGGGGCGCGGTGTGGATGCAGGGCTGGGGCCAGACGGAGACCGGGCCGCTCACCTTCCGCTTCCACACCCGCCGTTCGCTGCGCGGCGCCGGCGAGGTGGACGCGCGCGACCTGGGGCGACCTGTGCCGTTCAGGACGCGGCTGCGGGTCGTCGACCCGGACACCTTCGCGCCACTGCCGCCCGGGCGGGCCGGGCTGCTGCTGGCCAGGACCGGCGCCAGGGCGCCCGGCTACCTGGGCGAGGAGGAACGCTGGCGGGCCAAGGACCGCGACGGCTGGTGGAACACCGGGGACGTCGGGGTCCGCGACCGCACCGGCGCGGTGCGGCTGTTGGACCGCGAGGTGGACCACGCGCCAGGGCTGAGCTGCCTTCAGCTTGAGGACGTGTTGGAGGACCGGCTGCCCTGGCTGTCCGAGTGCGTGGTGCTCACCCCGCCGGACAGCGACCCGGTGCCGGTGCTGGTGACGGCGGACGGCACCTATGACGCGACGGAGTTCAAGCGGGCGGTCGATGACCTGCCGCCGCTGGCCGAGCCGGTGGCGCGCGCCGAGGCGTCGATCCCGCGCACCGGCACCGGCAAGGTGCGGCGGCACGCGCTGCTGGAGCAGCTGACCGGCCGGCCGGACGCGGCGGGCACCGGGCGGTGGACCTGATGACGACGGCAGGCGCCCCCGGCTACGCGTTCCCGGCCCACCCGACGTTCCTGGGCGGGCAGCACGGCTGGCTGTCCGCCGCCTACGACCCGGTGACGCTGCCCCGGCTGGCCGCCACCGGCGTCACCCGGGGCTGGCGCTGCCTGGAGGTCGGCACGGGCGGCGGCTCGGTCGCGCGCTGGCTCGCGGAACGGGTCGCGCCCGGCGGCGAGGTGCTGGCCACCGACCTGACGCCGCCGACCTCCCCGGCCCCACCCGGCGTGGTCTATCTGACCCACGACGTGGTCAACGACCCGCTGCCGGAAGGGGAGTTCGACCTGATCGTGGCGCGCCTGGTGCTGCAACACCTGCCGGAGCGTGAGGCGGTGCTGGCCCGGCTCGCGCGGGCGCTGGCGCCCGGCGGCTGGCTCCAGATCGATGAGTTCGACGTCTCCTACGAGCCACCGCTGCTGGCGCCGGACGCGGCGGCCGAGCGGCTCTACCGGAAGTTCCTGGCGGCCAAGGCGGCGGCGCTGCGCGCGGCCGGGGCGCACCCGGAGTGGGGCCGGGAGGTGGCGCGCGCGATGCGGGACGCCGGGCTGGTCGAGATCGACCCACGCCCCCATGTCGAGCTGCGCACCCCCGAGTCGGCGAGCCTGGGCCTCCAGCTCCACCACACCCGGCACCTGCGCGAGCGGCTGCTGGCGGCCGGGATGACCGAGGCGGAGCTGGCTGGCGTGCGCGCGCTGATGACGGACCCGTCGTTCCGGGCCTGCTCCAGCGTTCTCTACTCGGTCCAGGGCCGCAGGGCGCGGTGAGCGGCCGGCGCTCACGGACTGGCGCGGAGCGCGAACTCCCTGGCACGGACAGACAAGGACACCATGGCGGGGCACTCCCACAATCGAGGGGACAGCACCAACCACAGGGAGGGGAACCCGACATGCAGCGCATCCGCCGCATAGCCGCCGCCGTCCTCGCGACGACGGCCCTGGCCGCCGGCACCGCCGCGATGACCACCAGCCCGGCGGCCGCCGCCACGGACACCCGGGCGGGGGCCATCGGCACACAGGACATCTACTGCGGCTGGGACAACCGCACCACGCCGCCCACCATCTCCCAGGGGTCGCAGGGGAACACCGTCCGGGAGGCCCAGTGCCTGCTTGAGTCGCAGGGCTATGGCGTCGGGGGGATCGACGGGATCTTCGGGCCCAACACCCGGATCGCCGTGCTGGACTTCCAGCGGGACGTCGGCATCGCCAGGGACGGGATCGTCGGGCCGAACACCTGGTACTACCTGCGCAACTGGTGACGCCACCGACGCGCGGGTGACGGTCGGGGTCAACGGCCGTCGTCCGCTGGGGGGTTCGAGGGGCCTCGGCCCGGGAGCCATGAACGGTTCCCGGGGCGGGGCCCCGTCGTCGTGGGTGGGTTCAGCGGGCGGTCACCAGTAGCCGAGGCGGCCGTCGACCAGTTCGCGGATGGCGTCCAGGTGGCCGGCGTGGCGGCCGGTCTCCTCCAGCAGGTGGAGCAGGATCCAGCGCAGACTGGCGGGCTCCCGGTCGGGGTGCCGGCTGACGTCGTCCAGGGAGTGGGCGGCGACGATCTCGTTGGAGCGGGCGCACTGCCGCTCGTACTCCTCGACGAGCCGGGCGAGCGGAACGTCCGCCACCAGCATGTCCGCGTCCTCGGGCTCGTCCCAGAACTGCGGGTTCTCGGCCGAGGAGCCGCCCAGGTAGATCACCTCGAACCAGGCGTGTTCCACCCAGCGCAGGTGGGAGAGGACGCCGGCGGCGGTCATCAGCGGCGAGGAGGGCAGCACCGCGCGGTGCGCCTGTTCCTCGTCGAGGCCGTCGGTCTTCCAGCGGCAGATGTCCCGCTGGAGGTCGAGCCAGCCGAGCAGTTGGGTGCGTTCGTCCGCCACGAGGGGCGGGCGTTGACGGGGAGACGACATGCGCGGGGACGCTACCGGTGCGGCGCTGGGCCGCGCATGTCGTTTTCCCGCCGGGGCCGGCCGGGACCGTCAGATCAGGCCGAGCGAGAGCATCGCGTCGGCGACCCTGGTGTAGGCGGCGATGTTGGCGCCGGCCACATAGTTGCCCGGCATCCCGTACTCCTCGGCGGTCTCGGCGCAGCTGGCGTGGATGCCGCGCATGATGTCCTGGAGCCGCTGCTCGGAGTACTCGAAGCTCCAGGAGTCGCGGGAGGCGTTCTGCTGCATCTCCAGCGCGGAGGTGGCGACGCCGCCGGCGTTGGCGGCCTTGCCGGGGCCGTAGGCGAGGCCGGCCTCCTGGAAGATCCGGATGCCCTCGGGCGTGGTGGGCATGTTGGCGCCCTCGCCGACCGCGACGCAGCCGTTCCTCACCAGCGCTGCGGCCTCCTTGCCGGTGATCTCGTTCTGGGTGGCGCAGGGCATCGCCACCTCGCAGGGCACCTCCCAGACCTGCCGGCCGGCGACATGGCGGGCGTCGGGCACGGCCTCAGCGTAGGCGGTCAGCCGCTCCCTGCGCTGCTCCTTGATCTCCTTCAACAGCGCGATGTCGATGCCCTTGGGGTCGTGGACATAGCCGCCGGAGTCGGAGCAGGCGACGACGCGGGCGCCGAGCTGGTGGGCCTTCTCTATGGCGTAGATGGCGACGTTGCCGGAGCCGGAGACGGCGACGGTCTTGCCGTCCAGCGAGTCGCCCCTGGCCAGCAGCATCTCCTGGACGAAGAAGACGCAGCCGTAGCCGGTGGCCTCGGCTCGGACCTGGGCGCCGCCGTAGGTGAGGCCCTTGCCGGTGAGGACGCCGGACTCGTAGCGGTTGGTGATCCGCTTGTACTGGCCGAAGAGATAGCCGATCTCGCGGCCGCCGACGCCGACGTCGCCGGCCGGGACGTCGGTGTACTCGCCGATGTGGCGGTGGAGTTCGGTCATGAAGCTCTGACAGAACCGCATCACCTCGCGGTCCGAGCGGCCCTTGGGGTCGAAGTCGGCGCCGCCCTTGCCGCCGCCGATGGGCAGGCCGGTGAGCGCGTTCTTGAAGATCTGCTCGAAGCCGAGGAACTTGACGGTGCCCAGCCGAACGGAGGGGTGGAAGCGCAGGCCGCCCTTGTAGGGGCCGAGGGTGCTGTTGAACTCGACGCGGAAGCCCCGGTTGATGTGGATCTCGCCCTTGTCGTCCTCCCAGGGCACCCGGAAGATGATCTGCCGCTCGGGCTCGCAGAGGCGGGCGACGATCTTGGACTCGGTGTAGCGGGGGTGCTTGCCGAGGACGGGGCCGATGCTCTCCAGCACCTCGCGGACGGCCTGGTGGAACTCGTCCTCTCCCGGGTTGCGCGCGAGCACCTCCGCGTAGACGGCCTCTGACTTCTCGTGCAACGGCATGGCGTCTTCCCACTCCTGTCCTGGCATCGCCGGGCCGCCTCGGGGGCGGCCCGGCGAGGGCGGACCGTGCGGCTTCGAGCCTGGCACGGCGCGCCGTACTGTGCCTGCCAGGCTCCGTTGCCTGGGCGACCGATCAATCTCGGCCACTGTATACAGCCAGGTCGGAGCGGAGAAGGCCGCCCTGGGGCGGGCCGGGCGGGCTCACCTCAGCGGGCGGTAGCCCACGTTCAGCTCGTCGAGGAGCGGGAGGTGGCCGCGCAGGCGGCGTTCGAAGTCGGTCAGGTCGCGCTCGTCCTCCGCCGTCCAGCCGATCTCGGCGATGGCCGCCAGGCGTGGGAAGGCCCGCCACTCCACGGCGGCCGGCGTGGGCAGATACTCGCTCCACAGCTGCCCCTGGACGCCGAGGGCCGACTTCGGCGGCCGGTAGGAGTAGACCTTGGACAGCGGCAGCCCGCCGCCGATGGCCAGCGGCTCGTCGGGGGCGTCGCTCTCCGCGTAGTCCAGATAGGTGTGCTCCTTGGGAACGGCCACCAGGTCGTGGCCGCCGCGCTCGGCCAGGCTGACCCGCTCGCCGCTCTGCCAGGCGAAGATCACCGCGCCCTCGGGGACGCCCTGCTCGATGAGCTCGTCCCAGACGGCGACCCGGCGCCCGTGCCCGGCCAGATGGCTCGCCAGCCGGCGGGACCACCAGCCCAGCAGTTCCTCGGGCCCGCCGAGCCGCTCGGCGGCGGCCCGTTCGCGCGCCTCGGGGCTGGCCAGCCACTCGTGGGCCGGCACCTCGTCGCCGCCGATGTGGACGAACTCGAACGGGAAGACGTCCACCAGCTCGTCCAGCACGTCACGGACGAACTCCACCGTGCGCTCCCGGGCGTTGAGGACATGGCGGGAGACGCCCCACTCGACCCGGACCGGGAGCTGCCGCTCGGGGCGGTTGCCCAGCCAGGGGTAGGCGGAGATCGCCGCCTGCATGTGCCCGGGGGCGTCGATCTCCGGCATGATCCGCACCCCGCGCCGCGCCGCGTAGGCGACCAGGTCGCGCAGCTCGGCCTGGGTGTAGCTGCCGCCGTGCGGAACGTCGTCGCGCCGGCCGTCCCGGTTGTGGCCGACCATCGAGCCCGTGCGGAAGCCGCCGATCTCGGTCAGCTTCGGATAGCGCTTGACCTCGAACCGCCAGCCCTGGTCGTCGGTGAGGTGGAGGTGGAGGGTGTTGAGCTTGTGCAGCGACAGCAGGTCGACATAGCGATAGAGGAACGGCAGCGGGTGGGCGTGCCGGGCCACGTCCAGCAGCGAGCCGCGCCAGGCGTAGCGGGGGCGGTCCACGATCTCCACGTGCGGCAGGCGCCGTTCGCGCAGCAGCTGGCGGAGGGTCTGGACGGCCCAGACCAGCCCGGTCGCGGTGGCGGCGACGGCACGGGCGCCGTTGTCGTCGACGGTCAGCCGGTAGCCCTCGTCGCCGAGCCCGCTGTCGTCCGCCAGGCTCAGCTCGACGCCGGGGCCCGAGCCGGTCAGGTCCAGCGACTCCCGGGCCAGCGCCGCGACTTCGACGGGGCCGCTCACCCCGGCCTCCGGGCCGACGGTCCAGAACTCGCCCGGGCGCACCCGAAGCGAGTGGGGCCTGGGCACCAGGGCCGGCGTCGGGTCGGTGCTCTCGCCGGCACTCTCGCCGGTGCTCCGGCTGGCGCTCTGCGGCTCTTCGGTCACGTGTCGCACTCCCGTTGATCTCGTACGTTGATCTCGTAGGGCCTCATCGACGCTAACCGGACCGGGAGGCGGTGCCAAGGTGCCATCCGGGGGCCCGCCCGGCGGGGCGTTCGCGGGGAACGGTCGGAGAACGAGGGCACTTTGACCATCCCGGGCGGAACTTTCTCTTGACTGTGCGCAAAGTCGTTTCTACGTTGTCCGCCGTGGCGAGCGCGGTGCAGGCGTCCCGCCCTTCGAGTCCGACGAAGAACCGCACCTCGCAGAACGGCAGGACATCGCCCATGTGTTACGGACTGAACGACGAGAAGGCC
Organism: Streptomyces triticirhizae; assembly: GCF_003696235.1. Taxonomy (GTDB): domain Bacteria; phylum Actinomycetota; class Actinomycetes; order Streptomycetales; family Streptomycetaceae; genus Streptomyces; species Streptomyces triticirhizae. The sequence goes on from NZ_RFFJ01000101.1 coordinate 20,319, forward strand.
CTCGCGATGGCGCGCGCCGGGCGCGCCGGCACCAGCAGACGCACCCTGCTGCGCGGCGCCGCGCTCGGCGCGCTGGGCGCCGGCGCCCTCGCCACCGGCGTCGCCACCGCGCCGGCCGCCCAGGCCAGCCCCCACCACGGCCGGGGCAGGGCACGGGTGCCGAAGGACCGCATCAGCATCCAGCTCTACACCGTGCGCGACGCGCTCAACGGGGAGCCCGGCTTCGACGAGTCGCTGCGGCGGATAGCGGACTACGGCTACCCCAGGGTGGAGCAGGCGCTCGGCTTCTTCGGCCGCACCGCCAGGGAACTGCGGTCCTTCTACCGGGAGTTGGGCATCCGCGCCACCTCCAGCCACAACGACATCAGCGCGGACGAGGAGGCGCTGGAGACCAAGCTCGGGGACGCCCGCGAGCTGGGCCAGTCCTATATCAACGTGCCGTGGCTCTCCTCCGAGGACGCCGACGACTGGCGCCGCTGGGCCGAGCGGATGAACCACGAGGCGGAGCGGGCCCGCCGGTTCGGGCTGCGCTACGGCTACCACAACCACGCGCACGAGTTCACCACCGACCTCGGCGGCGGGCTGACGCCCTGGGAGATCCTCACCTCGGAGCTGGACCCGCGCCTGGTGCACCTGGAGATCGACATCTACTGGGCGGTGACCGGCGGCATCGAGAGCGGCGACGGGGTGGACGACCCGGAGCGGTTCACCATCGACGTGATCAGGTCCGCCCCGCAGCGGGTGCGCCAGTACCACGTCAAGGACCGCGACCCGGAGACCGGCGACATGGCCGACCCCGGGACCGGGATGATCGACTTCCCCCGGATCTTCCGCGCCCACCGGGTGGAGGAGTACATCGTCGAGAACGACACCCCGGACGTCACGCCGCTGCACAGCGCCGACGTCGGCTACTCCTATCTGCGGAACCTCAGCTGCTGAACGGGCGCTCCGGCGTGTGCCGTTGACCGGCCGTGGGGCCACCACCCCACGGCCGGCGGCGTGTTCTGGGACGGAGTTGGGGTGGTGCGGGGGTGGTGGGTGCGTGCGGGTTTCGTCCGCGGGCCGGTGGCCGGTGCGGGGCAGCCCGACTGGTCGTGGGTGAACAACGAAACTCTGCGGTGTGGTTGGGGATGTGGCGCGGGCTACGACGCGCGGCTTACATGGCGGGTGGATCGGCCGGGTGCGGGCTCAACGAATGGCTGTGATGGGCTGGCTGGGAAGGGGGGCGCGGCTTCCGGGAGGTGGGGTTTGTTGCCGCCAGGGGTGGTGGGTGATGGCGACCGTGCCCCCGGGGCGCGGGGACTGCGGGGTTGTTCGGGGGTCGACTGGTGGGTGGGGGCGTGCGTGGCGCGCACCGGCTTCGCCGGCCTGCCGCGGCGCATGGCCCGTCTCATGTGTGGCGGAGCGTCGGGCGTCTGGTGGGGCCGGTGGCAGTGGATCTGACCAGGTGGGGTTGTGGCGTGTTCGGTTAACGACGACGCTGCCGCGTGAACATCGCCTGCCGTCTTGGTAGTCCGCGCGCCGTCGACTCCCGAAGGCGGGCGCGGCGGGGGTGGGGGGACTCTTTTTCTAGGTGCCCGTTTGGAAGTGAACAGATCGTTCAACTCTAGACGGGCACCTAGAGAAAAAGACCCCGACCCCCTGCCCGGAAGCCGACAAGGCGCGGACTACCCCACCGGCAGACGATGTTCGCGCGGCAGCGTGGTCGTTGACCGGACCTCACGACATCCCACCTGGTCAAAACAACCGCCACCGGCCCCGCGAGACGCCCGACGCTCGGCCACACTCCGAGACGGGCCATGTGCCGAGGCAGGCCGGCGAAGCCGGTGCGCGCCACGCACGCCCCCACCGGCCGGTCGTCCCTCAAAGAACCCGGCAGTCCCCGCGCCCGGAGGGCACGGTCGCCATCACCCACCGCCCCCGGCGGCAACGAACCCAGCTCCCGGAAGCCGCGCCCCCCTTCCCAGCCAGCCCAACACAGCCATGCGTTACGCCCGCACCCGGCCGACCCACCCGCCATGTAAGCCGCGCGTCGTAGCCCGCGCCCGAGCCCCAACCACACCGCAGAGTTTCGTTGTTCACCCACGACCAGTCGGGCTGCCCCGCACCAGCCACCGGCCCGCAGACAGACCCCGCACCACCCGCCCCCCACCGATCCACAAAGATCCGGCAGAAAGCCCCTAGTCGGCACCGCGCGGCAGCGCGTCCGACGCGTCCAGGGCGTCCGGCGCCTCCAGCGCCTTGGCCACCGCCTCGTAGAACCGCGCCTGGGCCAGCGCGCTGGGCGGCAGCTCCGGGTTCCAGGGCAGGATCGTGGCGGCCGAACTCAGCGCCACCCAGCCCTCGTTGTCCTGGAACTCGGCGGGCCTGGCCGCGTTCCCCCGCACGTCGCTGAGCACGATGGCCGGGGACAGCGCGGCCGCGTCGGCCCAGTCGCCGGTGGCCCAGTTGGCGCCGGGGCCCTCGGGCGGGGTGGCGAGCGCCACCCCGTGCTCGGCCAGGGCCCGCAGGTCGGGCCAGGCCGTGGCGCGCGCCAGATAGGCGGCGTCGGCCCCGGCCGGGGAGAGCGCCAGCACCCGCGCCTCGGGCGCGGC
>NZ_RFFJ01000102.1 GCF_003696235.1 Streptomyces triticirhizae
GCCCGCCCCCGCCCGCGACCTGGCCACCGCCACCGCGCCAAGCCCGACCAGCGCCACCGCCGCCCGCCGCCGGCGCGGCACCACCACCCGCCGCCGCAGCACCGGGAAGCCCGCCCGCTCCACGGCCCGCAGGATGTCCCGGTAGAGCACGAACGCGGTGCGCACACACGGCCGCGCCACCGGGTCCAGCAGCGCGATCCCCGGCTCCGCCTCCCGGTAGACCTCCCGGTTCAGCGCCGTCGCCGCCCGCAGCGCCGCCGTGACGCGGGGGTCGTCCGCGCCCGTCTCCCGGCTCCAGCGCAGCAGTTCGCGGTCCACGCCGTGCGCGGCCAGCAGGTCCGCCGGCAGATAGACCCGGCCCCGGTCCAGGTCCTCGCCCACGTCCCGCAGGAAGTTGGTGAGCTGGAACGCCACCCCCAGCGCCGCCGCGTGCGGCGCGGCCCGCTCGCGCGGCACCACCGTGCCCAGCACGGGCAGCAGTTGGAGGCCGATGACAGCGGCCGAGCCGTGGGTGTAGCGGCGCAACGCCGGATAGTCGGGGTAGTCCGTGACGGTCAGGTCGCTGCGCATCGCCGCCATGAAGTCGGTGAAGTGCCGCGTCTCGATGCCGTAGCGGGCGGCGGTGTGTGCCAGGGCGCGCACCACCGGGCTCGCGCCCCGCGCCCCCTTCCGCCGGGCCGTCCCGTCCAGCGCACAGGTCAGCTCGTTCTCCAACGCCCGCAGCGCGGCGGCCCGTTCCGCCACCGGGGCGGCCGCGCCCAGGTCGTCCACGATGTCGTCGGCCCAGCGCGCGAAGCCGTAGAGCGCGTGCACCGCCGGCCGGCGCTCCGGCGGCAGCAGCCGGGTCGCCAGGAAGTAGGTGCGGCCGTGGCGGGCGTTGAGCGCCCGGCAGTGCGCGTAGTCGGCGCGCAGCCCGGGGTCGGTGATCCCGGCCGCGTCCAGCTCGGCCCGGGTCACCGCGCGCCGCCCGTGATGCGCGCCGCCGCCAGCTTCCCCGACAGCACCGCCATCGGCACCCCGACCCCCGGCGTGGTGCCGCCGCCGGCGAGCACCGCGTTGACCGTGCCGCGCACCAGGTTGCGCGGCCGGAACGGGCCGGTCTGCGCCGGCGTGTGCGCCAGCGAGAACGGGGTGCCCGCCGGATGCCCCTGGTCGCTCCAGTAGGCGGGCGTGACCAGCGACTCCTCCTCGATCGCCGCGCCCAGCCCGGCCAGGCCCCGGCGTTCCAGGGTCGCCAGCAGCGCGTCCCGGTAGCCGGGCGCCAGCGCCCGCCACTCCTCCGGCCCGGGCCCCAGCCGGGTGTTGGGGCAGGGCGCCAGCACCGACAGCAGCTCGCGGCCCGGCGGCGCCAGCGTCGGATCGCTCGCCGTGGGCCGGGTGATCAGCAGCGAGGGATCGCTCATCGGCCGCCCGGCGACGGTCAGTTCGTGGAACGTCCGCCGCCAGGCCGCGCCGAACGACAGCGTGTGGTGGTCCAGCGAGGGCCAGGCGCCGCGCACCCCCAGGTGCAGCACCACCGCCGAGGGCGCGTGCCGCGTCGGCAGCGGGCGCAGCGGGCGGCGCCCCAACAGCCGGTAGCTCACCTCGGGTTCCGGGGTGAGCACCACGGCGTCGCAGGGCAGCCGGCCGTGCGGGGTGCGCACCGCGACGATCCGTTCGCCCCGCCGCTCCAGCGCCAACACCGGCTCGCCGTAACGGAGTTCGGCGCCGGCCTCGGCGGCGGCGCCCGCCAGCGCGCGGGGCAGCGCGTGCACGCCGCCGCGCGCCGCGAAGACGCCGGCCACGGTGTCCATGTAGGCGATCACCGCGTAGGCGGCCAGCGCCCGGGCGGGGGAGACGCCGGCGTAGAGCGCCTGGAAGGTGAAGACCCGCCGCAGCCGCTCGTCCTTCAGGAAGCGCGCGACGCGCGGCTCCAGCCGGCCCAGGCCGCCGAGCGCGGCCAGCCGCAGCAGGTCGGGGCGGAGCAGCTCCAGCGGGGAGTCGAAGTTGGTGTCGACAAAGCGCCTCATCTGCGCGTCGTGCAGCCGGGTCAGCCAGCGGCGCAGCCGCCGGTACCCCAGCGCCTCCCTGGCCCCGGCGAACCGGGCCACCTCCGCCTCCATCGCCTCCGCGTCGGCGCGCACCGCCAGCCGCGAGCCGTCGGCGAACCGCGCCTGGTAGACCGGGTCCAGCGGGGTCAACTCCAGCCGGTCGCCCAGCTTCTCGCCCAGCGCGGCGAACGGCTCGGCCAGCAGCTCGGGCATCGTCAGCACCGTCGGCCCGGTGTCGATCGCGAAGCCGCCCAGCTCCCAGCGCCCGGCCCGCCCGCCGGGCAGCGCCGCCCGTTCCACCACGGTCACCCGCCGCCCCGCGCCCAGCAGATGGCAGGCGGCCGAGAGCCCGGCGAGCCCCGCGCCCACCACCACGACATGGTCGCTGGGGCCCGGCACCGTCCGTGGGCGGCGGCCTGTCACACCGTCACGCGACCTGACCCGCCGCATGGCTCCTCCGTGCGTCGCTCGACGTCCGGGGCGCCGCACCGTTCGGCCGCCGCCGGGGCGTTTGTCACGCCATCAGCCACTTCATCACGGTTGGTCCGCGGGCGAGGGGATGGCGTGACCGGGCGCGGCCGCCGTCGCCCCCTTCGGGCGACGGGCGCGCCCTCCACGCGACGGCGACTCAGCGCTCCGGCGCGGCGCCTGACGCGGCACCTGGCTCGGCGCGCCGCGCCAACGCCCCCGGCCACCAGGCGCGCGGCCCGAGGTCCCGCACCAGCGCCGGCACCAGCAGCGAGCGCACCACCAGGGTGTCCAGCAGCACGCCGAAGGCCACGATGAACGCGATCCGCACCAGGAACGCCAACGGGATCACGCTCAGCGCGGCGAAGGTCGCCGCCAACACCACCCCCGCCGAGGTGATCACCCCGCCGGTGGAGGTCAGCCCGCGCCGCACGCCCTCCCGGGTGCCGTGCTCGCCGGCCTCCTCGCGGACCCGGGACATCAGGAAGATGTTGTAGTCCACGCCGAGCGCCACCAGGAAGACGAAGCCGTACAGCGGCACCGATGAGTCCGTTCCACCGAAACCGAACAGCCCCTGGAAGACCAACGCCGAAACCCCCAGCGTGGTCAGGAAGTTGAGCCCCACGGTCGCCACCAGAAGCAACGGCGTCACCAGCGATCGCAACAGGCCGACCAGAATCAGCAGAATGATCGCCAACACCACAGGGACGATCACCGTCCGGTCCTCGCCGGCCGTCCGCTGGGTGTCGTACTGCTGGGCCGTGTAGCCCCCGACCAGGGCGTCCGCGTCGGGCACCGCGTGCACCGCCGCCCGCAGCCGCACCACCGTCTCCCGCGCCGCGTCGCTGTCCGCCGCGTCGGCGAGCGTCGCGTCCACCCGCACCCGGCCGTCCACCACCAGCGGCTCGCCGCCGCCCGGCCGGCCCGACGCGCTGACCGGCGCGGCCGAGGCCACCCCGTCCGTCGCCTCCGCCGCCTCCACCACCGCGTCGAGCGCGTCGGCGTCGGCGATCACCACCGTCGGATTGCCCGAGCCGCCGGGAAAGTGCTCGCCGAGCGTCTCCTGGGCGGCGACCGAGGGCGCGTCGTTGACGAAGATCTCGTCCAGCGGCACCCCCTTGGCGTTCAACGTGGGCGCGAAGGCCGCGCCCGCCAGCAGCGCCACCAGCGTGACCGCCCACACCCGGCGCGGCGCCCGGTCCACCAGCGCGGCCACCCGCCGCCACACCGGATGTCCCTCGCCGCCCGCGCTCGGCCTCGGCCGCGCCGGCCAGTACGCCGCCCGCCCCAGCAGCACCAGCGCCGCCGGCAGGAACGTCAGCGCGCTCAGCACCGCGCAGCCGATCCCGATCGCCCCGACCGGCCCCAGCGCCCGGTTGTTGGTCAGGTCGGACAGCAGCAGCGCCAACAGGCCGAGGGCCACCGTCGCCCCGCTGGCCACGATCGTGCCGGCCGACCGGCGCAGCGCCACCCGCATCGCCGCCCACCGGTCGTCCCGCGCCGTCAACTCCTCGCGGAACCGGGCGGTCAGCAGCAGCGCGTAGTCCGTCGCCGCCCCGATGACCAGGATGAACAGGATGCCCCGCACCTGCCCGTCCACCCGCACCACGTCCCGGTCGGCCAGCGCGTAGACCACCGCGCAGGCCAGCGCCAGCGCGAAGACCGCGCCCACGATGATCACCAGCGGCAGCAGCACCGAGCGGTAGACCAGCAGCAGGATCAGCAGCACCGTCAGCAGCGCGACGCCCAGCAGCAGTCCGTCGATCCCCGCGAACGCGTCCGAGAGGTCGGCCTGGCTCGCCGCTGGACCGGCCACCTCGACCGAGGTCCCCGGCACCCGCTCGGCCGCCGCCACGATCCGGTCCAGGACCTCGCCCAACTCCTCGTCCAACTCGGGGTCCAGCGGCACCACGCCCTGAAGCGCCCGCCCGTCGTCCGACGGCAGCGCCGGCGACGGCTCGTCCGCCACCGCCGCGTCCCCGGCCAGCGACCGCAGCGCCCCGCTCGCCTCGCCGGCCGCCGCCTCCGGCAGCGGGCCCTCGCCCTCGTCCGCCGTCCACACCACGATCGCCGGCAGCGGCTCCTCCCGCTGGAACGCCCGTTGCCGCTCCAGCACCCGGGTGGACTCCGCGCTCTCGGGCAGGAACGCGGCCTGGTCGTTGGTCGCGACCTCGCCGAGCCGCCCGGCGAACGGGCCCAGGCCGCCGCCGACGCCGAGCCAGAGCAGGAGGACGACCAGGGCGAGCGGCCAACCGGTCCTTCGTGTGCTGCCGAACATGAGGTGCTCCAGGGGACGGCGAACTGACTCAACGAGAAACAATCTCGATCGTCAAGATATATGAGGCGGCGGGCACCCACGTTCCCGCCCCGACCGCCCGCCCCCGAAGACCCGCCCCGAGACGCTCCGCCTCAGCGGCGGGGCGCCGGCAGCCCGCCCAACTCCTCGCCCAACTCCCGCAGAAACCGCGCCACCACGGCCAGCTCCGCCTCGTCGAACCGCTCCCGCACGCGCTCCGTCACCCGCGCCAACGGACGGAAGTGCTCCCGCGCCGCCTGCTTGGCGTCCGCCACATAGTGCACATGGACCACCCGCCGGTCGTCGCTGGCGCGCGAACGCCGCACCTGCCCCGACCGCTCCAGCCGGTCGAGACAGGCCGTCACCGCGCCCGAGGTCAGCCCCAGCCGCGCGCCCAGCCGCCCCGGCGTCAGCGGCTCCTCGCTGTCCAGGATCACCGCCAGCGCCTGCACATCCGTCGGATGCAGCCCCCGGGCCAGCGCGAAGCCGTGCACCAGCCGGTTGATCTCGCCGTTGACACGTCTCAACTGGCGCGCGAACGCCTGGAGGTCGGTCGCCTCCTCCTCGGTACCGGGCATCCCGTCAGCCTATAGAAGCCACCGGAACCCGGCCGCGCCCCGTCCGGCAAACGGTCGTCCCCGCCCCGCCCGCCCGCGCGCCGGAACGCCCACGCCGCCCGGCTCGGTGAGGATGACCCGCGAGCCGCGCCGCCCCCGCCCAGGAGTCCCGCCATGCCCGGAACAACGCCACCCCCCGGAACCGCCCGCCGCGAGCGGCCATGAGCGGCACCCCGCACTGGCTCTTCGGCGACCAACTCGGCCCGCACTTCACCCGTTCCGGCCCCGATGGCCCCGCCCGCGACGCCCCGCTGGTGATGATCGAGGCCCGCTCCGCGCTGCGCCGCCGCCGCTTCCACCGCGCCAAGGCCCACCTGGTGCTCTCCGCGATGCGCCACCGCGCCGCCGAACTCGGCGACCGCGTCACCTACGTCCGGGCCGACACCTACCGCGAGGGACTCCGCGAGGCCGTCGGAGACCGGCCCGTCACCGTCTGCCACCCCACCTCCCGCGCCGCCCTCGGCCTGGTCACCTCGCTCCACCAGGTCACCGTGCTGCCGCCGCGCGGCTTCCTCGTCACCCGCGACGCCTTCCGCGCCTGGGCCGAGGAGAAGGACGACGCCGCGCTCCGGCAGGAGGACTTCTACCGCTGGGTCCGCCGCGAACACGACCTGCTGATGGACGCCGACCAACCCGCCGGCGACCACTGGAACCTGGACCACGACAACCGCGAGCCGCCGCCCGCCGACGCCGACAACCTCGGGCTGCCCGCGCCCTACCGCCCCCGCGAGGACGCCATCGACGACGAGGTCCGCCGCGACCTCGACCGCTGGGAGCGCGCCGGCGAGGTGAGCTTCGTCGGCGCGGACGGCCCCCGCCGCTTCCCCGCCACCCGCCGCGAGGCGCTCGCCGCGCTGCGCCGCTTCGTCCGACGCCGGCTGGCCGACTTCGGCCCGCAGGAGGACGCGATGCTGGCCGACGACCCCGTGATGAGCCACAGCCTGCTCTCCTCCTCGCTCAACCTGGGCCTGCTCGACCCGGCCGAGTGCGTCGCCCGCGCCGAGGACGCCTGGCGCTCGGGCAGGGCCCCGCTCAACAGCGTGGAGGGCTATGTCCGCCAGGTCGCCGGCTGGCGCGAGTACGTCTGGCAGCTCTACTGGCACTTCGGCGAGGACTACCGCCGGCGCAACGCGCTCGGCCACCACGACCCGCTGCCCGACTGGTTCCTCACACTCGACGCCGACGCCGTCACCGCCCGCTGCCTGCGCACCGTTCTGGCCCAGGTCAGGGACACCGGCTGGACCCACCACATCCCCCGGCTGATGGTGCTCGGCAGCCACGCCCTGCAACGCGGCTGGGACCCGGCGGCGGTCACCGACTGGTTCCACCGCTGCTTCGTCGACGGCTACGACTGGGTGATGCTGCCCAACGTCGTCGGCATGTCCCAGTACGCCGACGGCGGGCTGATGACCACCAAGCCCTACACCTCGGGCGGCTCCTACGTGAACCGGATGAGCGACCTGTGCGGCCCCTGCGCCTACCGGCCGAACGAGCGGGTGGGCGAGCGCGCCTGCCCGTTCACCGCCGGCTACTGGGCGTTCCTCCACCGGCACCGCGAACGGCTCGGCGACAACGGGCGGATGGCCAGGACCCTCGGCGGCCTGGACCGCCTGAAGGACCTGGACGCCCTCCTCGACCAGGAACGGAGACGGTCACCCGCCGCACCCCCGTGAGCCGGCCCCGTGACCCGGGGCGCGCCTCAGCGCAACGGCCCCTGCTGGCCCGCGCGCTGCGGGTCGAGGCCGGCGGCCGTCATATAGGTCGAGAGCACCAGCTTGCCGATCGCCGGGTAGGCCCCCAGCGGCTCGGCCGCCGGGCAACCGGCCTCCTTGGACGCCGACTCCAGCAGCCCCTCGGGGATCTCGGGCCCGATCAGGCAGGGCGCCAGCGCCAGTTGCCGCGAGCCGGCCTCCAACAGGCGGTTCGCGGTGGCCGCCACCGCGCCCTCCTCGTCGAGCGCCGCCGCCAGCACCGGCACCGCCAGCCGCGCGGAGAGCAACATGCCGGTGATGCCGGCCGTCTGCACCGCCTCCTCGCCGCCCACCGTGGTCAGCACGATGCCGTCGGCCGCCGTCGCCACCGTGAACAGCCGGGCCCGGTCGGCCCGCGCAAGACCCGACTCCGACAGCCGCACGTGCACGGCCTCGGCCAACAGCGGGTGCGGCCCCAGCACATCGGTCAGCTCGGCGCCGGAGCCGCTGCTCAACACCGTCTGCCGTATCCCGCGCAGCTGGGCGCTGTCCGGGCCGGCCAGCAGCGGCACCACGATCGCGCTGGGCGCCCCCGAGGCCTCGGAGGCCGCCGCGTCCGCGCTCGCCAACACCGTTTCCAGCGCCGGGAGTTCCTCCTCGGTCTTCTCGGCGAAGCCGATCCGCGCGTCCAGGCCAGGCAGCTCGGAGCGCGCGATGCTCAGCACCTCCTCGGCCACCGACAGGCTCGCCGCCGACGGCACCCCGGGCACGGCGAGCACCAGCGGGGGCGCGCCCTCAGGCGCGGAAACCGGCTCCGGCCTGCGGTGACGGCCGGACTGGCGAGGGCGCGGCATACGTACGGGGAGGCCGGAGGCTGGCCCTGTCGAGGAGCTCATGTCGCCGCATGTTAATGCCTTGATGTGGTTGGCTGTTCGCCCGGGGGCACACCAAGCGCTTGTGTCCCGGTATATCCCGCACGTCGGTGTGACGCTCCCGACACCCGCTTTTACTTTCGGTCTATCCCCGGTCCTCGACGAGGTGCAGCAGCCCCGGGTCGGCCGGCAGCCGGCAGGCGCCGAACGCCAGCCGCCCCGCGATCAACAGCGCGCCCTCCAGCGGCCCGCCGGCCGCCTCCACCACCTCGGCCCCGGGCAGCCGCCGCGCCAACTCCCCGGCCAGCGGCCCGGTCAGCGGCTCGCCCAGCCGGAACAGCCCGCCGGTGAGCGCGATCCGGCCCGCCCCACCGGGCGGGCAGACGGCGGAAAGGGTCCCGGCGATCTCCGCCGCCGCCTCCGCCAGGATGCCCGCCGCCACCGGGTCGGGCTCCGGCCCGGCCGCGCAGCGCGCCACCTCGGGCGCGAACGAGGCCAGCACCGCCGGCCGGTCGGCGCGCGGATAGAGCTGCCCCGGCAGCCCCGCCATCGGCCCGAACGCGGCCTCGGCGCGCGCCAGCAGCGCGGCCGATCCGCCGGGCCTGCCGTCGTGCTCCCGCAGCGCGGCATCGAGGCCCCGCCGCCCGATCCAGGCCCCGCCGCCGCTGTCGCCCAGCAGATGGCCCCAGCCGTCCGCCCGCCGCCAGCCGCGCAGCTCGGTGCCCAGCGCGATCATCCCCGTGCCGGCGGCCGCCACCGCGCCCGGCGTCTCGCCCAGCGCCCCCGCGTATCCGGTGACCGCGTCCGCCGCCAGCGCCAGCCGCCGCGCGCCAAGCCCTGCGGCCAACGCCTGCGGCAGCTCGGCGCGCAGCCGCCCGCCCAGCGTCGCCATCCCCGCCGCGCCCACGCAGACCGCGTCGATCCGCGCCGCCGGCGCCGCCTGGTCGAGCAACACCCGTGCCGCCGGCAGCAGTTGGGCCAGCAGATGGCCGGCGTCGATCCCGCCGGGCCCGGTGCGCACCGGCTCGTCCGTGCGCCGCTCGCCGGCCGCCGGCGCCACCCCGTCGGCCGTCGCGCGCGCCAGCGCGATCCGCAGGCCCGAGCCGCCGGAGTCGACGCCCAGCACCCAGGCCGCGCCGCCGTCCTGGCCGGTCGTCACGGGAGCTTCCAGTCGACGGGGGAGGCGCCCTGCTCGGCGAGCAGCGCGTTGGCCCGGCTGAACGGGCGGGAGCCGAAGAAGCCCCGGTCCGCCGACATCGGCGAGGGATGCGCCGACTCGACGGCCGGCACCGGGCCCAACAGCGGGCGCAGGTTCCGCGCGTCACGGCCCCACAGGATCGCCACCAGCGGCCGGCCCCGCGCGGCCAGCGCCCGGATCGCCTGCTCGGTGACCTCCTCCCACCCCTTGCCCCGGTGCGCGGCCGGCCGCCGGGGCGCGGTGGTCAGGGCCCGGTTGAGCAGCAGCACGCCCTGCTGGGTCCAGGGCGTCAGATCGCCGGTCGAGGGCCTGGGCAGGCCCAGGTCCGTGTTCAGCTCCCGGAAGATGTTCTCCAGGCTGCCGGGGAGCGGGCGCACCTCGGGCGCCACCGAGAACGACAGCCCCACGGCGTGCCCCGGCGTCGGATAGGGATCCTGACCGACGATCAACACCCTCACCTCGTCGAAGGGTTGTTGGAAGGCGCGCAGGACGTGTCCTCCGGCGGGAAGGTAGGTCCGCCCGGCGGCGATCTCCGCCCGGAGGAAGTCCCCCATCGCCGCGATCCGCTCGGCCACCGGCGCCAGCGCCTTCGCCCACCCCGGCTCGACAATCTCATGCAATGCTCGTGCTGCCACGGTCCGTCACCCTACTGGCAAGCACCGACAGTCCGTTGCCGGGTCGCGGTCCCGACCGTCACCCCGGCGCGCGCGACCTCTCGCGCGCCGGGGCAACGATATGCCCGTGCCACCGGCCTCAGTGGGCCCGCTCGTAGGGCGGGGGCACCGGGGCCTCGGTCACGCCCAACTCCCGGGCGGCCCGCTGCGGCCAGTACGGCTCCCTGAGCAGCACCCGGCCGAGGAAGACCGCGTCCGCCTCGCCGGCCTCCAGGATCTTGGCGGCCTGCGCCGGCTCGGTGATCAACCCGACGGCCGCGACCGGCAGTTCGGTCTCCTTGCGCACCCGCGCGGCGAACGGCACCTGGTAGCCGGGCTCGGTCGGCACGGTGACCCCGGCAGCGTTGCCCCCGGAGGAGACGTCCAACAGGTCGACGCCGCGCGCCCGCAACGCGCCGGCCAGTCGCACCGTGTCGTCCGGCGTCCAGCCGCCCTCCGGCAGCCAGTCGGTAGCGGAGACCCGGAAGAACAGCGGCAGTTCGTCCGGCCAGACCGCGCGCACGGCCTCGACGACCTCCAGCGCCAGCCGCGTCCGGCCGGCGAAGTCCCCGCCGTAGCGGTCGGTGCGGTGGTTGCTGTGCGGGGAGAGGAACTCGCTGATCAGATAGCCGTGCGCGCCGTGCACCTCGGCCACCTGGAAGCCGGCGGCCAGCGCCCGCCGGGCCGACGCCACGAACTGCTCGACCACCTCGCCGATCTCGGCCTCGGTCAGCTCGTGCGGCGCCGGGTACCCGTCGGTGAACGGCACCGGGCTCGGGCCGAGCGTGGTCCACGGCCCCTCGTCCTCGGCCAGCGGCCCGCCGCCCTCCCAGGGCCTCCGCGTCGACGCCTTCCGCCCCGCGTGGGCCAGCTGTATCCCCGCGACCGCGCCCCGGGCGCGGACCGCCGCGACCACCCGGGCCCACGCCTCCTGCTGCCGGTCGTTCCACAGCCCCGTGTCGGCCGGGCTGATCCGGCCCTCGGGGCTGACCGCCGTGGCCTCCGTCAGCACCAGGCCGGCGCCGCCGACGGCGCGGCTGGTGTAGTGGGTGAAGTGCCAGTCGTTGGGCGCGCCGACGTCGGGGCCCGAGGTGTCCGCCGAGTACTGGCACATCGGCGCCATCCAGATCCGGTTGGGCACCGTCAACGACCGTGACGTCCACGGCTCGAACAGCGAACTCATGCGGTTCCTCCAGCGTGCGGCCCGGGGTTGGGCGTCTTCCGGGCGACGGGGCTCGGTTCGGACACGACCTAGTACGAAGGGCATCGTACAAGGGTCCTTGGTCCGCTGGCGAGGGGCGCCGGTCGCCGCCCGCCCCTTCCGTACCATGGGCCCATGACCTCCGACGCCCCCGGCCGCGCCCGCGCCCTGGCCCACCCCGACCGCGCGGAGATCCGGCTGGAGCAGGTGCTGCACGCGCTGGCCGACCCGGTGCGGCTCTCGCTCGTCTGCACCCTGGCGGAGGCGGGGGAGGAACTGCCGTGCTCCGCCTTCCCGGTGCCGGTCACCAAGTCGACCTCCACCCACCACTTCAGGGTGCTGCGCGAGGCCGGCGTGATCCACCAGGTCTACCGGGGCACCGCCAAGCTCAACGCGCTGCGCCGCGCCGACCTCGACGCGCTCTTCCCCGGCCTCCTCGACGTGGTCCTCGCCGCCCGCCGGAGTCAGGAGCTGCCGGCCCGCAGCGGCGCGTAGTCCGCCGGCGCGGCGCCCAACTCCCGGGCGCCGCCCGGCCGTTCCGGCTCGTCCCGGGGCCCGTCCGTCACGCCAGCGCCGCCATGCGGTCGATCTCCGCGTTCTGGGTGGCGATCACGTCCGTGGCCAACTGCTCCACGGTCTGGTCGGTCGTGGTGCCCAACACCTCGGCCGCCATCGTCACCGCCCCCTCGTGGTGACGGGTCATCAGCTCCAGGAAGAGCGCGTCGAACGCCACGCCCTCGGCCGCGGCCAGCTCCGCCAACTCCTCGGGCCTGGCCATTCCCGGCATCGCCTCCCCCTCGCCGCCGTGCTCCCCGTGGTCGCCGTGTCCTTCGTGGTCGCCGGGCTCCCCGCCCGCGCCCCGGTCGTCGAGCCAGGCGCGCATCACCTCGATCTCCGGCCCCTGGGACGCGGCGATCCGTTCCGCGATGCCGCGCACCGCCTCGTTCTCCGCCCGCTCCAGGGCGAGTTCGGACATCTGGAGCGCCTGCCCGTGGTGGTCCACCATCCGGTGCATGTAGCCGATGTCCGCCGCGTCCGGCTCGCCGGGCTCCGGCAGCCGCTCGGCGGCCTCCTCCGGGCTCAGGATCTCCGCGTCCTCGCCCGGCGCGCCGGGGGCGATCACCTGGGGCCGCTCCTCCTGGGCCGCCGCCTCCCCGTCGTCCCCGCTACACGCGGTCAGGCCCCAGCCGGCCGCGAGCATGGCGGCGAGCAGCGGGAACACGGCGGAGCGGCGACGCGAGGCGGCGCGGGGACGGTCCGTCAACGGGGGCCTCCTGTTACGGGAGATGACAGTCTTGTTGCCAATATTGATATGTACATGTAGCTATCCATACTGAAGGGTACGCACACCGGCGCCAACTCCGCGGTCACCCCTGCGGACTGAGGGAGGAAAGACGTGACACCGTTCCACCGAGCACGCCGACGCCGGAGAGGACTCGGCGTGCTGGCTGCTCTGACGGGGCTGCTGGCCACCCTGCTCCTGGCCGGACCAGCCGCCGCCACCCCCGACCCGGACCGTGACCCCACCGCCCGGACGGAGACCTCCGAGGACGCCGGCGCGCGCACCCGCGCGGCCATCGCCGACGGCGAGATACCCGGCGTGGACGAGATCGTCCACAGCGACAACATCACGCCACTCGCCAACATCCCGCGCGAGGACGGCCTGACCGGCACCAACAGCGACATCGCCTTCCAGGGCAGGTACGCGTTCGCCGGCAACTACGACGGCTTCGTCGTCTACGACATCAGCCGCCCCCGCTCGCCCCGCATCGTCAGCCAGGTCCTCTGCCCCGGCGCGCAGAACGACATCTCGGTCTCGGGCGACCTGCTCTTCCTCTCCGTCGACTCCTCGCGCAGCGACGACTCCTGCTCCAGCGAGGCCCAGCCGGCGACCGAGGCGGACTCCTGGGAGGGCATCCGCGTCTTCGACATCAGCGACGTGCGCAACCCGCGCTACGTCTCCGCCGTCGAGACGGCCTGCGGCTCCCACACGCACACTCTGGTGCCGGAGCGGCGGAACGTCTACGTCTACGTCTCCTCCTACTCGCCGGACGCCTCCTTCCCCGACTGCCAGCCCCCGCACGACGGCATCTCCATCGTGAAGGTGCCCAGGAACGCGCCCGAGCGGGCCGCGCTCTCCAGCTTCGAGGTGCTCTTCCCCGACGGCGGCTTCCCCGGCGACGACGACGGCTCGGCCACCACCGGCTGCCACGACATCACCGCCTACCCCGCCCTCGACCTGGCCGCCGGCGCCTGCATGGGCGACGGCATCCTGCTGGACATCTCACGCCCCGAGGCGCCCCGCGTGCTCGACCGGGTCCAGGACGCCGAGCACTTCGCGTTCTGGCACTCCGCGACGTTCAGCCAGGACGGCCGCAAGGTCGTCTTCACCGACGAACTCGGCGGCGGTGGCGCCCCGACCTGCAACGCCACCATCGGCGACGAGTTCGGCGCCAACGGCATCTACCATGTGCGCGGGCGCGGCGACGACCGACGGCTCGAGTTCCAGAGCTACTACAAGATCCCGCGCCACCAGGCCGACACCGAGAACTGCGTGGCCCACAACGGCTCGCTGATCCCCGTGCCCGGCCGGGACATCATGGTCCAGGCGTGGTACCAGGGCGGCGTCTCCGTCTGGGAGTTCACCGACTCCGACAACCCGCGCGAGATCGGCTACTTCGAGCGCGGCCCGGTCAACGGTGACGAACTCGCCTTCGGCGGCGCCTGGTCCGCGTACTACTACAACGGCCACGTCTACTCCAACGACCAGAAGGGCCTCGACGTCCTGCGCATCGACGACCGGCGCACCGACCCGGCGCGCTGGGTGCGGTTGCCCGAGCTGAACGTGCAGACCCAGCCGACCTACCGCTGAGGCCACGGCTGGGGCGTCACCGGACGCGGCGGGGGGGCCGGGGGGGGGGGGGCCCCCCGCCCCCCCCCCGCCCCCCCCCCCCCCCCCCCGGGGGGCACCACCCCCCCCCCCCCGCCCCCCCGCTGCGCCCCGGGGGGGGCGCACCCCGGGGGGGGGGGGCGGGGGGGGGGCGCCCCCCCGGGCGCCACGCCCAGCTCCCACGCCAGCCCGTAGCGGGCGAACAGCTCGGCCCGCAGCCGCCCGGCGGGCATCGGCGCCCCCGGCAGCAGCCGCGCGACCACGGCGCCCATCAGCAGCGCCCGCAGCACGCGGTAGTCCGTGTCCGGGTCGGTCGAGCCGAAAGCGACCACCGCACCACGCAACAGGGCGGCCAGCCGCTGCTGTTCGGCGCACTGGATGAAGCCCTCGTACTGCAAGAGGCCCGCCATGTGCGCCCGCATCAACACCGGCTGCTCCGCCGCCAGCCCCAGGATCGCGTCGATCGACCGCGCCAACAGCTCGGGCCCGGCCCCGGCCCCGGTGGGCACCGGCGGCCGCTCCTGCGCGGCGGCCAGCGTGCGGTGCATCAGACGGTGAACCGCCGACTGGAGAAGCTGACGCTTCCCGGGAAAGTAGTAGGAGATCAACCCGCGCGCCGCGCCCGCGTGATCCGCGATATCGCCCAAGGTCGTGGCCTCGTAGCCGCGTTCGGCGACCAGCTCGACCGTCGCCTGGAGCAGCCGTTCGCGGGAACGTCGACGCATCTCCTCATTGACCGATGCGCTGCGAGGCGACATGCTGGGCTCCCGTTGACTGGCTGGCAGCCAATATACTCAGCCGGGCATCCGGACCTCCGCGCGGCCACGGGCGGAGCCAGACCGGCGGCGGTATCGGGCGGCGCGGGGGACCGCCCGATACCGCCAACGGCTCCCGACGCGCGTCGCCGGCCTCAGCCCACCAGGTCGATCACCGGTAGCAGGTCTCCCGGCCGCTCCGTCACCGGCAGATGCCGCACCAGGTGCACCGCGCAGCCCAACGCCGTCGCCCCGCCGTCCGCGCGGGCGTTGTCCCCGACCATCAACGCCTGCTGCGGCGCCACCCCCAGCGCCTCACAGGCCAGCGCGAACAGCGGCGGGTCGGGCTTCTTCACCCCGTGCTCGTAGCTCAGCGCGAAGGCGTCGACCAGCGGCAGCAGCCCGTGCTCGCGGAAGAGCGGCCGCAGGTCCCAGCCGATGTTGCTCACCACCGCCACCGGCACCCCCCGCTCCCGCAGCGCGGCCAGCACCTGCCGGGTGTCGGGGTAGGGCCGCCAGGCGTCCGGCTCCATGTGCCGGTCGTAGAGCGCGTCGTAGACCTCGGGCGGCCCCGGCAGCGGCACCCGCCGGGCCAGCGTCACATACAGCCGCCGATGCCCCGAGGAGTTCACGTCCCGCGCCTCCCACAACTCCCGCAGTCCCGGCGGGATCTCCTCGGGCTCCGAACCGCCCGGCAGCGCGCCCACCCGCTCCAGCTCGCCCGCCAGCCGCCGCAGCTCCTCCTCGGACACCTCGACCCCGACCCGCGTAAGGCCCACCCGCAGCCAGTCGACCGTCGGCTCGATCCGCAGCAGCGTCCCGGAGAAGTCGAAGAGCACACCCCTGATCGTCATGATCCGATTCTTGCCCGGCCGCACCGCGAACCACCAGCGGGCGAGCCCCACGGCCCGGCGCGGGCCCGGGCCGTCTCAGCCGGTCAGCGCGCTCAGCCCCGGGGCGAACGCCACCAGCAGCGGAACGAGCGGCACCAGCGTCACGGCCGCCGTCAGCCGCAGCCGACGGGCCGGGGTCAGCCGGCGCTCCGGCTCCAGCAGGCGGTTGACCCGACGGGGCACGTCCCCGTGCTCGGCGTGACAGCCGAACACCCCGCGCTCCTCGTTCATCCCCACCAGCGCCAGCGCCGTCGTCAGCCGGCCGAACCGGCGGGAGGCCATGTCGTCGGCGCTCAGCTCCACCAGCCGGTGCACCTGCGCCTGGAACGCGGCGAAGACCGGGACGCGCGGGAAGCCGTTCGCCAGCGCGCCCGCGCAGTGCTGGAGCCAGTGGTGCCGCGCCCTGGCATGGCCGTGCTCGTGCGCCAGCACGGCGTCCAGCTGCCGGCGGTTCAGCCGCCGCAGCGCCCCCGTGGTGATCACCAGCTGCGGCGGCGAACCCGGCAGCAGCCAGGCGTCCGGCCGCTCGTCCTCCCAGATCACCAGCGGCTCGGCCGAGCGGGCCGCCTCACCCGGCAACAGCGGCGAACGCGCCAGCAACTCCGCCCGCCTGCGCCGCCGTTGGGCCCTCGCCCGGCGCACCTCCCGGGTCAGCGCCACCGCCGTCCACAGGCCGCCGCAGGCCAGCGCCAGCGCCACCGCCGCCGCCCAGCGGTCGCCCGCCGGACGCAGCGCGTAGGCGTCCACCACCTGTGCGGGCGCCGGCGCGAACACGCCGCCGCGCACCGTTCCCCAGCCGGCCGCGCCCGACAGCGCCATGGCCAGCACGCAACACAGCAGCACGGCCGCCACCACGCACTGCCACATCCACAGGGCCAGCACCGGCTCCCGGTCGGCCCACGCGCCCCGCGCCAACACCCGGGGCGCCACGGCGGCCGTCAGCCCACCGAGCACGAGCAACGTGATGGTGATCACCATGCTTTCAGCCTAGAGCGCCCGCCCGGCCGCGACCCAGCCGGCGGTCGCCGGCGTGATCAACGCCTCACCGCCCGCGCCCCGTCCGCGCCGGCTCACATCACCAGCACCATCGCCACCATGCCCAGCGTCAGCGCCAGCCGACAGGCCACCGCCACCTCGTCCTCGCCCGCCCCGGGCCCGACGTCGCCGTGCCCGGCGCGGGGCGCGGCCGCCGCCGGCACCAGCCGGGGCGCGGTGCGCAGCGCGTACAGCGCGCAGTAGACCAACAGCGCCCCCGAAAGCACCGGCACGCCGGCCGGCCCCGCGCCCGGATGCCCGCCGTGCGCCGCGTGCGCCCCCGACGCGCCACCCATCGCCAGCGCCATGTAGAGCATCCCCGCGCCCTCCACCGCGTGGTGGGCCCGGTGCCGCGCGCGCAGCCCCAGCGGCAGCGCCGCGCCCAGGACCGTCGCCGCGCTCACCGCCACCAGCACCCCGGCCGGCGCCGCAGGACCGCCCGCCATGCCGGCCGCCATCAACGCCATCGCGATCCCCATCGCCGCCTCCAGCGCTCGCCCCTGCCGCCCGGCCGCCGGCAGCCGCCGCAGCCGGCCCAGGCAGTAGCAGCCGACGCCCCCGCAGACCCCGACCACCAGCCAACTCACCAGCTCGGGCCCGCCCATCGCCGCCTCCTCCGGTCTCGTGGCCGCGAGGCCGCTCACCCGCGAAGGCTGCCCACCCCGCCGCCCGCCCACGGCGGCGCACGGGGGCGCGGGGGCGCGCGCCCGAGCCCGGCGGGACGTCGCGGACACGGCCTAGGATGGTCGGCCGTGACGACAACGGCGGATCTGGTCTTCAGCACGGCGAACGAGGCGGACATCCCCGAGGTGGTGGCGCTGGTGGAGTCCGCCTACCGGGGCGAGGCCAGCCGGGCCGGCTGGACCACCGAGGCGGACCTGCTGGACGGCCAACGCACCGACCCCGAGGGCGTGCGCGAGCTGATCGCCGACCCCGAGAGCCTGCTGCTGACCGCGCTCAGCGACGGGCGGCTGATCGCCTGCTGCCATCTCCAGCGCCGCCCGGGCACCGGGGGCGCCGACGGCGCGGTGGCCGCCTACTTCGGGATGTTCGCCGTCCGCCCCGGCCTCCAGGGCGCCGGCGTCGGCCGCCGTGTCCTGGCCGAGGCCGAGACGCGGGCGGCCCGCGACTGGGGAGCCGCCTCGATGGTGATGCGGGTGGTCTCCGCCCGCGCGGAGCTGATCGCCTGGTACGAACGATGCGGCTACCGCCTCACCGGCGAACGCCTGCCGTTCCCCTACGGCGACGAGCGCTTCGGCCTCCCGCTCCGCGACGACCTGGACTTCGCCGTCCTGGTCAAGCCCCTGGGCTGAGCCGCGCCGGCGACGGCCCCGCGCGCGATCCCTTCGCCGGCTGCCCGCCCGGCCTGCCAGGATCGGCCCATGCCGATCGACCTCCTGCTCTCCGAGGCCCGCGCCCGGTGGACGAGTTGGGCCCGGGTGCCCGTCTCGTTCCCCCCGGCCGAGGCGTTGAACGTCGCCGTCTCGCCGGAGTCCGGGCTGTGCCCGCCCGGCTGGGTCGGGGTGGTCACGCTGGGCGGATCGTCGATCGCCACGGCGCCGGACGAACGGGCCGCCGCCGTCGTGCGCGACGCCCTGGCGCCGCTGCCCCCGGCGGCCGTCACCGACCCAAAAGCCGTCCGCCGGGCGCTGCCCGTCGCCGAGCTGCTGGGCCCGGCCGCGCTGGCGTATCTGGCGCCCGCGCGCCTGCGGCCGGTGGGGGCCGACGCGCCGGCCGTCGAGCGGGTGCCAGCGAGCCGGGTGCGGGACCTGGAGGAGTCGGCGGGCGCCGAGGAGGCGGGCGAGGCCGACGTCGGCGGGATCACCTCGCCGGCGTTCGTGGTCAGGGAGGCCGGCCGGGTGATCGCCGCCGCCGGTTACCAGCTCTGGCCGGACCGGGTCGCCCATGTCAGCGTGCTGACCGACCCCGGGTGGCGTGGCCGGGGGCTGGCCAGGGCGACGGGCGCGGCGGCGGTCGCGCACGCGCTCGCGGCCGGCCTGCTGCCGCAGTGGCGGGCTCGGCCGCCCGCCTCCCGGCGCGTGGCCGCCTCCCTCGGCTTCCAGGAGCTGGGCGCCCAACTCAGCATCAGGCTCGCCGAGTAGCGCCGGCACCGCCGCCCGTCTACCGGCCGGCCCGCGCCGCCCGGACGATCTCGGGCCGGTCGGTCACCACCCCGTCCAGCCCCAGCCCGCGCGCCCTGGCCAGCTGCTCGGCGGTGTTGACCGTCCAGGCGATCACGCTCAGCCCGGCCGCGCGGCAGCGGGCCACCACCTCGGCCGTCAGCCACGGCAGTTCGCACGAGACCAGACCGCAGCCCAGCGCCGCCGCCCGCTCCGGCGCCGTCGCCGTCGACTCCCCGGTCACCAGGCCGAGCGGCACGCCCGGCAGCTCCTCAGCGAACGCCGCCAGGGCCGCGTCGTGGAACGAGATCACGGTGACCCGCCCGGCCAGCCCGTGGTCCGCCACGAAGCCGGCCAGCTCCCGGGCGGCCGCCGCGTCCTTGATCTCCAGCTGAAGATGACCTTCGACCTCCGCCACCACCTCGGCCAGCGTCGGCACCCGTTCGCCCTGACCCGCGTCCAGCCGGCGCAGCTCCGCCAGCGTCAGCTCGGCGATCGCGCCCGTCCCGTCGGTGGTCCGGTCAACGCGCGCGTCGTGCATCACCACCAGCGCGCCGTCCCAGCTCAGGTGCAGGTCCAGCTCGACGGCGTCGAGCCCGGCCCGCCGCGCGGCGCGGAACGAACGCAGCGTGTTCTCCGGCTCGACACCCATCAGCCCACGGTGTCCCACGGTCAGCAGCGCCATGGCCGCCACCCTAGCCAGCGGTCCGAAGAGGCCGGCCCGGGGCCCGGTTGATCGGCCCCCACCCACCGGATACCGTGACTCTTACCGAATATTCTTCCGTGGAGGGTGGGACATGACGGAAAGTCTTGCGTCAATCGCAACGATGAGCGACGAATCGCCGGAAGGTCGTGTGATCGCTCATCCCGCCTGGCCGGTCCTCAAGGACGCCGTCGCCGCGATCCGGCCGGCGCAGGCCAAGGACGGCTCCATCGACCTGACCGCCGAAGGCGCCCCGGACCGCGCCGAGTTGGGCCGCCACATCGAGCGGATCGTCGACTCCGTCGAGCGGCTCTCGCCGCTGCTCCCGCACGACGCTGACTACCACCGGGCGCTCGTCGCCGACCTGCGCCGCTGGTCCGACGAGGGCTACGGGGTGCCCGACTTCCTCGACTCGCTGCTCGCCTTCCAGCCCACCGCCACCCGCGTCGACGGCCGTCAACACCTGGTCGTCTTCCCCATGTACACGCAGAACGGCAACCCCGACCGCAACCTGGAGGCCGTCGTCCTGCGCGTCGTCTGGCCCGACTGGCTCGCCGAGCTGGAGCGCACCCGCTACGACAACCCGCTCTTCCTCGGCATCACCTTCGAGGACTTCACCGACGGCTACGACACCAACTCCGCCGTCCTCTTCCCCGAGACCATCGCCGTCCGCGAGGCGCCCGCCCGCTTCTCCTGGGGCGGCATCTTCTGCGACCGGGAGGCCGCGCGCTTCCGCCGCGTGGTCGGCGCCGCCTGCGAGGTCACCAGCCTCACCCTCCCCGACCAGGCCCAGGGCCTGGTCAGCGACCAGCAGCGCTGCCAACAGACCTTCGTGCTCTGGGACCTGATCCACGACCGCACCCACAGCCACGGCGACCTGCCGTTCGACCCGTTCATGATCAAACAGCGGCAGCCGTTCTGGATGTACGGGCTGGAGGAGCTGCGCTGCGACCTCACCGCCTTCCACGAGGCCGGCCGGCTCGCCGACGACGGCTACCCGCAGGGCCGCGACGTGCAGTACGCCGTGCTCCTCGACCGCCTCTTCCGCTTCCCCGTCACCGGCGCCCGGGTGCGCAACTACGACGGGCTCGGCGGTCAGCTCCTCTTCGCCTACCTCCACCAGCACGACGCGCTGCGCTGGCGCGACAACCGCCTCACCGTGGACTGGGCCCGCGCCCGCGAGGTCACCGCCGCGCTCCGCGAGGAGATCGAGACCCTCTACCGGCGCGGCATCGACCGCCCCAAGATCGTGCACTGGCTCAAGGCGTACGACCTGGTCGCCGCCTATCTCTCCCCGCACCCCGGCTCGGTCTGGGCCAGGGGCCCCGAGGCGCTCGACCTCACCCTGCCGCCCCGCAGGCTGGTGGACGAGGTGCTGCCGGACGAGTTCCCGCTGAGCCTCTTCTACGAGGCGCTGGCCCGCAAGCTCCGTAAGGTGATCGAGTCCACCCGGGGCATCACCGCCGAGCGGGCCGGCGACCAGGCCGCCTGACCGACGGGAAACGCCGCCGGGCACCATGGCTTTCGACGAGGAGGCGAGGAGTCGAGGATGAACAGCCCCATCACCGGAGAGACCCCGAGGGCCGGTGGCGTTCTGGAGGGCGCGGTGGTCGCGGTCGCCGGCGCCGGCGGGCCCGCCGGCCGGGCCACCCTGCTGCGGCTGGCCCAGGCCGGCGCCACCGTGGTCGCCGCCGACGCCGACCCGGCGCGGCTGGCCGAGGGCGTCGACGCGGCCCGCTTCGCGCACGGCGGCGCGACCGTCGTCGGCGACACCGTCGACCTGCTGAGCCTCGACTCGGCCCGCGCCTGGGCCGAGAAGACCGAGCGCGAGTTCGGCCGGATCGACGGCCTGGTCCACCTGGTCGGCGGCTGGCGCGGCTCGGCCGGCTTCGCCGAGACCGACCTCGCCGACTGGGACGCGCTCCACGACCTGCTGGTGCGCACCGTCCAGCACACCTCGCTGGCCTTCCACGCCCCGCTGGCCCGCTCCGGCAACGGCCGCTTCGCGCTGGTCTCCGCCGCCGGCGCCAGCCGACCCACGGCGGGCAACGCCGCCTACGCCGCCGCCAAGGCCGCCGCCGAGGCATGGACCCTGGCCCTGGCCGACGCCTTCCGCAAGGCCGCCGAAGGCGACGCCCCGCCGCCCGCCGCCGCCACCGTCCTGGTGGTCAAGGCGCTGGTGACCGACGCCATGCGCGCCGAGAGGCCGAACGCGAGGTTCGCCGGCTTCACCGACGTCACCGAACTCGCCGACGCCATCAGCCGGCTGTGGACCACCCCGACCCAGGAAGTGAACGGAAACCGCCTGTGGCTCACCCCGAAGCCCTGACCGACCAGCCCACCGAGGCGCGCCGCCACCACGACCCCGGGCTGCGCGGCTTCGCCTCCGACAACTACTCGGGCGCCCACCCCGAGGTCCTCGCCGCCCTCGCCCTGGCCAACGGCGGCCACCAGTCGCCCTACGGCGCGGACGCCTACACCACCCACCTCGGCGAGGTCTTCCGCCGCCACTTCGGCCCGCGCGCCGAGGTCTACCCCGTCCTCAACGGCACCGGCGCCAACGTCGTCGGCCTGTCGGCGTTGACCGACCGCTGGGGCGCGGTGATCTGCACCGCCAACGCCCACATCCACACCGACGAGTGCGGCGCCCCCGAACGGGTCGGCGGCCTCAAGCTGCTGCCCGTGCCCGCCCCCGGCGGCAAGCTCACCCCCGAGCTGGTCGCCACCGAGTCCTTCGGCTTCGACGACGAGCACCGCGCCACCCCCCAGGTCGTCTCCCTCACCCAGAGCACCGAGCTGGGCACCGTCTACACCCCCGAGGAGATCGCCGCCGTCGCCGAGTTCGCCCACGCCCGGGGGATGGCCGTCCACCTCGACGGGGCCCGGCTGGCCAACGCGGCGGCCGCCCTCGACCTGCCGCTGGCCGCGTTCACCACCGACGTCGGCGTCGACGTCCTCTCCTTCGGCGGCACCAAGAACGGGCTGCTCTTCGGCGAGGCCGTCGTCGTGCTCGCCCCCGAGCGCGTCCGCTCCCTGCTCCACATCCGCAAGCTGTCCATGCAGCTGGCCGCCAAGACGCGGTTCCTGTCCGTGCAGTTCGAGGCGTTGCTCGCGGGCGACCTGTGGCTGCGCGGGGCGCGGCACGCCAACGCGAAGGCCCGGCGGCTGGCCGACGGCGCCCGGACCATCGAGGGCGTGGAGATCTGCCACCCCGTCGAGGCCAACGCGGTCTTCGCCCGGCTTCCCAGGGAGGCCAGCCTGCGGCTGATGAAGCACTACCCGTTCTACTTCTGGAACGAGGCCGCCGGCGAGGTCCGCTGGATGTGCTCCTACGACACCACCGACGAGGACGTGGACGGCTTCCTCGCCGCGCTCCGCGCCGAGCTGGCCGCCTGAACCGTGCCGCCGCCCCCGCCGACCCGCGTCACGCGGGGGCGGCGCGCCCGCGCCT
>NZ_RFFJ01000103.1 GCF_003696235.1 Streptomyces triticirhizae
GGGCCGGGACGCGGCCGGCGGGGCCGGCGGGGCCGGCGGGGCGGGGCGCTCGGCTGTGCTGCCGTTCGGTGATGGTGCGGTCACGAGGCACACCCTAGGCGGTGCCACCGACAACGCTCGATTCGGCACGGATGCGGCTGTTGTCCCCGCCGGTCCCGCCGGCCCCAACGGCCTTGGCGCACGGGGGGTTTCGGGGCGTTCCCCGGGCGTGGGCCTCAGCCGAGGGGCTGTTCGGTCCAGATGGTCTTGCCGGTGGCGGTGTAGCGGCTGCCCCAGCGGTGGGCGAGTTGGGCGACGAGGAACAGGCCCCGGCCGCCCTCGTCGGTCAGCCGGGCGCGGCGCAGGTGCGGCTGGGTCTCGCTGGGGTCGGAGACCTCGCAGATCAGCACCTCGTCGCGGATCAGCCGCACGCCCACCGGGCCCCCGGCGTAGCGGATGGCGTTGGTGATCAGCTCGCTGATGATGAGTTCGGTGGGGAACGCGTGCTCGGCGAGGTCCCACTCGCGCAGCTTGCCGAGGACGAGGTCGCGGGCGCGGCCGACGACGGAGGGCTCGGCGGGCAGCTGCCAGTCGGCGGTGGCGTCGGGGCGCAGCGGGCGCACCCGGGCGACGAGGAGCGCGACGTCGTTGGCGGGGGCGCGCTCGGGCAGCAGCCGGTCGAGGACGGCGCGGCCGGCGTCGGCCGGGGAGCGGTCGCTGGCCGCCGCCCGGGTCATCTGGGCGCGCAGCTCGGCCATCCGGTCGGCGCCCGCGTCCTGTTCGCCGGGCTCCTCGTCGCCGGACGCCGAACGCCGCGGGTGTTCGGCGACCAACTCCTCGCTGAAGAACGCCAGGACGCTCTCGGGCCCCACCCGTTGCGAGAACGTCTCGAAGGGCGCGCCGCCCACGCCGAGCGCGGGGCCCGGCTTCATGGGCATCGCCTCGGCCGCCTCCCCGGGCTGGGCCACCACGGGCGGCGTCCGGCCGGCGCTGGCGAGGGTGCACTCGCCGCTGACCGGGTCGTAGACGCAGTACAGGCAGGTGGCGCCGATCGCGCCGCCCTGGCCGTCCTCCTCGGCTGAGGCGAACTCGGCCAGTCGGATGGCCAGGTCGTCCAGGCGGGTCATCAACTCGTCGGGTGCGAGGTCCATGTCGGCCAGCGTCTGCACGGCGGTCCGCAGCCGGCCCATGGTGGCGGTGGCGTTGAGGCCGTGGCTGGCGACGTCGCCGATGACGAACGCGACCCGCGCGGAGGAGAGCGGGATCACGTCGTACCAGCTGCCGCCGATGCCGGCGGTGGTCTCGGCCGGCACGTAGTGTCCTGCGGTGCTGGCGGCGGTGACCTCGAAGTCGGGGGGCGGCAGCAGGCTGCGCTGGAGGGTCTCGAGGGTGTGGTGTTCGCGGGTGTAGCGGCGGGCGTTGTCCAGGCTGAGCGCGGCGCGGGAGCCGACCTCCTCGGCGAGGTCGGCGTCGGCCTCGCTGAACGGGGCCCGGTCCGGCGAGCGCCACAGGGCGAGCGAGCCCAGCACCTGGCCCCTGGCGCGCAGCGGGACCACCATCAGGGAGCCGGGCGAACGGGGCAGCAGCAGCGGGGCCGTGCTGTGGGGTGACGGCGGCTCCTCGTCGGCGTTGAAGGTGTGCAGGGCCGCGGCGGCCTGGTTGCGGATGGCCAGGCCGCCGGGCGCGCCGGTGGTGGGCGGCATCTCGATGCCGAAGACGGCGCCCAACGGCTGCACCTCGTCGGGCCAGCGCCCGTTGACCTCGGCGGTCGCGACCCGTCTGACCCGGTCGCGGGCCAGCGCGTCGGGCCCGGGCTCGTCGCCGCTGAGGACCCGTTCGCCCAGGTCGACGGCGGCCAGGTCGGCGAAGTCGGGGACCAGCACGCGGGCGAGTTCCTCCGCGTTGCGGGTGACGTCGAGGGAGGGGCCGATCCGCTGGGCGGCCCGGTGCAGCAGGGCCAGCCGCAGTCGGACCAGGTGCTCCTCGGTGACGTCGGTGTAGACGCTCATGACGCCGAGGAGTTCGCCCTGCGAGCTGTTGAGGCGCAGCGAGGTGACCGACAGCTTCCGCTCCTCCTCGGGGGCCTCGACGCGGCGGAAGGTGTACTCCCAGTTGATCAACGGTTCCCCGGTCTCGGCCACGTGTTGGAGCCGGGAGGTGACGGCCCGGGCGTCCTCGGGGTCCATGATCTCGTCGAGGGTGACGGGCAGGCCGTGGTGCAGGCCGAGCCGTTCGTTCCGGGTGGCCCACTCGTTGGGGTCGGCGTTCATCCGGGTGACCGCCAGCTCCTCGTTGTGGATGCTGAGGCCGACCTGCTGCTGCTCGAAGAGGGCCCTGACCAGGGAACGGTCCTCCTCCTGCTGCCGGGCGACCTCCGACTCGGTCAGCGCCACCAGGCGTCGGACGGGCCGGCCGAACAGGGTGGGCAGGACGTCGAGCTGGGCGTCGACGCGGCTCCCGTCGCGGCGCGCGACGGTCACCGGCCAGCGGCCGACGGCCCCGTCCACGACGACCGCGCGGGCCTCGGCGTCGGGGATCAGGTCGGCCAGCGGGGTGCCGGGCAGCTCCTCGGCCGGCACGCCGGTCAGCCACTCCGAGGCCGGGGTGACGGCCAGGATCACACAGTCCCCGCCGAGGTCGCCGCTGACGCCGTCCTGGACGTCGCCGACCTCCAGCAACACCACCGGTTCGCCGGACGGACCGCCCGGGTCACCGGGTGTCGGGATCGCGCACACGTTCCTCCCTCGGTCCGCCGGACGCAGCCCTCCGTCCCACTGTCGCGGACCGGGACCCGCCCGGCGACTTCTCCGCGCCGGGCGAGGATGCGGGACTGCTCCGTTGGGAGTGCAATGGAGAAACGGAGCCGGACCACCCGACCGGAACCGAGAGGAGGCGGCGATGACCGCTCCACGACGGCTGCTGCGCGTCCTGCCGCCGGGCCACCGGGAACGGCTGATGGCGCTGGCGAGCGAGGTGTCCTTCGAGCAGGGCCAGCGCATCTTCGAGGAACGCGGCACCGCCGACCGGTTCTGGATCGTCCGGTCGGGAACGGTGACGCTGGACCTCCGGCTGGCGGGAACCCGACCGACGGCGGTCTCCTCGCTGGAGTCGGGTGACCTGTTGGGCTGGTCCTGGCTGTTTCCGCCGTTCCAGTGGGACTTCGGCGCGGAGGCGCTGAGCCCGGTGCGGGCCTACGAGTTCCAGGGGGCGGAGGTGCAGGCGCTGTGTGACGAGGACCCGGCGTTCGGCTATGCGCTACTGCGGGTGATCGCGGAGATCCTCGCGTACCGCGTGCAGGCGGCGCGGGTGCGCCTCCTCGACCTGTTCGCCCCCCACGCGGGGCGCTAGCCGCGCGACGGGGCGAGCCCCGAACGACAACGGTGACGGGCGGTCTCCGTGCGTGGTCGAGTGCGGGCCCGTTGACCGTTACTCGCGCAGTTCCCCGCGCCCCTGACCGACCGGGGGCACCGGTGATTCGGGGGCGAGCCCCGAACGACAACGGTGGGGGGCGGTCTCCGTGCGTGGTCGAGTGCGGGCCCGTTGACCGTTACTCGCGCAGTTCCCCGCGCCCCTTGATGTGCGGGGGCGCGGCCGCGGACGGCAGCGGTGGAGACAGCCCAGGTGCGTCGTCGAGTGCGGGTCCGTAGCCCCCGCCGCCGGGGGTCTCGACGACCAGCACGTCGCCCGGTCCGACCCGGACGCTGTCCGCGCCGGCGAGTTCGGCGACCGTGCCGTCGGCCCGTTCCACCGCGTTGCGGCCGAGCGCGCCGGGGGCGCCGCCCGCCATGCCGTAGGGCGGCACCCGGCGGTGACCGGTCAGCAGGGCCACCGTCATCGGTTCGAGGAACGTCAGCCGCCGCACCACGCCGTCCCCGCCGCGCCAGCGCCCGCGCCCGCCGCTGCCCTCGCGCACCCGGAAGTCGGCGACCCGCACCGGGTAGCGCCACTCCAGCACCTCGGGGTCGGTCAGCCGGGAGTTGGTCATGTGGGTCTGCACCGCGTCCGCGCCGTCGAAGCCGTCGCCGGCGCCCGAGCCACTGGCCAACGTCTCGTAGTACTGGACCCGTTCGTTGCCGAAGGTGACGTTGTTCATGGTGCCGGAGCCCTCGGCCTGGACGCCGAGCGCCGCGTAGAGGGCGCCGGTGACGGCCTGGGAGGTCTCGACGTTGCCGGCGACGGTGGCCGCCGGGTGGCGGGGGGCGAGCATCGAGCCGGGCGGGATGCGGACCTCGATCGGCGCCAGGCAGCCGCTGTTGAGCGGGATGTCGTCGGCGACCAGGGTGCGGAAGACGTAGAGCACGGCCGCCAGCACCACGGAGCTGGGCGCGTTGGTGTTGCCTGGCTGCTGCGGCGAGGTGCCGGCGAAGTCCAGGACGGCGGCGCGCCGTTCCCGGTCCACGGCGACGGAGACCTCGATCACCGCGCCGGCGTCGGTCTCGTAGCGGCAGTGGCCGTCGTCCAGCGTGGCGATGATCCGGCGGACGGCCTCCTCGGCGTTGTCCCGCACGTGCCGCATGTACGCCTGGACGACGTCGAGGCCGAACTGGTCGATGACCGCCCGCAGTTCGCCGATGCCCCGCTCGTTGGCGGCGATCTGGGCGCGCAGGTCGGCCAGGTTGGCGTCCACGCCGCGCGAGGGGTACCGGGCCGAGGAGAGCAGTTCGCGGGTCTCGGCCTCGCGCAGCCGGCCCTCGCGCACCAGCGGCCAGTTGTCGAAGAGGACGCCCTCCTCGTCGATGGTGCGGCTGAACGCGGGCATCGATCCCGGCGTGATGCCGCCGATCTCGGCGTGGTGGCCCCGGGAGGCGACCAGGAACAGCAGCCGCTCGCCGGCGTCGTCGAAGACCGGGGTGACCACGGTGACGTCCGGCAGGTGGGTGCCGCCGTGGTACGGGTCGTTGATGGCGTAGACGTCGCCGGGGCGCAGCCGGCCGGCGTTGCGGCGCAGCACCTCCTTGATGGACTCGCCCATGGAGCCCAGGTGCACCGGGATGTGCGGGGCGTTGGCGATCAGGTTGCCCCGGTCGTCGAAGAGGGCGCAGGAGAAGTCCAGCCGTTCCTTGATGTTGACGGAGTGCGCGGTGTTCTCCAGCCGCACGCCCATCTGTTCGGCGATGGACATGAACAGGTTGTTGAAGACCTCCAGGCGCACCGGGTCGACCTCGGTGCCGACGGCGACCGTGCGGGGGCGCGGGGTGACCCGGTCGAGCAGCAGGTGGCCGCGTTCGCCGACGGTGGCGCGCCAGCCGGGCTCGACGACGGTGGTCGCGTCGTCCTCGGCGACGATGGCGGGCCCGGCGACGGCGTCGCCGGGGCGCAGCGCGGCGCGCTGGTGGAGCGGGACGTCGCGCCACGCGCCCCGGGTCCACATCCGCACGGTCTCGGGCTCCGGCATCGGGCCCGGGCGGGGCGGCAGCGCCGCGAGGTGGTCCTGGTGGCCGCCGGCCGCGCCCACCGCCTCGACGGCGACGGTCGCGGCGACCAGCGGCTTGTCCATGGTGAACCCGTAGCGGGCGGTGTGGAGTTCGGCGAACGCGGCGGTCATCGCGGCCCGGTCGGCCAGCGGAACGGGCAGCGCCGCGTCCGTTCCCGCGTACCGCAGGTGGACCCGGACGGTGTGGCCGATGGCCTCGGGCGGCACCCCGTCGGCGCGCAGCGCGGCGGTGGCGCGCTCGGTCAGCTCGGCCGCGACGCGCTCCACGGCGGGCAGGCTCTCCTCGGTCAGCTCGGTCTCGACGGAGCGCTCCCGCAGCACGGTGGCGTCGGCGACGCCGATGCCGTAGGCGGACAGCACGCCGGCGAGCGGCGGCACCACCACGGTGTCGACGCCGAGCGCGTCCGCGACCCGGCAGGCGTGCTGGCCGCCGGCGCCGCCGAAGCTGGCCAGGGCGTAGCGGGTGACGTCGTGGCCGCGCTGCACGGAGATCTTCTTGACGGCGCCGGCCATGTTGAGCACCGCGATGTCCAGGAAGCCCTCGGCGACCTCCTCCGGGCCCCGGTCGTCGCCGGTGGCCTCGGCGATCTCCCGCGCCAGCGCGGCGAACCGCTCCCTGACCACGTCGGCGTCCAGCGGCTCGTCGCCGCCCGGCCCGAACACCCGTGGGAAGTGGGCGGGTTGGATACGGCCGAGCATCACCTGGGCGTCGGTGACGGCCAGCGGCCCGCCGCGCCGGTAGCAGGCGGGGCCCGGGTGCGCGCCGGCCGACTCGGGGCCGACGCGGTAACGGGCGCCGTCGAAGCGCAGCAGCGAGCCGCCGCCGGCGGCCACGGTGTGGATGTCCATCATCGGCGCCCGCATCCGCACGCCGGCGACCTCGGTGCCGAAGACGCGTTCCAACGCGCCGGCGTAGTGCGAGACATCGGTCGAGGTGCCGCCCATGTCGAAGCCGATCACCCGGTGGTGGCCGGCCTCGGCGCAGGCGCGGGCCATCCCGACGACCCCGCCGGCCGGCCCGGAGAGCACCGCGTCCTTGCCCCGGAAGTTCCCGGCCTCCCGCAGCCCGCCACCGGACTGCATGAACATCAGCCGCACGCCTCGCAGTTCGTCGGCGACCTGCTCGACATAGCGGCGCAGCACGGGCGAGAGGTAGGCGTCCACGACGGTGGTGTCGCCCCGCGAGACCAGTCTGATCAGCGGGCTCACCTCGTGCGAGCAGCTGACCTGGGTGAACCCGGCGGCCCTGGCCAACTCCCCGACGGCGCGCTCGTGTTCGGGGTGCCGGTAGCCGTGCATCAGGACCACGGCGGCGCTGCGGAAGCCGTCGGCGTGGGCGGCGCGCAGCGCCTCGGTGACCGGCTCGCTCTCCAGCGGGCGCACCACCGTGCCGTCGGCGCCGATCCGTTCGGGGACCTCGATGACGCGGTCGTAGAGCGCCTCGGGCAGGTGGATGTGCCGGTCGAAGAGGCGGGGCCGGTTCTGGTAGGCGATGCGCAGCGCGTCGCGGAAGCCGGCGGTGGTGACCAGCACGGTGGGCTCGCCGCGCCGCTCCAGCAGGGCGTTGGTGGCGACGGTGGTGCCCATCTTGACGATCTCGATCCGCCCGGCCGGCACCGGGTCGTTCTCGGCCAGGCCGAGCATCCGGCGGATGCCGGCGACGGCGGCGTCGCGGTAGCGCTCGGGGGCGTGGGAGAGGAGCTTGTCGGTCACCAGCCGCCCGTCGGGCCGACGCCCGACGACGTCGGTGAACGTGCCCCCACGGTCGATCCAGAACTCCCAGCGCGCGTCGTCCATCGGGCCATCGTGCCAGGTGGGTCGTGCCTCGGGCCGGCGGGCCCCGCATCACCCGCGCGGTTCCCCGCGCCCCCAAGCGCCCACACACCCCAGGGGCGCGGGGAACCGCGCGAGCAACCGTCAACGGCCCGCACCCGACCACGCACCAGGACCACCCCCCACCGTTGTCGTCCACGGCCCGCCGCGCCGGCGCCGGCGCATGGGCGGCGCGCACGCCGCCCGCGTGCGCCCCCGGCTTCGGCGGGGCGGTGCGGGCCGGTGTCAGCCGGCGGGTTCGTTCCGGTCGCGCGGCCGGCCAAGACGGCCGCGCACCGCGCTGACCACGCCGGCCTGTTCGGCCGGGTCGTGGGCCAGGCTGCGCATCCGTTCCACCACCCTGGCGTCCCCGGTGGGCACCGACTCGGCGCCCAGCTGGCGGGTCTCCTCCTCGCAGTCCCACAGGCACTCGACGGCCAGCCCGCTGGCGAAGTGCGGGTCGGTCGCGGCCAGCGCCCGCGCCGCGTGGCAGCGCAGCTGGGACGAGGGCGTCTCGCGGTAGAGGTGGCGCAGCACGGGAACGGCGGCCGTCACACACAGCCGGCCCACGCCCTCCACCAGAGGCCGCAGCTCGCGGCTGTCGGCCCCGCCGGTGCGCACCGCGCGGTGCAGCGCGGCCAGCACCCGGGGCGCGTCGGTGGCGGTGCCGCGCCTGGCCAGCAGCGCGGCGGCGGTGGTGCCCAACTCGTCGCCGCGCACGGCCCACTCGCGGGCCTGGGCCAGGGTGCCCGCGCCGTCCATCCGGGAGAAGGCGGTGAGCGCGGCCCGCCGCAGGTCGGGGTCCTGGCTCGCGGTGGCCGCCTCGATCAGGGCGAGGGCCCGGGGGTCGGCCCGGTCGGCGAGGTGGCGCAGGGCGGCGGCGCGGGCGGCGGGGTGTCCGCCGGCGGCGGCGGCCAGCAGCGCTGGCCGGTCCTCGGGCCCGGCGACGGCGGCCAGGCAGCGGGCCGCCGGGGCCTCGCGCCAGTGGCGCGGGGTCTGTTCGTAGCCGTCCCTGGCCCAGTCGAGAACGGAGGCGACGGACCAGCCGGGGCGGGGTCCCGAGGGGCGGAGCTGGCGCTGCCAGCGGTCGAAGTCGCCCTGTTCCAGGGCGGCGGTCAGGCGCTTTCGTTGCGCGGGTCGGGCGGGGTCCTCTGCCCAGATACGCCAGGGGCGCGGCTCGAAGGAGTCCCGGACGGCGGCGGCGAGGGCGGCCTCGCCCTCCTCGGTGGTCGGGAAGCGGTCCAGGATGCGCGGGCCGAGCGCCCGTAGCCCGGCGTCGCTGTCGCGGACGGCCAACTCGTCGAGCGCCCAACGCCAGTTGGCGCCGCGCACCGCGTAGCCGCGCAGCAGCTTCAGCGCGTGGCCCCGGCCGTAGGTGGCGAGGTGGCCGAGGACGGAGAGGGCAAGACCGGTGCGTTCCTCGTCGGAGCGGGTGGCGTCGTCGGCGTCGAAGAGGTGCTCGGCGAGGGGCCGCAGGTCGGCGCCGAGTTCGAGGTAGAGCCTGGCGTAGTAGAGGGAGCGGCGCTCCAGCTGCCAGTCCGCGCGTGGATCGTTGAGCACGCAGTGCTCCAACGCGGCCACCGCCTCCGCCCGGGGGGCGGCCAGGGCGTGCAGCCACCCGTCACCACGCCCCCGCTGGAGGAGACCCAGAAGGGTCCAGCTGGGCGCTATGTCGGTTTCGGTCGGACTGGCGAACATATGAGTCAGCATCCGGTGCGTGGCTATCGGGGGCAACGGGATTTCCGTCTGGTCGGCTCCTTGCCGGTGACACAGGTTCTACACCCGATGTGCCCCCGTGCGCGCCCCATGCGGCGGCTGAATCTCTTACGGAGCGGGTAGGGCTGTGCAACAGTCTGGAGTCGTCCGCGCCGACCGCTCCGGCCGTCAGGCCCGACTCGCCGTTTCGAGGTCAGCCATGCTCTCCTCCCAGAATCCCCAGCCCCCGACCGAGCCGCCGGTCGCGCAGGCCGACCCGGCCGGGCCGACCCTCGACGAACTGATCGCCCGCGCCCGCCGGCTGCGGGAGGACCTCGACGCCGCGCGCCGGGCCGACCCGCGCGCCACGGCGGGCGAGCCGGTGCGGCGCGCGGCGTGGGAGCTGGTCGGCAGCTGGCTGGACGACGTGGGCGAGCAGCTCCACGAGCTGCGGACCGCGCCGGACCCGCCGGCCCCGGCCTCGTCCGCGCCCCGGGTGGGCAGCGCCGAGTGGAACCTGCTGACGGACGGCGCGATCTGGTCGGACGACCTGTACGCGATCTTCGGCCGCCCACGGCGCGAGGGGCCGCTCACGTTGGACCAGCTGCCGTCGTTCCTGCCGGCCGAGGACCAGCCGGCGCTGACCGCCGCTGTCACCGGGTGCCTGGTCGACGGGCGGCCGATGGACTGCGAGTTCCGGATCACCCGGCCGGACGGCACGCTGCGCACGGTGCGGATGGCCGGGGAGCCGGTGTTGGACGACGACGGCGGAACGGTCGCGCTGTGGGCGATGATCAGGGACGTCGACGAGGTGCGGTACCCGGTCCCGAGCCAGCGCGGGCCCGGCTCGCGGGCCCGGCGCGGGGGCGTGGCCGGCCGGGAGGTCGAGCGGGCGCTGGCCGAGGAGGCGCACGGGGCGCCGGCGACCGCGCCCGGCGACCTGGAGGTGGCCGCCCGCTATCTGCCGGCGGGGCGCTCGGCGCCGTTGACGGGTAAGTGGTGCGACGCGCTGGAACTCCTCGGCGGCGCCAGCCTGTTGAGCGTGGGGGACCTGGCGGGGCGGGGCCCGGCGGCGGTGGCGGGCACGGCGACGGCGCTGGGCGCGATCCGGGGCATCGCGCTGGCCGGGCAGTCCCCTGCGGCGCTGCTGGGTCACCTCAACCAGCTGCTGGACCGGGGCGCGCACCCGGTGCTCGCCAGCGTGCTGTGCTGCCGCTACGAGCCGGCCGACCGCAGCCTGGTGTGGGCGCAGGCCGGGCACCCGGCGCCGCTGCTGTGCCGGGACGGCACGGGCTGGGCGCTGCCCCGCCCCACGGGCACCCTGCTGGGCGCGGTGGGCGACACCGCGTACGCGGAACGGACCGACCCGCTTCGGCCGGGGGACGTGCTCGTGCTCCACACTGATGGACTGTTTTCGGACATCCCGGAGCGCGGGGCGACCGGCCATGCCGGGGACCACCGGCTGATCGACCTGGCCGACCGGCTGAGCGCCGCCGGCACCGCCGCCGAGTGCCTGCGGCTGATCGTCGAGGAGCGCGCCGAGCACGACCGGCACGACGACGCCTGCGTGTTGGTGGCGCGGGTCGGCCGCTGAGCCCCCGCGCCCCCGCGCCCAGGGCCCGGCCGCCGTGCCCGCCCCGGCGGAGCCCTGAGGAACCGGGAGAACGGGAACGACGGCCGGGCGGCGCGCGGCGGGAGCCGTTCCCTGGCCTGGACTGGCCGGGAACGGCTGGGGAACGGCCCGGAACGACCTAGACCAGACGTTGCGCGCCGCCGGGGCGCGGGATGGACTGGGAGAGTTCCTCGCGCAGCTCCTCGATGCGGGCGTAGCCGGAGTAGTAGCCGGTCAGCCGGTACATCTCGCGCAGCCGGTCCCAGGTGCGCAGCGAGGAGTTCTCCCCGACCGAGGCCAGCGCCAACCGGGCGTAGCGGTCGGCCTGTTCGGGGTCGTCGGCGATGAAGCAGGCCGAGGCCAGCGAGATCTGGTCGAAGATCATGGCCCGCTTCAGCTCGCCGGCCCGCAGCGCCAGGGCCTGCTTGGCGTGCCGCTCGGCGTGCGGCGCCGCCGAGGCGTCGTGCTCGGCGAGCGTGCGGTACGCGAGCGCCTGCATCCCGTGCAGGTCGGCCTCGTCGAAGAGCTGCATCCAGCTGGGCGGCGGCACGTCGCCCCGGTCGGAGACGAAGAGGTCCTCCGCCTCGCCGAGGGTGCGGCGCATCGCCTGACCGTGGCCCATCGAGGCCTGCGCCCACGCCTCGATGGTGCGCAGCATCGCGCGGGTGCGGGGCAGCGCCTCGTCTCCCATGCCGGCGTTGGCCAGCCGCATCAGGTCCAACGCGTCGTCGGGCCGGCCCAGATGGACCATCTGCCGGGCCGCGCGGGAGAGCGCCTCGCCGGCCCGTGGCCGGTCGCCGCCCTCGCGGGCGGCGTGCGCGGCGATCACGAAGTACTTCTGGGCGGTGGCCTCCATCCCCACGTCGTGGGACATCCAGCCGGCGAGCACCGCGAGGTTGGCCGCGACGCCCCACAGCCGCCTTCGCAGGTGTTCCGGGTGCTGGTAGGCCAACAGGCCGCCCACCTCGTTGAGTTGACCGACCACGGCCTTACGTTGCAGGCCGCCGCCCCGGGCCGCGTCCCAGGCCCGGAACACCTCGACCGAGTGTTCCAGGGCCTCGATCTCCTCGGAGCCGATCGGGGCGGCCTCGTAGCGGTCCAGGCCGGGGTTGTCGTGGGGGGACCCGCCGGCGGCGCTGCCGGGGGTCGTGGTGAGCCAGTCGTGCATGGCGTCGCTGAGTGCGGAGCCGGCGGCGAGCGCGGCGCCCGCGCCCACCATGCCGCGTCGGTTGAGCATGAGGTCCATTCCCGTGAATTCGGTGAGGACCGAGGCCGTCCGCCAGGGGGTCCAGGGCAGTCCGTGGAGGGACGGCCTTCGCCCCGCGCTCCCTGGCCGGCGCAACCCCAGGTCCTCGATGGTCACGACACGGCCGAGTCGCTCGGTGAACAGCGTCGCCAACACCTCGGGAACGGGGTCGCGCGGGGTCTCGCCGGTGTCGATCCACCGACGCACCCGCGAGGTGTCCGTCGCCAGCTGCGGAAAGCCCTGGGCCGCCGCCTGCCGGTTCACCAGCCTCGCGAGTTCTCCCTTGGACCACCCGGCGAGCCTGAACAGGTCCGCCAGCCTGGTGTTGGGTCCTCTGTTCACGTCAAGCCCCCAGGATCTCGGCTGAGTTGACAGTAACCGCGCGGCAACCCCGACATGACAATTCGCCAGGGTTCGCCAGGGCTCGCCACATGGTGTGCCACCCGTGAAAGGGGGTGGTGTGTCCTTGGCGCCACTCCGGCCGGGGTGCGGCGGGCACTTCCCCAGGGTGTCCGGGAGACCGGCGGTTGGCGGGGCGCCGACCAGCGTCCGGCGGCACTGAAGGGACTCAGCCAGGCATGTATCCAGCACCCTCCCCCGTGGTCACCCGGCACCGTACCGTGCTCGCGGGAGCGCCCGGCGGTCAGCGCGGCGCCCTCGTCGACGAGCGGGTGCGCCGGGCGCGCCGGCCCGGGCCACCGCTGCCGGTGGGCGCCCGGCTCGACCTCACGGGGGCGGGCGGCGAACGGCTGCGCGCCGCGCTGGCGTCGATCCAGCGGATCTGCCCGGAGTTCACCCCGGCGCGGGTGCTGCGGGACGGCGACGGCACGGTGGTGCTGGCCGGCATGGCGGGGCGGCGGGCGGCGGTGGCCAAGTGCGTGCTCGACCAGGGCGAGGAGCACCGGGCCAGGTTCGAGCGGGAGTTAGCGGTCAACCGCGCGTTCCTGCGGCACCGGCCGCCGGTGCGGGTGCCCCGGATGGTCGGGGACGAGCCACGGGACCGCACGCTGATCACCGAGTTCGTCCCCGGCAGGGCCGCCTCCCCGCACCGCCACCCGGCGATCCCGCCGGCGACGAGCGACCTGCGCGCCACGCTGGCCGCCGTGCGCCGGATCAACGCCTGGCACCCGCCGGACGGCGCCTTCCCTGACGCGCTCAACTACGGCGCGCGGCTGGCGCGTTACCACATGCTCGGGCTGCTGACCGACCGTGACCTGAGCGACCTGAAAACGTTGCTCCACGACGTGCGTGGACTCGGACGCGGCGAGCCGCCGCGCCAGTTCTGCCACGGCGAGGCGCTGCCGCCGCATGTGCTGCTCTCCCCCACCGGGCCCGTGCTGATCAACTGGCGCGCCGCCGGGTGGTACCTGCCCGGGTACGACCTGGCGACGCTGTGGGCCTCACTGGGCGAGTCGCCGCTGGTGCGGCGGCAGATCAGCCAGTCCGCGCAGGCGGAGGGCCGCCTGACGCGGGACTGTTTCCTGATCAACCTGATGCTGGTGCTGACCCGCGAGATCCGGCTCTGCGAACTGGGCGTGCGCCGCGCGATGGCCCGCCCCGGCAGCGCCTCGGCTGACCGGTCCGGGGGCACGGCCCCCGGCGAGGAGAAACGCCTGCTGCTGCGCCGCCTCCACGACGACTGGTCCCTGGCCCGCCAGGCGATCCGCGCGGCCGTCGGAACGAGGTGACCCGCGGCTCGCTCCGGGGACGGTGTCCGCGCGGGTCACCGCCGGAGATCCGCCGTGTGTAGTGTGCCGAGATGACAAGAGGCGAGCGCATCGCGGACCAGTTGGACCGGCACTGGCACAAGACCCTGCGTCCACGGCTGCGCGGTCTTTCCGATGAGGAGTACTTCTGGGAGCCGGTGCGTGGCTGCTGGAGCGTCCGCCCACGTGGCACGTCGGCGGCCGGGACGTCGACTCCCGGACGTTCCCCTACGCGGGGACCGCTGACGAGGCGCTGGAACAGCTCGACGAGATGTACGGGAGATGGAACGCGGGGGTCCGCGAACTCTCGGACGCCGACCTGGAGAACCCGCCCCCGGTGGGCCCCGAGCGGTTTCCCATGGAGGGCATCGTCCTGCACGTCAACAAGGAGCTGACCCACCACGGCGCCGAGATCTCCCTGCTGCGCGACCTCTACCTCTGGCAGGACGGCGCCGCACCGCACCGCGTATGACTCACCGGCGGGCGCCCCGAAGCCCCGTCCCCGGAACGGCCGGCCGGCGCGTCGCTCCACTCAGCCCGGCGCGCCCCGCGCGCCGGGCGTCACGCCCGGCGCCCGCGCACCGTGACGAAGGAGTGCGGGGGCAGCGTGAGGGCCAGTCCCCGCTCGTGGGTGCGCACGCCGTCGAACGGGCGGGCGGTGACCGGGGACGCGTCGGCGGTGTTGTGGTCCTGGAGCCGGTCGGCGGTCAGGATGCGGGCCGTCGGGTCGAGCAGCGCGCCGCCGCGCGCGTCCAGCGTGATCTCGGCGGGGCGTTCGGCGTCGAGGTTGGTCAGGGAGACCAACACCTGCTCGTCCCGGACGCTGGCCGAGGCCGAGATCGTCGTCAACTCGGCGTCGCCGACCTGCCGTTGGGCGCCCGATAGGGCGAGGTGGACGGGCAGCGAGGTGGCGTCCTGGTGGCCCTTGTTCATCTCGAAGACGTGGTAGGTCGGGGTGCGCACCAGCCGGTCGCCGTCCGTCAGGAGCACCGCCTGGAGGACGTTGACGGTCTGCGCGAGGTTGGCCATCGCCAGCCGCTCGGCGTGCCGGTGGAAGATGTCGAAGTGCACGCTCGCCACCAGCGCGTCGCGCAGGGTGTTCTGCTGGTACAGGAAGCCGGGGTTGGTGCCCGGCTCCACGTCGAACCAGGTGCCCCACTCGTCGACGACGAGGCCGACGCGCCGCCCCGGGTCGTAGGCGTCCATCACGGTGGAGTGCCCCTGGATGATCCGGTCCATCCGGGCGGCGGCGGCCATCGTGCGGTAGTAGTCCCCGGTGTCGAACTCCGTGGCGCTCCCCTTGGCGTCCCAGGGGCCGGTCAGCGTGTAGTAGTGCACGGACAGCGCCTGGAAGAAGTTCTTCGGGGTGGCCTCGCAGCCGAAGCAGCTGATCTGCCGCATCAGGGTCTCGGTCCAGGCGTAGTTGTCGTCGGCGGCGCCCGCCGCGATCCGGTAGAGCCTGTTGTCGCCGTGGTCGCGGCAGTAGGTGGCGTACTGGCGGGCCAGGTCGGCGTAGTACTCGGCGCGCATGTTGCCGCCGCAGCCCCAGGTCTCGTTGCCCAGGCCCCAGAACCTCACGCGCCACGGCTCGTCGCGGCCGTTCTCCCCGCGCAGCCGCACCATCGGGCTGTCGCCGTCGCGGGTGAGGTACTCCACCCACTCGCTCATCTCCTGAACGGTCCCGGAGCCGACGTTGCCGCTGATGTACGGCTCGGCGCCGAGGAGTTCGCACAGGGCGAGGAACTCGTGGGTGCCGAAGTGGTTGTTCTCCTCGACGTTCCCCCAGTGGGTGTTGACCATCCGGGGGCGCAGCTCGCGGGGGCCCGTGCCGTCCTTCCAGTGGTACTCGTCGGCGAAACAGCCGCCCGGCCAGCGGAGGTTGGGGATGTCCAGCGCGCGCAGCGCCTCGACCACGTCGAGCCGGATGCCGCCCTCGTGGGGGATCGGCGAGTCCTCGCCGACCCACAGGCCGCCGTAGACGCAGCGCCCCAGGTGCTCGGCGAAGTGGCCGTAGAGATGGCGGCTGATGACCGGCCCCTCGATGTCCAGATTGATGATCGCCGTGCCGCTGCTGCCGGACATGCGGTGCTCCCCATCGCTCGTTTTTAACGATAAAAACGCTGGCATGGTGCCCATCCGGTGTCAAGGGTCGGTCCCGGAGGCCATCGGTAGGGTGGCCGGGAACGCGGCCGTCCCCCGTTGACCCGCGTTCACCCGCCCGGGCCGAGGAGATGACCGCCGCATGGTGACGATGAGCGACGTGGCGAAGGCCGCCGGGGTGTCCGCGATGACGGTCTCCAACGTTCTCAACGGCCACCCGCACGTCAGCGAGGAGACGCGCCGGCGGGTGACCGAGGCCGTCGAACGGCTCGGCTACCGGATGAACGTCGCGGCCAGGAACCTGCGTTCGGGCACCACCGGCGTGATCGGCCTGGCGATCCCCGACGTCGACCAGCCCTACTACGGCCGGCTGGCCTCGCTGGTGATCGCCGAGGCGGCGCGGCGCGGCTACCGGGTCGCCGTCGAGCAGACGGGCGCCTCCCGCGAGGGCGAGGCGCAGGCCGTGGCCAACTCGCGGCTGCGGATGTACGACGGACTGATCATCGCCACCGTGGAGTTGGGGGACGAGGACGCCGCCGGGGTCTTCGCCGGGTTCCCCGTGGTCGCGCTGGGCGAACGGATCAGCGAGGCGCACGTGGACCACGTGGGGATGGCCAACTTCGAGGGGGCGCGGGACGCCACGCTGCATCTGGTGGAGCGGGGCTGCCGCCGGATCGCGGCGATCGGCGGGCGGACCGAGGGCGAGACCGGGGCTGCCACCCTGCGCACCGCCGGCTATCTGGCGGCGCTCGACGAGGCCGGGGTGCCGCGCGACGACGCGCTGCTGGTGCCCTGCCCGTTCAACCTGGCGGGCGGGGCGGAGGCGGTGCGCCAACTCGCCGCCGACGGCGTCCCGTTCGACGGGCTGATGTGCCTGACGGACGCGATGGCCCTGGGCGCGCTGCGCGGCCTGGCCGACCTGGGGCGCGGCGCCCCGGGTGACGCGCTGGTCACCGGCTTCGACGACATCCCGCAGGCCGCGTTCGCCGTGCCCTCGCTGACGACCGTCGCCCCCGGCCACGCCGAGATGGTCACGGCGGCGCTGGAGTTGCTGACCGAACGGATGGCCGGCCGCCGGGCCGAGGACGAGGCGCGGAACGTCACCGGCCCCCACCGCCTGGTCGTCCGCGAGTCGACGGGCGGCTAGGTCGGCCGGGCGAGGCATCCGGCGGCCGGTTCGGCCGGCCCGTCCGGTCAACGTCCGAAGTGGCCGCCATCCGAGGCCGGTTGACCGGCCGGGCGCCCGCTGGCGGGGCCCGGCGAAAGCGGTGGCCCGGCGCCGCCGCTCTGGCCGAGGATGGCCGGATGGAACGTCTGGATGTTGAGGTGCGCTGGCGGGCTCCGGTCTCGGACGCCGAGCTGGTGGCGCTCACGGTGTCGCACGGTGGACGGCCCGAGCCGGGGTGGTGGGACCGGGTTCGGCCACACTCCCTGGGGTGGGTGACCGCCCGCGCCGCCGACGGGCTGCTCGTGGGCTTCGTCAACGTCGCCTGGGACGGCGGCGTCCACGCGTTCCTCCTGGACACCAGGACCAGGGGCGACTGGCAGCGGCGCGGGATCGGCACCGCCGTGGTGCGGCTGGCCACGCTGCGCGCGAAGGAGGCGGGATGCGAGTGGCTCCACGTCGACTTCACCCGCGAGCTGCGGGGCTTCTACCGTGAGGCGTGCGGCTTCGACGCCCCGCAGGGCGCCGGGCTGATCAACCTCCACGCGGCGCGGCTCACTCCGGAGTGAGCGCGGCGCGCCGACAAGCGCCCGTCGGCGGTGGCCGCGCGCCGTCCGCCGGAGCCCGGCCGACCGAGGCTCAGCGCTGGAACATCTCCGCCGGCAGCGGCTTCAGCAGCTGGTACAGCTCGTCCGTGATGGGCCGCTCCCAGCTGGCGATGGTCACCAGCACGCCGTCGCTGCGGTCGAACTGCACGCACGCGACGCGGCTCTCGCTGCACAGCACCCGCCGCACGATCAGCAGGTTCCCGTCGTGCATCACGGGCACCTCCTCGGTGCCGGTGCAGCGGACCTCCTCGTCCATCTCCAGCGCCGCCATCAGCTGGTGGACCTCGAAGGGCACCTCGTCGTCCCCGCGTTCCCTGGCCGGGGAGCCCTCCGGCAGGTTGCCGATCACCATCGCGGGCCCGCGACCGCCGAAGAGGTCGTAGCGCAGCACCACGCCCTGGCAGCTGCCGTCGGGCGCGGGCAGCAGCCCGGCGCCGAGCACTCCAGGCCAGTCGCCCGGGTCCATGGCCAGGACGTCGAAGTCGGGCCCGGCGGGCGATGCGGCGTTGCGGCGGCGGAGGAAGGACATGTCGGCCATCGTACGTCGGGCGGCTACGACGCGTCGGGCCCGTCCCCGCGCAGGGTGGCCACCTGTCGGTACAGCTCGGCGGCCTCCGCGTGGCGCCCCAACTGTTCCAGGCACAGGGCCTCGTCGTTGCGGCTGATGAGGGAGTCCGGGTGGGCGGCGCCCAGCAGCCGTTCCCTGGCCAGCCGCACCCGTTGGAAGCGTTCCAGCGCCTCCTCCCAGCGCCCGAG
This sequence comes from Streptomyces triticirhizae, assembly GCF_003696235.1. Classification (GTDB taxonomy): domain Bacteria; phylum Actinomycetota; class Actinomycetes; order Streptomycetales; family Streptomycetaceae; genus Streptomyces; species Streptomyces triticirhizae. The sequence goes on from NZ_RFFJ01000103.1 coordinate 18,114, forward strand.
CCAGCCCAGCGCCACCGCGATCTCCCGCTCGCTGACCAGGGTGTGGGGGTCTTCGGGGCCCAGGGTCCCGGCCCTGGCCCGGTGCACGTCGGTGGCCTCGGCGAGGGCCTCCTCCCAGCGGCCGAGCCGGCCCAGCGTCATGCCCCGGCCGTGGCGGGCGCGCAGGGTCTCCGGGTCCTCGGGCCCCCGGGTGCGGGTGTGGGCCTCGATCAGCACCTCGTAGAGCGGCAGCGCCTCCGCCGGGCGGCCGAGCCGGCCCAGGCAGATGCCGACCTCGTAGACGACCTCCAGGGTGTCGTGGTGTTCGGCGCCGAGCACCTGGACCCTGGCCTCGGCGACGTCCCGCAGCTCGGCGAGCGCCTCCTCCCAGCGCCGCAGCCTGACCAGCGCGTAGGCGGCCTCGAAGCGGCTGGCGAGGGTGGACTCGTGCAGCTCGCCGAGCGCCTCGCGGCGCTGTTCGGCGACGGCGTCGTGCACCTCGTGCGCCTCCTCCCAGCGGCCGAGCCGGCCCAGGCTGAGGCCGGCCCGGTGCCGGCTGTCGAGGACGGCGAGGTGCTCGGGCGAGGGGCCGCGCCGGGTCGCCGGCGGGTGGGCCAGCACGGTGGCCGTCATCCCGGTCCACTGGCCGGTCAGCCCGGCGGAGCGGTCCGGCGGGGAGAGCCTCAGCGACCACGCCCCGCTGGCCCGGGAGCCGGCGCGCATCCCGCGCGTCCACTCCGGCAGCCGGGCCGGCTCGCGCCGGGTGCGGGGCACCAGCTCGCCGCCGGTGCCGACGACGCGTCGCTGGCCGAGGAGTTGACGGAGCAACGCGGCGGCGTCCTCTGGGCGTTCGTCGGGGTCCTTGGCGAGCAGGGCGAGGACGAAGCGTTCCAGCCCCTCGGGCAGCTCGGGCCGCAGGGTGCGGGGCGGCTCGGGCGGGGTGTCGCGGTGCCCGATGAGGATGGCCCAGGGGTCGCCGAGGTCGAACGGGGGCGCGCCGGTGGCGATCTCGTAGAGCACGCAGCCGAACGAGTAGAGGTCGCTGCGGGCGTCCACGTTGACGCCGGCGATCTGCTCGGGCGACATGTAGTGGGGCGTGCCCATGGCCATGCCGGCGCTGGTGAGCTTGGTGGACAGGCCGATGTCCTGGGCGAGGCGGGCGATGCCGAAGTCGCAGATCTTCACCGTGCCGTCGGTGAGCCGCATGATGTTGGCCGGCTTCAGGTCGCGGTGGACGATGCCCTGTTCATGGGTGTAGGCGAGGGCGGCGGCGACCTGTTCGGCGATGTCGACCACCTCGTCCACGGGCAGCGGGCCGGGCCCGGCGGCCTGGAGCAGCTCGCTGAGGTTCCGGCCCTCCAGCAGCTCCATCACCAGGTAGAGGATGCCCTCGGACTCGCCGAAGTCGTGGACCACGGTGACGCCCCGGTGCTGGAGGCCGGCGGCGACCCTGGCCTCGCGCCGGAACCGCTCCCGCAGCACCCGCAGGAAGGACTCCTCCTGCTGACTGCCCAGCGGCTTCAGGCACTTGACCGCGACCGAGCGGCCGAGCTCCTCGTCTCTGGCCCGCCAGACCTCCCCCATCCCGCCGCGCCCGATGAGATCGAGCAGTTGGTAGCGGCCATGCAGCAGCACGCCATCCGCCATCGTCCGGCACCCACCCCCGTCGTCGACCCGATGTCCACCCCCGCCCCCAGTATGGCGTCCCGGGCGGGACGTTCCTATGCCAAGCGGCGGGAAACAGATGGAACGGGCGGATTCGCAACGCCTGTTGACGCCCCGCCCGCCGTCACACACGGGTGTGCGGGCGGTGGGCCGGCGCGAGCGCCGCGTCCGCGCGGGGCGCCGGCAGCCGGCTGCCCTCGACGTCGACGTGGGGCAGCCGCCGGTCCAGCCAGCCCGGCAGCCACCAGCCGGCGCGGCCGACGAGGACCAGCACGGCGGGCACCAGCGTCAGCCGGATCAGGAACGCGTCGACCGCCACGCCAACGGCCAGCGCGAGGGCGATCGGCTTGACGATGGCGTCCTCCATGGTGACGAAGCTGGCGAAGACCGCGAACATGATCAACGCGGCGGCCGTCACCACCCGGAACGCCAGCGGGGCGCCCTCCCGCACCGCGTCGGCCGGGGCGGCGCCGTGGGCGTGCCGCTCGTGGATGCGGGAGACCACGAACACCTCGTAGTCCATGGCGAGTCCGAAGAGGACGCCCATGAGGATGATCGGCAGAAAGCTGACCACGGGCCCGGTGCGGGCGACGTCGAGCGCGCCGGCCAGCCAGCCCCACTCGAAGACCATCACCACGGCGCCGAAGGCGGCGGCCACCGAGAGCAGGAAGCCGAGCGTGGCCTTGAGCGGCACCACCAGGGAGCGGAAGACCAGCAGCAGGATCAGCAGCCCGAGGCCGACCACGACGGCGCCGAACGGGACCATGGAGTCGCCGAGTTGGCGGGAGACGTCGACGGCGACGGCGGTGTTGCCGGTCACGGCGAGGGTCACGCCGGTGGCGGGGGCGTTCTCCCGGGAGAAGTCCCTGATGGTGTGCACCAGTCGCTCGGTGCCCTCCTGGTCGGGTCCGGTGGCGGGCACGGCCTCGATCAGCCAGGCGGTGTCCCGTTCGGTGGGCCGGGCCGGCGCGACCTGGGCCATGCCGGGCAACGCGCCGAGCCGGTCGGTGACATCGGCGAGGGCGGGCGCGGGGTCGCCCTCGACGTCGGCGGTGTCGGCGAGGATCAGCAGCGGGCCGTTGAGTCCGGGTCCGAAGGCGTCGCTGATGGCGTCGTAGGTCTCGCGTTCGGTGCTGCCGTGGGGCGCGGAGCCATTGTCGGGGAGCGCGAGGCGCAGTTCGCGCGCCGGGAGCGCGACGACCAGCAGGCCGACGACCACGGCGAGCACGGTCAGCAGCGGCCGGCCGGTGACCAGCCGCACCCAGCGGCCGCCGAGGGTGGCGGCCGGGGCGTCGGAGGCGGCGTCGTGCTCCTCGCGGCGGGCGGCGCGGGAGCCGGGCCCGGGGCGCAGCCGTTCCCCGGCGAAGCCGAGCAGCGCGGGCAGCAGGGTGACGGCGACCAGCACGGCGACGGTCACGGTGGCGGCGCCGGCCAGGCCCATCACGGTCAGGAACGGGATGCCGACCACCGACAGCCCGCAGAGCGCGACGACGACGGTCAGCCCGGCGAAGACCACGGCGCTGCCGGCGGTGCCGAGGGCACGGCCGGCCGACTCCTCGGGGTCCATGCCCCGGGCGAGGTGGGAGCGGTGGCGGGAGAGGATGAAGAGCGCGTAGTCGATGCCGACGGCGAGGCCGATCATCACGGCCAGGGTGATGGCGGTGGAGGACAGCGTGAACAGGTGCCCGCCCACCAGCAGGGCCGCGACGGCGGTGCCGACGCCGACCAGCGCGGTCAGCAGCGGCATCCCGGCGGCCAGCAGGGAGCCGAAGGTGATGACCAGGACGAGCAACGCGACGACGACGCCGAAGAGTTCCTTGGCGCTGATCTCGACGCCGGTCGGGGAGAACGCCTGCCCGCCGACGTGCACGTCGAGGCCGGCGGCGCGGGCCGGCTCGACGGTGCGCTGGAGCGCCTCGGTGGTGCCGTCGGCGAGTTGGAACGCGGTCTCGGGGTAGCGCACGGTGGCCAGCGCGGTGCGGCCGTCGGCCGAGATGGTGCCGGCCTCCTCGGGCGGGACCACGGCGGAGACCTCGGGCGCCTCGGCGGCGTTGGCGAGGGAACGGGCCAGGGGCTCGGCCCAGCGCTCGTCGGTGATGGGGCTGCCGTCGGGGGTGGTGAACACCAGCTGCCCGGTGGTGCCGCCGGCGGCGGGAAGCACCTCGCGGAGGGTGTCCAGCGCGCGCTGGGACTCCGAGCCGGGGATGGTGAACTCGTCGTCGAGCGCGCTGCCCAGCGCGCCGCTCACCGCCAGCAGGGCGGCCAGCGCGCCGAGCCAGAGCGACACCGCGAGCCGCCGACGCCGAAAGGCGCCGCGACCGAGCCGGTAGAGGAGGGTGGCCATGGATGCTCCACGGAGGTGAGTCAACGGGCGATGCACGGGCCCAGGCAACCGGCCCAGCCGGACGCTACCGTGCATAACTGGCGCTTCGCCAAAAACAACCCATCGCGCGAATGTTCCCCTCATTCCCGACTCACCGGATGGGGTGAGCGCGCGGGCCCGCGGTGGACGCCTGCCGGCTTGGCTCGGGACCGGGCGCGCGGAGCGCGCCCGGGAGCGGTCGAACTCCCCTGAGCACGCGCCGGGTTCGCGGCCGAGCGGCATGTCCCGGGCACCCGACGGCGCGGGCGCGCTTCCGGCCGGTGCGGCGGCCGGCCGTGGACGGGCCGTGGGCCAACGGCCGGGTGGGGGCGGCCCGTTGCCCGACCGGCCGGAGGCGGGCAGCGGCCCC
>NZ_RFFJ01000104.1 GCF_003696235.1 Streptomyces triticirhizae
GGGCCCGGGAGGCGTGGCGCCGGCACGCCGCGACCCGCGCCGCCCTCCCGCCGGGCGGCCCGGAACCGGACGACGCGGAGCCCGCGCGGCGCGGCGCGGAACGGGACCGGATCTGCCTGGTCCCGCCCCGGCGCCCCACCTGGATCGGCGACCGCGTCGAGGCGGCGGACCGCCGCGTCCTGACCGCCTACGGCCTTGACCTCGGCGCCGCCTGGCCCCGGCTGTGGCTGCTGGTCCCCGAGGAGACCCGCGCCGAACTCCGCACCGCGCGCCGGAGTTACGACGCGGCCGCCCAACTCGTCGCGTGGTCACCGCTGTATCTGGCGCTGGCCGCCTGGTGGTGGCCGGCGCTGCTGATCGCCGCGACCACCCTGGCGGTCGGCATCCGCCGGGGCCGCGCGGCGATGGACGCGTTCTGCGCGCTGGCCGAGTCGGTGGTCGATCTCCACGCCCGCGACCTGGCCACGGCCCTCGGCCTCCCCTGCGAGGGGCCGCTGCGCCGCCGGACCGGCCGGCAGATGACGGCGCTGCTCCGCAAGGATCTCTGACGGGGCTTTCCGCCCCTTTTCGCTGGCGCGATGGCCCGGCGGCGCCGCGATGGTGCGGCGCCGCCGGGCTTGCCGTTCTTGTTCCCACCCTCCCACCCTTTTCCGCTGGCGCGTGGGTTGCGCATGGCGCCCAGCCATCGCGCCAGCGAAAGGGGCGGGCGGGTGGGGCGGAAAACCCGTCAACCAGCCGGCGCCGCCGCCACCAACCCCAGCTCCGCCCGGTGCGCCAGCAACGGATGCGCCGGCAGCACCCGCACCGTGTAGCCGAAAGGCCCTGGCCGGTTGAGGGTCAGCTCCCCCTCGAAGGTCCAGCGGCCCGCGAGGTCGGGGCCGCCGGTGGCCTTCAGTGGAACGTAACCGGGCTCGGCCAGCGTGTCGTCGCCGTCGACCCGGCCGGTGACGGCCTGCACCTCGACGGCCGACGGCTCCAGGCCGCCCAGCGCGACCCGCACCCGCAGCGACACCGAACCGCCCAGCGTCGGCGGCTCGTTGCCCGGTTCGACGTGTTCCACCGCGACGCCCGGCCACTCGCGGGTGACGCGTTCCGCGAAGGCGGCCAGTTCGCCGGCGGCCTCGGCGGTCATCGCCCGGTGGGCGGCGGCGGCCGGCGCGTAGTAGTTGGTGATGTACTCGCGCAGCATCCGTTCGGCGAGCACCCGGGGCGCCAGCCGGTCCAGCGTGGCGCGGACCATCTCCAGCCAACGCCCGGGCAGCCCGGCCCCGTTGACGCCCCGGTCGTAGAAGCACGGCGCGACCTGCTGCTCCAGCAGGGTGTAGAGGGCGGCGGCCTCGATGGCGTCGCGGCGTTCGGGCTCGGCGGCGGCGACCCCGTCGGCGGTGGGGATCTCCCAGCCGAAGTCCGGGTCGAACCACTCGTCCCACCAGCCGTCCCGCACCGAGAGGTTGAGGCAGCCGTTGAGCGCGGCCTTCATCCCCGAGGTGCCGCACGCCTCCAGCGGGCGCAGCGGGTTGTTGAGCCAGACGTCGCAGCCGGCGTAGAGGGAACGAGCCATGCCCATGCCGTAGTCGGGCAGGAAGACGATCCGGTGGCGGACCTCCGGGTCGTCGGCGAAGCGGACCAGCTCCTGGATGAGGCGCTTGCCGCCGTCGTCGGCCGGGTGGGCCTTGCCCGCGACCACGATCTGCACGGGCCGTTCGGGGTGCAGCAGCAGCGCCCTGAGCCGGTCGGGGTCCTGGAGCATCAGCGTCAGCCGCTTGTAGGAGGGGACGCGGCGGGCGAAGCCCAGGGTGAGGACGTCGGGGTCGAAGACCTCGTCCACCCAGCCGAGTTCGGCCTGCCCGGCGCCGCGCTGGCGCCAGGAGGCGCGCAGCCGGGCGCGCACGTCGTGCACCAGCTGCTCGCGCAGCGAGCGGCGCAGCTCCCACAGCTCGGTGTCGCCCCGGCCGCCCTCGGCGAGCCTGCGGGTGGCGTCGGCGGTCCAGGTCGGGGCGTGCACCCCGTTGGTGACCGAGCCGATCGGCGCCTCCTCGGCGTCGAACCCGGGCCACAGGCCGGCGAACATGCCCCGGCTGACGTGCCCGTGGAGGGTGGAGACGCCGTTGCAGCGCTGCGCGGTGCGCAGGCCGAGCACGGCCATGTTGAACGGGGCCGGCTCGCCCTCGGTGACCGGCTGCCCGCCGGGGGCCGCCGCGCCCAGCGGCTCGCGGCCCAGGCCGAGGAGCGCCTGGAGGTCGAGCGAGGCCAGCTCGCCGCCCTCGCCGAAGTGGCGGGCGACCAGCTCCTCGGCGAACCGGTCGATGCCGGCCGGGACGGGGGTGTGGGTGGTGAAGATGGTGCCGGCCCGGACGGCGCGCAGCGCGGCGTCGAAGCCGATGCCCAGCTCGCCCAGCTCCCGGACCCGTTCGGGGCCGAGGAAGCCGGCGTGCCCCTCGTTCATGTGGAACACCTCGGGCTCCGGGTGCCCGGTGAGGCGGCAGAACGCGCGCACGGCGCGCATCCCGCCGATGCCCAGGAGCATCTCCTGGAGGAGGCGGTGTTCGCTGCCGCCGCCGTAGAGCCGGTCGGTGACGTCACGTTCGGCGGGGCCGTTCTCGGCGACGGAGGAGTCGAGGAGCAGCAGCGGCACCCGGCCGACCTGGACCTGCCAGATCTGCGCGGTGAGGGTGCGCCCGCCGGGGAGGGCGAGGCAGACCCGGGCGCGGCTGCCGTCGGCCTCAAGCAGCGGGGTGAGCGGCAGCTCGTGCGGGTCGATGACGGGGTAGTGCTCCTGCTGCCAGCCGTCGGGGGAGAGGCTCTGGCGGAAGTAGCCGTGCCGGTAGAGGAGCCCGACGCCGATCAGGGGGGCGCCCAGGTCGCTGGCGGCCTTGAGGTGGTCGCCGGCGAGGATGCCCAGGCCGCCCGAGTACTGCGGGAGCGCGGGCGTGATACCGAACTCCGGGGAGAAGTAGGCGATGGCGCGGGGCAGTTCGCCGCCGGCGCGGGCGTCGGTCTGCTGGTACCAGCGGGGTTCGGTGAGGTAGTCGCGCAGGTCCTCGACGGCCATGCCGAGCCGGCGCAGGAAGCCACGGTCGGCGGCGAGCGCGGCCAGCCGGCCGGCGGTGACGGTGCCGAGGAGTCGCACCGGGTCCTCGCCCCCGGACGTCCAGCCGTCGGGGTCGACGGACCGCAGCAGGTCGCGGGTCTCGGGGTGCCAGGACCAGCGCAGGTTGCGGGCCAGTTCCTGGAGGGGTCGGAGGGGTTCGGGAAGGACGGGACGTACGGAGAAGCGACGGATGGCCTTCACCCCTCGACCGTAGCGGGGCCCCGGGGGCGGTCGCGGCGGATTCCGGCCGATTCAGCTGGATCGCCGCCGACAACCACCCCCGGGGACCAGCCGGCCCCGGGGAACGTGGGTCAGCCGGCCTCGACGGGGGCGGCCGACGGCTCGTCCCCGACGGCCGGCGCGCCGATCGGCTCGTCCTCGGGCAGGATGCGTTCGGCCAGCTCCCGGGTCGGCCGGAGCGTGCCGTCGGCGATCTCCGCCGCGTAGTGGCAGGCCACCCGGTGCCCGTCGGCCAGTTCGACGAGGTCGGGCCGTTCGGTGTCGCAGCGCTCCGGCTGCCGCCAGGGGCAGCGGGTGTGGAAGCGGCAGCCGCTCGGCGGGTTGGCCGGGGACGGCAGGTCGCCCCGGAGCAGGATGCGTTCCCTGCTGTCCTCCACCTCGGGGTCGGGCACCGGCACCGCCGACATCAACGCCCGGGTGTAGGGGTGGCGGGGCTCGGCGTAGAGCAGGTCGCTGGGCGCCTCCTCGACGAGCGCGCCCAGGTACATCACGCCGATGACGTCGGAGATGTGCCGGACCACCGCCAGGTCGTGGGCGATCACCAGATAGGTGAGGCCCAGGGAGTCCTGGAGTTCCTCCAGCAGGTTGATGACCTGGGCCTGGATGGAGACGTCCAGCGCGGAGACCGGCTCGTCGCAGATGATCAGGTCGGGCTCCAGGACCAGCGCCCTGGCGATGCCGATGCGCTGCCGCTGCCCGCCGGAGAACTCGTGCGGGTAGCGGGAGAGCGCGTCGGCCGGCAGCCCGACCTTCTCCAGGACCTCGACGATCCGGGCGCGGCGTTCGGTGCGGTCGGCGCCGATGCCGTGCGCGGCCATGCCCTCGGCGAGGATCGACTCGATGTTCTGCCGGGGGTTGAGGCTGCCCAGCGGGTCCTGGAAGACCATCTGGAGGCGGCGCCGTGAGCGGCGCATCTCCTCGTCGGGCAGCGCCGCCAGGTCGGTGCCGTCGAAGACGACCTGCCCGGAGGTGATGTCGTTGAGCCTCAGCACGGCCCGGCCAAGGGTGGTCTTGCCGCAGCCGGACTCGCCGACCAGGCCGTAGGTCTGGCCGGCCTCGACGGTGAGGGAGACGCCGTCCACCGCGTAGACGTGGCCGACCACGCGGTCGAAGAACACCCCGCGCCTGACCGGGAAGTGGACCTTGACCTCGTTCAGTTCCAGCAGGCTCATTCGGAGGTCTCCTCCTTCGGGGCGGCCTTCGGTGCGGTCTTCGGCGCGCCCTTCGGCGCTGCGGCTTCGGCCGGCGGGTCGCCGCCGGCCCCGACCTCGGCGAGGGTGGTGACGGCCAGCGGCTCGCGCACCGGGTTGACGCAGCGCACCTGGTGGCCGGCGACGGCGTCGGCGTTCAACGGGCCCAGCTCCGGCGTCCCCTGGAGGCAGTCGAGGGTGTAGAAGTCGCAGCGGGGCGCGAAGGCGCAGCCGTCGGCCCAGGCGATCTGGTCGTTGATGGAGCCGCGCACCGGGTTGAGCGGCTGGCCGCGCGGGGCGTCGAGCCGGGGGATGGAGTTGAGCAGCCCGTGCGCGTAGGGGTGGGCCGGCTCGGCGAAGAGCGTCCGCCGGTCGGCGGACTCCACGACCTTGCCGGCGTACAGCACGTTGACCTCGTCGCAGAGCCCGGCGACCACGCCCAGGTCGTGGGTGATCATCAGCAGCGCGGTGCCCTGCTGGTCGACCAACTCCTTGAGGAGTTCCAGGATCTGGGCCTGGATGGTGACGTCCAGCGCGGTGGTCGGCTCGTCGGCGATCAGCAGCCGGGGCGCGCAGGCCACCGCCATGGCGATCAACGCGCGTTGCCGCATCCCGCCGGAGAGCTGGTGCGGATACTCCTTCAGCCGCCGCCTCGGGTCGGGGATGCCGACCCGGTCGAGCAGCGTCGCCGCCTCGTCGCGCGCGGCCTGGCCGCGCAGCCCCCGGTGCCGGCTGAGGATCTCGGTGACCTGGACGCCGATGGGGACGACCGGGTTGAGGGAGGAGAGCGGGTCCTGGAAGATCATCGCCAGCTGGGTGCCGCGCAGGTCGCGCAGCCGGGACGGCGACAGCGACAGCAGGTCGGTGCCCCGGTAGTCGGCGCGGCCCTCGACCCGCACGCCCTTGGCGGGCAGCAGGCCCATGAGGGCGAGCGAGGTGACGCTCTTGCCGCAGCCCGACTCGCCGACCAGGCCGACGACCTGGCCCTCGTCCACGTCGAAGGAGACGCCGGAGACGGCGGTGGTCGCGCGGCGGCCGTGCCCCGCGAAGGTGACCTTCAGTTCGTCCACGGAAAGCAGGGGCATGGGATCAGCTCCGCAGTTTCGGGTCGAGTGCTTCCCGCATGGCCTCTCCCAGCAGGGTGAAGCCGAGGGCGGTGACGATGATGCCGAGGGCCGGGCAGATCGCCATGAACGGGGCCTCGTCGAAGAACCGTTCGGCCTGCGCCAGCATCACGCCCCACTCGGGTTGCGCCGCGTCGGGGTTGCCCAGGCCCAGATAGGACAGGGCGGCGGCCTCGATGATGGCCGTGGCCAGGGCCAACGTGGACTGCACGATGACCGGGCCCAGCGAGTTGGGCAGCACATGGCCGAGGACCACGCGCCGCCGGCGCACGCCGAGCGCCCGGGCCGCCAGCACGTAGTCGGCGTTGGCCTGGGCGAGCATCGAGCCGCGCAACAGCCGCGCGAAGATCGGCACCTGCACCACGCCCACGGCGATCATCACCGTGGTGAGGCTCTGCCCCATCACGGCGGCGATGCTCACCGCCAGCAGCAGCGAGGGCATCGCCAGCATCATGTCGATGAACCGCATCAGCACGGTGTCGAGCCGCTGCCCGGCCCGGCCGCCGAAGGCGAGGGCCGCGCCCGAGACGCCGCCGATCAGCGCGCCGAGGGCGAAGCCGAGCACGGTGGAGACGACGCCGACGAGCAGCGTCTGCCGGGCGCCCACCAGCATCCGGGACAGCTGGTCGCGGCCCAGGTGGTCCAGGCCCAGCCAGTTCTCGCCCCGGGGGCCGACGAACTCGCCCCGGTTGGTGAAGACCTCGTCGCGCCAGATCTGGGCGGTCGGGTTGTGCGGCGCGATCCACGGCCCGATCAGCGCGATGACCACGAACAGCGCCATGATGGCGACGCCGATCAGCGCCATCTTGCTGCTCCGCAGCCGGCGGAACGCCTCCACCCACAGGCTGCCGCCGGTCACCGTCTCGCGCCGCGCGGTGAGTTCGGCCAGCCGGTCGATCTTCTCGGTCTTGGTGGCCATCAGTTCACCCGCACTCTCGGGTCGATCAGCCCGTAGGTGAGATCGACCAGCAGGTTGATCAGCACATAGACCAGGGCGATGAAGAGGATGAAGCCCATCAGCACGGGATAGTCACGGTCGGAGATGGCCTGCCGGATGAAGCTGCCGATGCCGCCGAAGGAGAACGCGGACTCCGTCAGCACGGCGCCGGAGAGCAGGCTTCCGGTGACCAGGCCCACGGTGGTGACGACCGGCAGCAGCGCGTTGCGCAGCACGTGACGGCCGCGCACCACGCTCTTGCGCAGGCCCTTGGACTCGGCGGTGCGCACGTAGTCCTCGCTGAGCACCTCAAGGACGCTGGCCCGGGTGATGCGCACGACGACGGCCAGCGGGATGGAGGCGAGCGCGAGACCGGGCAGGATCAGGTGCTGGACGGCGTCCCAGGAGGCGTCGAACTCGCCGGTCAACAGGCCGTCCAGGACGGCGAATCCGGTGACGTCGGTGGCGTCGATGCCGGTGGTGAGCCGGCCGCCGCTGGGCAGCCAGCCCAGGTTCACGGCGAAGATCGAGCGCAGGATCATCGCGAGGAAGAAGACGGGGACGCAGATCCCCACCAGGGAGCCGGAGACGGCGGTGACATCCAGCCAGCTGCCCCGGCGACGGGCCGCGAAGTAGCCGAGGGGGATGCCGATGACGACGGCGAACACCAGGGCGGTGAGGCCGAGTTCGACGGTGGCGGGAAAGCGCAGGGTGAACTCCTCCCAGACCGGCTGGCCGGTCTTGATGGAGTTACCGAGGTCGAGCTGGAGCAGCCGGCGCAACCACCGGCCGTACTGGACCCACAGCGGCTCGTCGAGGCCGAGTTGCTCCTCGATCTGGCGGCGGGCCGCCTCGTTGCCGCGCTCGCCGAGCAGCGCCCAGGCGGGGCCACCGGGCAGCCGGTGAATCCAGATGAACAGGAGGACCGTCAGGCCGAACAGCGTGGGTATCAGCTGCAACAGCCTGCGGACGACGAGACGGAGCACCGAGGGGCTCCCCTTTCTTTCTCATCTCCACGGGGGAAGCGCGCCGCCCGGCCACGGGTCCCGTGGCCGGGCGGCTGGGCGAACGAACCCCGAGCCCGCTGGGGCTACTTGAAGGAAACCTCGGCGAAGTTCTCCTGGGTCAACGGGGAGACCGTCGGCGGGTTGACGTCGGGCGAGAAGGCGATGGACGGCGGCGAGCTGGAGATCGGCACGCCGGGCAGGAACTCCATGATCGCCTCGTTGGCCTCCTGGTAGAGGGCCTCGCGGGCGGCGACGTCCGGCTCCTGGCGGACCTCCGTCAGCAGGTCGAAGATCTCCTCGTTCTCGAAGCCCCACTCCTGCTGGTAGCCGTCGAACCAGGTGCCCAGGAAGTTGTAGGCCTCGTTGAAGTCACCGGTCCAGCCGAGGAGATAGATGTCGCAGCCGCCGGACCTGGTGGCCTCCTGGTAGTCCGGGTTCCAGGTGAGCGGCCTGGGCTCGATGGTGACGCCCACCGCCTCCAGGTCGGCGCGGAGCAGCTCGTAGATGTCGGCGGGCGCCGGCATGTACGGGCGGGTCACCTCGGTCGGGTAGCAGAACTCCAGGGTCAGGTCCTCGGCGCCGGCCTCGGCGAGCAGCTGCTGCGCCAGCTCGGGGTCGTGCTCGTAGGTCCGCACGTTCTCCGAGTAGCCGGCGACCGTGTCCGGGATGAACTGGGTGGCCCGCACGCCGCCTTCGGGCAGCTGGGTGTCGACGATGTTCTGCCGGTCCAGGGCGTGGGCGATGGCCTGGCGGACCTGGATGTCCCCCAGGGCCGGCTGCTTGTCCTGGGTGATGCCCAGGTAGAGGATGTTGAAGACGCCACGGACCGGGACCTGGAAGCCCTCGTCCTCCAGCGTCCGCACGTCCGCCGGGGCGACCAGGTCGAAGCCGTGGATGTCGCCGGCCTGGAGCGCCTGGCGGCGGGCCGACTCCTCGGGGATGGTACGGAAGACGAGCTGGTCGACGCCGGGCTTGGTCTCGCCCCAGTACTCGTCGAACGCCTCCAGCGTCACCTCGCCGTTGCCCTTGTTCCACTCGGTGACGCGGAACGGACCGGTGCCGGCGAGCGCGCCCGCCTCCTGGCTGTAGGCGGGGAAGGTGATGTCCTCGCCCTCGCCGCTGGGGTCGTCCTCGGCGTACGCCTCAAGGGACTTGGGCGAGTGGATGGCGAACGACTGGAGCGAGAAGCCGCCGGGGTAGTTGGCGGACGGCTCGGCCACGGTGATGGTGGCGGTCAGCTCGTCGGGGGCCTCGCAGCCCACGTAGTTGGGCTCGGGGGTGTCCTCGCTCTCGTTCTCGGCGAAGCCGCCGAAGACGGTCTGCCAGTAGTAGGAGAGCGTGGTGTTCTGGTAGGTGCCGGACCAGTTGTACCAGCGGTCGAAGTTCTGGCAGACGACCTCGCCGGTCAGCTCCTCGCCGTCGTGGAAGGTGACGCCCTCCTGGAGCTGGAACGTCCACTCGGTGCCCTCCTCGTTGGAGGACCACTCCCTGGCCAGTCCGGGGACCAGCTCGGTGCCGCCCGGCTCGTGGTCCAGCAGCGTCTCGAAGGCCTGCCGGGTCACGCGGAAGGTCTCGCCATCGCTGCCCAACGACGGGTCGAGGGCGGCCGGGACGCCTGCGGCGCCGAAGACGAACACCTCCGAGTCGCCGCCGGATTCGTCGTCGTCACGTTCGCTCGCACAGCCGCTGGCGATCAGTCCGATCGCCAGGGCCGCCACGAACATCCTCGCGGCGCGGGGTCTTGCTATGCGCATTGATCCACCTCAGAGGGTCGGGGCGGTGGTAGTGGGAGAGGTCTAGTCCCTGTCCGGTGGAGGGCACACTACTGCGCGGGAATTTGACTGTGAACATCGTCAAGCCCGGCGATACCGAGCTGAGACTTGGCGCGTAAACCGCACAAAAGGGGCGGTTCATCCGGAAGTTCGGCGCCCTGGCGGCGGGCTCGGCCGAAAGTTCTTCGCCGCGCGCGGCAACCTCGCGCCGCGCGGCGGCCACCGGGGGGTGTCAGTACCGACTTCCCCACATCCCCCACACCCGAGGAGTCCCCCGTGCCTTCCCCTCATCGCGCACGATCATCACGACGCCGAAGGACGTTGCTGGCCGCCGCCCTCGCCGGCGTGCTGACGGCCGGCGGCGTCACCGTCCTGGCGCAGGCCAGCGACGAGACCGAGGCCGGCGGCGCGGCCGGAGCGGCGGCGGAGCGGAGCCCGGGCGGGCTCGGCCGGGGCCTGGTCAGCGTCGGCGGCGACCAGGGCAACCTGGTGAGCTGGCGTTCGCTGGCCGCCGACCCCGAGGACGTGGCGTTCCACCTCTACCGGGACGGGACCCGGATCACCGAGGAGCCGCTGTCCGGGACCACCAACTACCTGGACGAGGGCGCGCCTTCGGACGCCAGCTACTCCCTGGCCACGGTCACCGACGGCGTGGAGGCCATGGCCGCCGAGGAGGCCCTGGCCATGCCGCGGGCGCAGACCGACATCCCGCTGGACCGGCCGTCGAACGGGCACCACCCCAACGACGCCTCCGTCGGCGACCTCGACGGGGACGGCGATCTCGACCTCGTCCTCAAGTGGGAGCCGGACAACGCCAAGGACAACTCGCAGTCAGGCGTGACCGACAACGTCTATCTGGACGGCGTCACGCTCGACGGCGAGCGGCTGTGGCGGATCGACCTCGGCCCCAACATCCGCGCCGGCGCGCACTACACGCAGTTCCAGGTGTACGACTACGACGGCGACGGCGCGGCCGAGGTGGCCGTGAAGACGGCCGACGGCACCGTGGACGGCGAGGGCACCGTCATCGGCGACGCGGGCGCCGACCACCGCAACTCCGGCGGCTACGTCCTGGAAGGCCCCGAGTTCCTGACGGTGTTCCACGGCGCGACGGGCGCGGCCGTGGACACCGTCGACTACGTCCCGCCGCGCGGCAACGTCGCCGACTGGGGCGACGACTACGGCAACCGCGTGGACCGCTTCCTGGCCGGCACCGCCCACCTCGGCGGCGACGGCCAGAACCCGTCGCTGGTGATGGCGCGCGGCTACTACACCCGTTCCACGCTGGCCGCCTGGGACTTCGACGGCCAGTCGCTGAGCCAGCGCTGGTTCTTCGACAGCGACGAGGCGGGCGGCCAGTACGCGGGGCAGGGCTCGCACAGCCTGTCCGTCGGCGATGTCGACCTCGACGGCAACGACGAGATCGTCTACGGCGCGATGGCCGTGGACGACGACGGCAGCCCGATGTGGTCCACCGGCACCGGGCACGGCGACGCCCAGCACCTGGGCGACTTCGACCCCACCAGCGAGGGGCTTGAGTACTTCAAGGTCTCCGAGTCCACCAGCCAGCCGTCCTCGCTGCTGATCGACCCGGCCAACGGCGAGATCCAGTGGGAGACCGACGCGGGCGCCGACAACGGGCGCGGCGTCGCGGGCGACATCTGGGCGGACAACCCGGGCGCCGAGTTCTGGTCCAGCTCCGTCAGCGGGCTGCGGAACCTCGCGGGCGAGGAGATAGGCCCCAAGCCGTCGAGCGCCAACTTCCTGGTCTGGTGGGACGGTGACGCCACCCGCGAGCTGCTGGACGGCACGCACATCGACAAGTACAGCCCCGATGGCGACGAGCGGCTGCTGACCGCCGAGGGCGTCTCCTCCAACAACGGCACCAAGTCCACCCCGGTCCTGTCGGCCGACATCCTGGGCGACTGGCGCGAGGAGGTCATCTGGCGCACCTCGGACAACAACGCGCTGCGGATCTACTCCACCGACATCCCCACGGACCTGACGTTCCCCTCGCTGATGGAGGACCGCCAGTACCGGACCGGCGTCGCCTGGCAGAACACCGCCTACAACCAGCCCCCGCACCCCAGCTTCGCGCTGGACGCGGCGGCGGCCGAGGCGGGGACCGGCGTCAGCGCCCGGAGCGGGGCCGCGCCCAGCGCGGTGGACTGGCCGGAGGCCACCGAGGAGATCGAGGTCAACGAGACCATCGAGGTGGACGGCGACTTCGACGGCGGCAACGCCCGCTACGTGCCGGGCCCCGGGCTGGGCGACGGCGGGCAGGGCGAGGACCAGCTGCCGGTCTTCGAGGTGGCCGAGGGCGGCTCGCTCAACGACGTGATCATCGGCTCGCCCGGCGCGGACGGCGTGCACTGCGAGGGCAGCTGCGCGCTGAACCGCGTCTGGTGGGAGGACGTCGGCGAGGACGCCGCCACGTTCCGGGGCGGCGACGGATCGACGTTCACCGTCTCCGGCGGGGCCGCGCGCGGCGCCGACGACAAGGTGTTCCAGCACAACGGCGGCGGCGAGCTGACCGTCACCGACTTCGCCGCCGAGGACTTCACCACCCTCTACCGCTCCTGCGGCAACTGCTCCAGCCAGTACCAGCGTTCGGTGGTGCTGGACGGCGTCGAGGTGACCGCGCCGGCCTCCCGGCTGGTGGGGATCAACGAGAACTACGACGACACCGCCACCCTCCGCGCCATCACGGTCATCGGCGACGACGGCGACCTGGTGCCCTGTCAGCGGTACGTCGGCAACGACTCGGGCGACGAGCCGGAGGAGTCCGGCGAGGGGCCCGACGGTACGCACTGCCGCTACTCGGAGTCCGACATCTCCTACCAGTGACGCCCGAACGCCCCCCGGCACGTTACCCCGGGTAAACCGGGGGAATGTGCCCCCGGCCCGTTCGCGGAATCGCTCCCACGCCGGCCCCCACCTGTTTCCCGCAGGTGGGGGCCGGTTTTCTCACGTTCGGTGAACGGCGGCCCGCAGGCGCGCCTCCCACGTTCTGTCGCAGCATTTGTCGCAGGTTTCGCCCCGGCCTTTGTTCCGCCCGTAATGCCGCCCCGTGTAGCCGACATCAACTGATCTTCGGGCGGGTTCCCAGAGATTTAACGAGTGGATACGCGCCGGTCATCGAAGAACGGATTGTTCGGGCCCCCAGGGTGGGCAGGCTTGCCACACGGCACCCCCCACACGAGTGAACGCGCACCGGAGCGGCCATGCCCGAAACCCGCCATTCAGCGGTCCAGCAGATACAAAGGACGAAGTTCCCTCCCGGCGAGGGAAAAAGCCCGCCCCCGACGCATCCAGGTGATCCCCACATGATCGGTCGTATCCCTGTCCTTGACGTCCAGCCGCGCGTTGACTGCGGGCGCCGCCCCGTCAAGGCCGTCCCGGGCGAGACCTTCCTGGTCTCGGCGACCGTCTTCCGCGAGGGACCGGACGCGGTGGGGGCCAACGTCGTGCTGCGCGACCCGGGCGGGCGGGGCGGCCCCTGGCTGCCGATGCGCGAACTCCAGCCGGGGCTCGACCGCTGGGGCGCCGAGGTCACCCCGGACCGCGAGGGCCGCTGGACGTTCGCCGTCGAGGCGTGGGGCGACCCGGTCACCAGCTGGCGGCAGCGGGCCGCCATCAAGGTCCCGGCCGGCGTCGACGTGGAGCTGACCCTGCTGGAGGGCGCGGAGCTGCTGCGCCGCGCGGCGGCCGGCGTGCCCAAGAACGACGGGCGCGAGGCGGTGCTGCTGGCGGCCGACACGCTGGTGGACGCCGAACTTCCGCCGGCCACCCGGCTGGCGGCGGCGCAGTCGGCCGAGGTCGTCGAGGTGTTGACGGCCCATCCGCTGCGCGAACTGGTCAGCGCCTCGCGGCCGATGCCGCTGGTGGTGGAGCGGGAGCGGGCGCTCTTCGGCTCCTGGTACGAGATGTTCCCGCGCTCCGAGGGCGCGCGGGTGCGACCGCACCAGCCGCCCGTCTCGGGCACGTTCCGCACGGCGGCCGAACGGCTGCCCGCCATCGCGCAGATGGGCTTCGACGTGGTCTACCTGCCGCCGATCCACCCCATCGGTACGGCGTTCCGCAAGGGGCGCGGGGGCGCGCTCTCGGCGCGCACCGACGACGTGGGCTCCCCCTGGGCGATCGGCTCGCCGGACGGCGGGCACGACGCG
The DNA here is from genome assembly GCF_003696235.1 of Streptomyces triticirhizae. GTDB lineage: Bacteria > Actinomycetota > Actinomycetes > Streptomycetales > Streptomycetaceae > Streptomyces > Streptomyces triticirhizae. The sequence continues at coordinate 13,531 of NZ_RFFJ01000104.1, forward strand.
GTCCACCCGGACCTGGGCACCCTGGACGACTTCGACGCCTTCGTGGCGCGCGCCAGGGAGCTGGAGTTGGAGGTGGCGCTGGACTTCGCGCTCCAGTGCAGCCCGGACCACCCGTGGGTGAAGGAGCACCCGGAGTGGTTCGCGCGGCGCGCCGACGGCACGATCGCGTTCGCCGAGAACCCGCCGAAGAAGTACCAGGACATCTACCCGATCTCCTTCGAGCAGGACTTCCGTGGCCTGGTCACCGAGACGCTGCGCGTTCTCCGGTTCTGGATGGCGCACGGGGTGCGGATCTTCCGGGTGGACAACCCGCACACCAAGCCGGTGGTCTTCTGGGAGAAGGTCATCACGGAGATCAACAGGACCGATCCGGACGTGATTTTCCTGGCCGAGGCGTTCACCCGGCCGGCGATGATGCACACGCTGGCGCAGATCGGTTTCCAGCAGTCCTACACGTATTTCACCTGGCGCAACACGAAGGACGAACTCACCGAGTACCTCACGGAACTCAGCGGACCCGCCGCCTCGTATATGCGGCCCAACTTCTTCGTGAACACGCCGGACATCCTGCACGCCTATCTCCAGAACGGCGGCCGGCCGGCGTTCCAGACCCGGGCCGTGCTGGCGGCGACGCTCTCGCCCACCTGGGGCATGTACGCCGGCTACGAGCTGTGCGAGAACACGCCGGCCGCGCCCGGCAGCGAGGAGTACGCGGACTCGGAGAAGTACCAGTTGCGCCCCCGCGACTGGGCCGGCGCGGAGGAGAGGGGGGAGAGCATCACGGGGCTCGTCTCGTTGCTCAACGCGCTCCGGCGGCGCCACCCCGCGCTGCGGCAGCTTCGGAATCTTCACTTTCACCGCACGAACAACGAGCACATCCTGGCCTACTCCAAGCGGACGCGGACACCTCAGGCCGACTGCGTGCTGATCGTGGTCAACCTCGATCCACACCACACCCACGAAGCGACGGTCTCGTTGGATATGGAGCAACTCCAGGGGTGCGGCCTCACGCCCGCGCAGGAAGGTGGCGCCGAGCCCTTCCCGGTGTGCGACCAGCTCACCGGGACGACCTACTACTGGGGCAGGGACAACTATGTGCGGCTTGAGCCGGGCCGTGCGGATGCGTACGCCTCGTCAGCTCACATCTTGGCCCTGCGACCGTCCTCACAGACCGGAGGGTCACCCAACGATGAGCGTCAATGAGCCGGTCCTCGACACCTTCGAGGACACGCCAGCCCGCGACCGTGATCCCGAGTGGTTCAAGCGCGCGGTCTTCTACGAGGTCCTCGTCCGCTCCTTCCAGGACAGCAACGGCGACGGTGTCGGTGATCTGAAGGGGATCACCGCGAGGCTTGACTACCTTCAGTGGCTCGGCGTGGACTGCCTGTGGCTGCCGCCCTTCTTCAAGTCCCCGCTGCGCGACGGCGGATACGACGTCTCCGACTACACCGACGTGCTGCCCGAGTTCGGTGACCTGGCGGACTTCGTGGAGTTCGTGGACGCCGCACACCAACGGGGGATGCGGGTCATCATCGACTTCGTGATGAACCACACCAGCGATCAGCACCGCTGGTTCCAGGAGTCCCGCAGGGACCCGGAAGGACCCTACGGCGACTACTACGTCTGGGCCGACGACGACAAGGGGTACGGGGACGCCCGGATCATCTTCGTCGACACCGAGTCCTCCAACTGGGCCTTCGACCCGGTCCGCAAGCAGTACTACTTCCACCGGTTCTTCTCCCACCAGCCGGACCTCAACTACGAGTCCCCGGCGGTCCAGGAGGAGATGATCTCGGCGCTCAAGTTCTGGCTGGACCTCGGCATCGACGGGTTCCGGCTGGACGCGGTGCCCTACCTCTACGCGGAGGAGGGCACCAACTGCGAAAACCTTCCTGCCACCCACGCGTTCCTCAAGCGGGTGCGCGCGGAGATCGACGCCCACTACCCCGACACCGTGCTGCTCGCCGAGGCCAACCAGTGGCCCGAGGACGTCGTCGACTACTTCGGCGACTACGACAAGGGCGGCGACGAGTGCCACATGGCGTTCCACTTCCCGGTGATGCCACGGATCTTCATGGCCGTGCGCCGGGAGTCCCGCTACCCGGTCTCGGAAATCCTCGCCAAGACCCCGCAGATCCCCGCCGGCTGCCAGTGGGGGATCTTCCTGCGGAACCACGACGAGCTGACCCTGGAGATGGTCACCGACGAGGAACGCGACTACATGTACGCGGAGTACGCCAAGGACCCGCGGATGCGCGCCAACATCGGCATCCGGCGGCGGCTGGCGTCGCTCCTCGACAACGACCGCAACCAGATCGAGCTGTTCACGGCGCTGCTGCTGTCGCTGCCCGGCTCGCCGATCCTGTACTACGGCGACGAGATCGGGATGGGCGACAACATCTGGCTCGGCGACCGGGACGCGGTCCGCACCCCGATGCAGTGGACGCCGGACCGCAACGCCGGCTTCTCGTCCTGCGATCCGGGCCGGCTCTTCCTGCCGACGATCATGGACCCGGTCTACGGGTACCAGGTCACCAACGTCGAGGCGGCGATGAGTTCCCCGGCCTCGCTGCTGCACTGGACGCGGCGGATGGTGGAGATCCGCAAGCAGAACCCGGCGTTCGGGCTCGGCAGCTACACCGAGCTGCCGTCGTCCAACCCGGCGGTGCTCGCGTATCTGCGGGAGCACGGCGACGACCTGGTGATGTGCGTCAACAACTTCTCCCGGTTCTCGCAGCCGACCGAGCTGGACCTGAGGCCCTGGACGGGCCGGGTGCCGGTGGAGCTGATCGGCGGGGTGCGGTTCCCGCCCATCGGTGAACTCCCGTATCTGCTGACCCTCGCGGGTCACGGTTTCTACTGGTTTCGGCTGCGTAAAGCCTCCGAGTCATAAGGCGTAGAAGGGCGCCGGACGGGCTTACCCCCAGCCTGCTGGGGGAAGCCTTCCCCTGGCAGGGCATTGGCCAGGGCCTACCGTTGAGTGAGGGCCCGTTGTGGGGCCCTCACCCGCACGGTCGTTCCTGCACGACACGTCCCGCACGACCAGGCAACTCAGGCCTCAATCCGGGACACTTCGTGACATATCTCATGCCCGGGGAAAGGACGACATGTCGGATAGTTCCGCCCCCCGGACCGCTCAGGCATCCGTCTCCCAGGGCCAGGCGCACGCCCAGCAGACGCAGGGCGGCGCGCTGTTGCGTTCCCTCACCGGGCTGCTCGCCAACTGGCTTCCGGAACAACGCTGGTTCGCCGGCAAGGGTCGCCCCATCGGCGAGCTGACGCTGATCTCGGCGACCGAGCTGCTGCCCTGCGGCAGCTCAGGACCCGGGCCAGGGCTGCTCCATCTGCTGGTGCGCGCCGGCGCACGACCGGCGCGCGGCGACGCCTCCGCGCCGGCGGGCACCGGGCACGCCGCGCCCCCGACGGGCGACTGCTACCAACTGCTGCTGGGCGTGCGGCCCGCGCTGCCCGACGCGCTCCACCCGGCGCTGGTCGGCCGGCCCGCCGAGGGGCCGCTGCGCGGGCGCGCGGTCTACGAGGCGCTCCACGACCCACGGTTGGCCGGCCTGCTCCTGGAGCGGCTGCGCACCCCGGGCCGCCTGGGCGGCCTCTCCTTCGGCCGCGCCCCGGGGACCGCCATCCCCTCGGGCCTGCCGGCCCGGGTGCTCACCGGCGAACAGACCAACTCCTCCGTGGTCTTCGGCGAGGCCCACATCCTCAAGCTCTTCCGCCGGGTCTCCCCCGGCATCAACCCGGACCTCGAACTGCCGCTCGCGCTGGCCAGGGCCGGCTGCGCCCGGGTGCCGGCGCCGGCCGCCTGGTTCGAGGCCACCCTGCCCAACGCCCCCGGCGAGCCGCTGACCCTGGGCGTGCTCCAGCCGTTCCTCGCCGGCTCGACCGACGGCTGGCAGCTCGCCCAGCGCTCGCTCGCCGAGCGCGCCGACTTCACCCCGGCCGCGCACGCCCTGGGCCGGGCGACGGCCGAGGTGCACGCGGCGCTCGCCGAGGCGCTGCCCACCGACCTGCTCACCGGGCGCCGCCTGGAGGGCCTCGCGCTGGGCATGATCGAACGGCTCGACCACGCCGTCGAGGCCGTCTCCGCGCTGCGCCCCTACCGCGAGGGGCTGCGTCGGGGGTACACCGCGCTGGCCGACCACGCCGCGCGCGGCGGAAGGGCGCGGGTCCAGCGGCTCCACGGCGACCTGCACCTGGGCCAGGTGCTCACCGCCGAACGGCCGGGCCAACCGGCCGGCACCCACTGGACGGTGATCGACTTCGAGGGCGAGCCGGCCAGGCCGCTGGCGGATCGCAGGGAGCCGGGGCCGCCGGTGCGCGACGTGGCGGGGATGCTGCGGTCCTTCGACTACGCGGCCTGCCAGCACCGGGTGCGCGGGCACGCCGGCGCGGCCGAGTGGTCGCGCGCCAACCGGGCGGCGTTCTGCGCCGGCTACGCGGCGGCCGGGGGCGAGAACCCGCTGGCCGAGCGGGAGCTGCTGCTGGCCTACGAGACGGACAAGGCGATCTACGAGGTGCTCTACGAGGCGCGCCACCGGCCGTCCTGGCTGCCGGTGCCGATGATGGCCATCCGGCGGCTGGCCGAGGCCGACGCCTGAGGGCGCCCGACCTCGCCGGCCGTCGCGTTCCCCCGTTCCGCGCGTTCCGCCCCGTTCCGCCCCCAACGGCCGCCCGCCGCAAAGGAGATCCCCACCGTGAAGCTCTCGGCCCAGGACCGTGCCCTGTTGCTCGACGGGGCGCACTACGACCCGCACGCGCTGTTGGGGGCGCATCCGGTCGAGGGCGGGACCCTCGTTCGCGCCCTGCGCCCGCTCGCGCGCCGGGTCGCGGTGCGCGCCGGCGGTGCGGACGTTCCCCTGGACGATGAGGGCGACGGCTTCTTCGCCGGGGTGCTCGCCGGCCCGGCGCCCGAGGCGTACCAGCTGGTGGTCGCGTACCCGGACGGCACCGAGCTGGTGGCCGACGACCCGTACCGCTTCCTGCCCGCGCTCGGCGAGCTGGATCTGCACCTGATCGCCGAGGGCCGGCACGAGCGGCTGTGGGAGGCGCTGGGCGCGCGCCCGATGACGCACCAGGGCGTGGCCGGCACCCGGTTCACCGTCTGGGCGCCCAACGCGCGCGGGGTGCGCGTCACCGGCGACTTCACCCACTGGGACCCGACCCAGCTGCCCATGCGCTCGCTCGGCTCCAGCGGCGTGTGGGAGCTGTTCGTGCCCGGCGTGGACGCCGGCGCGCTCTACAAGTACGACGTGCTCGGCGCCGACGGCGCGCACTCCCTGCGCGCCGACCCCCTCGCGCGCCGCACCGAGTGCCCCCCGGCCAACGCCTCGATCGTGCACCGCAGTAGCTATGTCTGGGGCGACGCCGACTGGCTGGCCTCCCGCGCGAAGCGCCCGGCGCACGCCGCCCCGCTCTCGATCTACGAACTGCACCCCGCCTCCTGGCGCCCAGGGCTGGGCTACCGCGAGCTGGCCGAGCGACTCCCCGCCTACGTACGGGATATGGGCTTCACCCATGTCGAGCTGATGCCCCCGGCCGAGCACCCCTTCGGCGGCTCCTGGGGCTACCAGGTGACCGGCTACTACGCCCCCACCGCCAGGCTCGGCGGCCCCGACGACTTCAAGCACCTGGTGGACGCCCTCCACCGGGCCGGGATCGGCGTGTTGATCGACTGGGTGCCGGCGCACTTCCCCAAGGACGAGTGGGCGCTGGCCCGGTTCGACGGCACCCCCTGCTACGAGCACCCCGACCCGCGCCGCGCCGAGCACCCGGACTGGGGCACGCTGGAGTTCGACTACGGGCGCCGCGAGGTGCGGAACTTCCTGGTGGCGAACGCCGTTTACTGGTGCGAGGAGTACCACGTGGACGGGCTGCGCGTCGACGCCGTGGCCTCCATGCTCTACCTGGACTACAGCCGCGAGGACGGCCAGTGGCTGCCCAACGCCCACGGCGGCCGGGAGAACCTGGACGCGGTCGCGTTCCTCCAGGAGATGAACGCCACGGTCTACCGCCGCTGCCCCGGGGTGATCACCGTCGCCGAGGAGTCCACCGCCTGGGACGGCGTCACCCGGGCCACGAACCACGGCGGTCTCGGCTTCGGCTTCAAGTGGAACATGGGCTGGATGCACGACACCCTGCTCTATCTGGGCGAGGACCCGGTGCACCGGGCGTGGCACCACCACCGGATGACGTTCGCCATGCACTACGCCTACTCGGAGAACTACGTCCTGCCGATCTCCCACGACGAGGTGGTGCACGGCAAGGGCGCGCTGGTCTCCAAGACGCCCGGCGACTGGTGGCGCCGCCGGGCCGACGTGCGGGCCTATCTGGCCTTCATGTGGTCCCACCCGGGCAAGCAACTGCTGTTCATGGGACAGGAGTTCGCCCAGGGCGCCGAGTGGTCGGAGGCCGAGGGCCCGCAGTGGTGGGTGCTCGCCGACGACTATGTCGCCGCCGGCGACCACCGGGGCGTGCGCGACCTGGTGCGCGACCTCAACGCGCGCTACCGCGCCACCCCCGCGCTCTGGGAGCGCGACACCGACCCCGGCGGCTTCGCCTGGATCACCGCCGACGCGGCGACCGACAACGTGCTGGCGTTCCTCCGGTTCGCCGCCGACGGCTCCCCGCTGCTGGCCGTCAGCAACTTCTCCGCCGTGGTCCGCCACGGTTACCGGCTCGGGGTCCCGGGCCTGGCCGACGCCTGGCGGGAGGTCATCAACACCGACGAACTCCGTTACGGCGGCGGCGGGGTCACCAACCCCGAGCCGCTGAAGGCCGAGACGACCCCGAGCCACGGCCAGCCCGTCAGCGTCACCCCAACGCTGCCCCCGCTGGCCACGGTCTGGCTCGTCCCGGCCTGAGCCGGCCGTTCCGGCGTTCGTTCAGACGGACTCGCGGTAGTACGGGTCGACGACCGTGCCCGCGCGGCGCTCCTCGTCCCAGGCGTAGACCTCGCGGCCCTCGACGAAGACCCGCAGCGCGCGGCTCATCACGTCCAGCGGGTCGCCGGACCAGATCACCACGTCCCCGTCCAGGCCGGGGCGGAGCGCGCCCACCCGGTCGTCCAGGCCCAGGATCGCCGCCGGGTTGGTGGTGATGGTGGCCAGCGCCCGGTCCCGGTCGAGGCCCTCCTTGACGCTCAACGTGACCTGGTGGACGAGGAAGTTGATCGGGATCACCGGGTGGTCCGTGGTGATCGCGACCTTCACCCCGGCCCGGTCCAGGATGCCCGGGTTGGCCAACGTCCGCTGCCGCAGCTCGACCTTGGAGCGCGTGGTGAACAGCGGCCCGCTGATCACGGGGATGCCGCGCCGGGCGATCTCGTCGGCCAGCAGATGGGCCTCGGTGCCGTGGTTGATCACCAGCCGGTAGCCGAACTCGTCGGCCAGCCGGATCGCGGTCGCGATGTCGTCGGCGCGGTGGGTGTGCTGGCACCACGGCAACTCGCCGTCCAGCACCCGCGCCAGCACCTCAAGCGTCAGGTCCCGCTCGAACGGCTCCCCGTCCGCCTCGGCGCGCGCCCGGCGCGCGCGGTAGGCGTCGGCCCGCGTCAACGCGTCCCTGATCACGGCGGCGACGCCCTGCCGGGTCGAGGGCAGCTGCTTCTTCTCGCCGTAGATCCGCTTCGGGTTCTCGCCCAACGCGCTCTTGACGCTGACCGGTTGACGCACCAGCATCTCGTCGACCGTGCGGCCCCAGCACTTGACCGCGACGGTCTGGCCGCCGATCGGGTTGCCCGAGCCCGGCTTGATCACCGCGCTGGTGACGCCGCCGGCGAGCGCGTCCGCGAAGCCGACGTCGGCCGGGTTGATGGCGTCCAACGCCCGCATCCGCGCGCCGAGCGGGTCGGTCATCTCGTTGGTGTCGTCGCCGGCCCAGCCCTCGCCCTCCTCGTGCACCCCGATGTGGCCGTGCGCCTCGACGAAGCCCGGCAGCACCCAGCGTCCCGAGGCGTCCACCACCCGCACCCCGTCCGGCACCGCCACCTCGGCGTCCGGCCCGACGGCCGCGATCCTCCCGTCAACCACCAGCACCGTGCCGCCCGTTATCGGTTCGCCGTCCACCGGCACCACGTAACCGGACCTGATCGCTATGTCCACACCTCTGCTCATGGCGCCCGAACCTATACCCACCCCGGCGCGCGCCCCGGGCCCGCGCGTGCCCTCACCCAACTGACGCTCGCCCTCGCGCCGCTGGAGACCCTGGGGGTCAACGTGGTGCAGAGCGTCGGGCTCTGGCTCCCCTCCGGCGACGACTATGTCGTCCCCGATCTGGCGGTCGTGGAGGAGGACGTGAAGGAGCACCTGGTGGCGTTCAACTGCTACGCGCCCCATGTCTTCCGCATGGTCGTGGAGGTCACCTCAAGCAATCTCACCAGCGACGTCGTGGCCAAGCCCCTCGCCTACGCGCGGGCCGGCGTTCCGGTGTACCTGATCGGGGACCGGCGGGCGCGGCGGGTGAGTCTGTTGACCGATCCCCGGGACGGCGAGTACCGGACGCGGTCCACCTACCGGCCGGGCGAGACCTTCGTCCTCCCGGAGTCGGTCGGCTCGGTCGGCTCGGTCGGCGAGAAGATCGAGGTGGCGGCGGACATCCTGCTGGGGCCGCCCGTGTAGGCGTGTCCCGGGCCGGCCTAGGCTGGCGGGATGAGCGGATGCGATCTGGGATACGCGGACGTGCGGGCGGCCGGGGAGCGGATCGCCGGCGGGGTGCGGCCGGTGGCGCTGGCGCCGGCGGGTGAACGGGCCTGGTTCGCGCTGGAGTTCCTCCAGCACACCGGGTCGTTCAAGGCGCGCGGCGCGCTGAACTTCCTCACCGCGCGCCGGGCCGCCGGCCGGCTGCCCGGGGCCGGCGTCGCGATCGCCTCCGGCGGCAACGCGGGCCTGGCCGCCGCGTGGGCGGCGGCGCG